>JACBFI010000020.1 GCA_013391385.1 Sediminibacterium sp. Gen4 | reverse complement strand
AACACCAAAACACCGCTTGCTATTTCCTACAAATTACTCAAATTTAGGCTTAGGAGCCGTAGAATCAGCATTTTTTTAAATTTTTTTTGTAAACATCAAAAAAATGAATTTACATTTATAGTCATAATATAGTCATATCGTTTCCTTTAATTGTTATTATATATCCGTATTATAGTCATAATTATAAAATGACAATGATTTAACTATAAAATGACAAAGAAAACAGAGGAAAAGCACAAAAGGGAAATAAATAAGCTATATTTGGAAGTAATCTGACAATAAAATTTATAATATTGCGTTTATAAGAAAAAGCGAATAGATAAAACTCTTAACCATGAATAAAGAAGCTTTTCTGGACTGTTTTAGGAATAATGAGAAAGAGTATGGAAAGTATGGAGCCATATTGGTAGACCCAGAGTTTAGTGAAATAGCCGCTAATTCTTCACCAATGGTTCTATATCGTCACTTGGAACAATTTTACCAGTTGAATGAAGAAGAAAAGAAACTCATTCGTTCAAAAGTGCGAAGTTTTCGCGCATTCCTTTTGCGTTGGAAAAAGGGATCAACCGGCAACAGCGGCAAAAAGGATCGAATAAAGAAATCAGACAAAAAGACAGAATTTCAGTTTAGCAAAGAAGCCTTTAGAAAAGAAGGTAGTTCTATTAAGTTAATGTAATTGCCTATAAAAATTAGATAATATGAACCCAAAAAATCAAAAAAGGGAATCACACAAAACTCCCAGTCAGGTCGATTCATCTGATACAGATGTTTTGATCGAGGAACATCAAACCACGGAAAATTCAAATCAAACCCATTCATCAGAACCAAAACCAAAAAAACAAGAAATGAAGACATTTATTTTCAATCTCCAGGAAAAAGGAGGTACAGGTAAATCATTCCTTACCGTATTGCAGGCTTACAAAGAGCAGAACAATGAAAGATCATTATTCGCCGATGCCGATGCTTCAACAAAGTCAACGATTAGGAATTTAAAATTCCTAGAGAACAGAAAACCATTAAGAATAGCAGAAATTTCTTTGCTTGATGCTCGTGGTAAAATTGTTCGTGACAAATTATTAAGCATCATGGAACAGATGGTGAAGGATCTTGATTATGATAATTATTACTTAGATTTTGGAGCACCTGAATCACAACAATTTACTGAGTTGATCACAAAGGATTTGTTACCAACAGATTTAAAAGCCTTTGAAGAACACTTGAATGTAAAATTTGTATTTAACATTATTGTTGCCGGTGGTACAGCCTTTGGAAGTTGCACTGATTATCTTAAAAAGTTAGTAGATCTGCTTGGAGATCATTTTGAAGTTAATATTATGGCTAATGAAGCAATGTTTTACAACTTCGAACATTTATTGGATGAACTGAATCAGTTTGCAAAAGCATCTGGTGAAAAAGTCAATTCTGTAAAGCGTTTTGGCGATTTTGACATTTCAAATGAAACCGGAAAAAATATTCTTTCTAATATCGAGAAAGGATTAGGCGTAGAGAATTTGTCATTCACAGCGAAGTTGAAAATGAATAACGAACTGGCTAAAATTTAATCATGAGCGAAAAATCTCTTGAACAGCGTATTGCTGATCTGCACTCAAAGTATGGCGTTAAGATTGACAAAACTTTTGTCGTGATGGTTGATGCCATTCGTGATGAAGTGGTTCATGAAATAAAAAAACAGGATAGGCCGGTATATCAAATGGCTTCAAAAGGTCAGGCCTTCCTGTATGGCCTCGGAAAAAATCTTTGGTTGTCCGTCCTTGTGTTAAGTATCACAGTATTATCACTGGTTTGGTACTTCTACATCAGCGACAATTATAGATACCGAGAGGCTTCTCTAAAGGGCCTTAGCAAAGAGCAGCAGTTAGCATTGGATCAGTTTAAGGGATTAATACTAAGCACGTGGGGCACAGGACAAATTACTCAGTTCATACCGGAGGGATCATCAAAGGCTTACGATGTATTACAGATCCCTAAATCATCAATGAATCAGATAGCCCCGGCAGGTATGAGTTATTTTGCTGACAGTTTAAACATTTACATTCGATTGAAATAATTGTTTTTTCAATAACTTTTATTAATATATTTGATATCAAATAAAACATCGGTAGTGTCTACCGATTATAGTCGTGGAGCCGAAATCATAGGTAATAGCCTATATAAAAAGTAAGCGCAGAAACGATTAGCTTCAAAAGAGCAGACAACAACTCGGCGAAAGGATACGCCAGGTGTGCAAACATCATCCTTTACGTGAGTTCTTAATCTATAATAAACCCAATAAAAATGAAAAGTAAAATGAACCCGCAGCTGAGCGGAGCCGTATGTCTGGTAGTGCCAGGTATCGTGCAAATCAGCCAGAAGATGAAACTGTTATTTGCATTTCTTGTAATGGTTTTACTTTCAATTACCTCATGGGCACAGCCCAATTTATCTGCTTCCAAAGCTAAGACAGCAGGAAGTAATTCAGAGATAGATCCACTCTATCAAAGCCTTTACAACATGGCGAGTATTGCTGTTGTGATTTTTACTATTGTTTCACTTTTGAAACCTATTAAAGGTTTGATGTCCTCTGAAGCCGGCGGCCAGGGTCAGGGTGACGGAGAACGCAAAGGTCATTTAATGACACTTATGTATATAGGATTTGCTCAGCTTATCTGGTGGCTGGCTGTTCCATACCTTATTAAAGTAAGCTTTACTGGATAAGGTAAATTTAAAAGATTATGGACGCAAGGATCTATTCTGTCATTCGTAGAGACGGTACAACGTTTTACCGGCTGAATATCTTTGCGTCCATCTTTATTTTACTAGCCGAAATTTTATTGGCAATCATTACCATCATTCTTTTCAAAGTAAACGCAAGCGCGGAACTACTGATTGTATTTACCATCCTTTGTATTGGATGGCCTGTTATAGCATTAAAATATTACCAAAAAGTATTTAAATATCACCGAGTAGTGAGGTTTAAAGATATCTACTTAACACTACTGGCACCACAAAGGACTATGGTTAATAATTACCATGGTCGTAGAAAAAAATTAGCTATAAACACAATCAATATTTCTGCCCACCGCAAAAGGGGGTAGGATATGTTCTTCAAGAAAAAAACACAAAAGGGGAAAAAAGAATCTTCTGAATCGATCCGGGGTGTTCACCTGGATCAGATACTGCCATATTTAGGGTATGATGAAGAAAAAAATATCCTTGTATCTCGTAACGGAGATATCTCAAGGATCTTCGAGTTGAAATTACCACTACTACATTCTCGTCCACCTGCATATTATGAAGGTCTTGTTGCTTCGCTGGGCGATTATATAGGAAGATTACAGGGGGGTTATATCGTTCAACGCCTTGATTTCATTAGTCCTCAGCCCTTAAACGTTGATGGAAATAAATTACCATTACAGGATGATAATACTATTGCATTGGTAAGACATTTCAATGTAGAGTCACCTTTGCATTCAAGATCATTTTTGATCTTAACAAAAAAATCTGAAAGCAAAAACGCAACATTCCTTAACCAGGTATTAAAACCTAAGGAATCAAATTATAGTATCCTAGAAGGTGATACCTTTTCTACAAAAAGTCTGGATAATTTCAATTCCGTGGCCAAGGGTTTGGCGAAAGTATTCACCGATATAAGTATCGGTGTTATTGAATTAAAAGCTAACGCCATTAATAAATTAATATTCGAGGATTATTTATCACTCGGATTCATTAATCAAAAAGGATTATCAGAAAAGGATTATTACGAAACAAATGATTTGCTTCATGTTGGAGATAAAATCATACGCACTATCAATCTTTATAAAGATGGATTACCAAATGACATTTCTGCCTATGGTGAATATATGGAGTATAACCACCTGCCGGGTTCATTCATGAATGAATTATATTATGGTGGCCATCTTCCGAAGATCGTTTGTACATGCATATATAAGCATGATGATGATTATTTAAAAGCATTCCTTAAAGACAATAGGAGAGGCGTTACACTCAATGATAAAGAAGTCTACAACAAAGAAGCTGCGGAAGGTATTAACCAGGTAATTGATGAATATTCAGCTTTGAACTTGGTGAGTTTCCATTATGGTGTTGTATTCATTGGTGATAGTTACCAGAGCCACGTCATGAAAGAGGAAGTTGATAATGTGATCTTCTCGATGCGTGCCCAAGGAATGGATGTTTGTGAGAACATCCGGCAGAATTTAGCACATTTCATGAGTTATCTACCGGCTGCAGCAGGATCTATTCCGATGGTGGATCGATGTATTCTTCCTGCGGCCATGGCTGCTGCATTTCCGATGAATGATTCTGTCAACAGAAATATCTCTTACCAGGGTGTCCCATTTAAGGAAAGATTAAGCGGCAACCTATTGTTTATCAATATCATAAACGCAAATACGACAAACAAAACCATCCTAATTTTCGGTGCTTCCGGAACCGGTAAATCATTTACCGTTAACTATTTATTGGACAATTTTATCATGGCCGGTCACCATGTGATCGTCAGTGATCTGGGATATTCTTATAAGAAACTGGCAGAGTATCATCGGGGAATTAACATGGAATGCACCAAGGAAAATCCTTTGAAACTCAATCCATTTTCAGTATTAAGTAAAAAGGACGGTATTTGGCAATTTGAAGATGAACTTGACGAAGATTTTTTGATTGCATTATTTTTTACATGCTGGGCTGGAGGTGATAAAAACCGAAGCCTGGATAATGTTACAAGCCAAACATTGAGCAAACTGATTCGTAATTACATGCATTATTGTAATCAAAAGAATCTCTCACCAAATTACGATGCTTTCTACACACACGCCATCAATGGACTGGAGAAAGACAAAGAGTTTCAGGATCTTGATATTGATAAAGCAGGATTCAAGTTAGTGATGGGTCAATTCTGTAAGAAAAGAGATGATGGTACTTCAGGGCGTTATGGTTATCTGTTCGATGAAAATGCCTCTGATACATCGAGTATGTTACAGAATCGATTTGTGATTTTCGAGTTGGAGAATATCAAGAATGATAAGATCCTCTTTACGATAACATACTTCATATTGTCAGCCCTAGTTGTTAGAAGATTGATACAGGATAAGCACAAAAGGGGGAATAAGTCGCTTGTATTTGTACTCGATGAGTGTTGGATGCTTTTGAGCGGTGAATATGGCAATACCTCTGGGTTTATTGACTATTGTGTAAGGACTTTTAGAAAGCATAAGGGAACACTGATCATTATCACACAGAGTGTATCTGATATAGCAGACAATAAGGAGATTGGTGAAATGGTGATCAAATCATCATCTATGAAATTCCTTAAAAAACAAATTGCAGTTGGTCAAGAGGACAACAGACGTGAGTTACAGGCGAAATTGAATATGAGTGATTATAATCGTGATTTACTTTTTTCGATTGATGATAAATTTAAAGAGATCTACATGGAGTTTGATGGCGTTGGAGCAGTGATGAGAATAGATGTAGCGCCGTATCAGTATTGGTTATACACCTCTAGTCCGGACGATAATAATAAATTAAATGAATACCGCAATAAAGCGGATAATATCAATATCGCAATTAAAAACCTGCTTGATGAGCAGGAAAATAAAAAACTACAACTCGTATGAAAAAACTAATCTTAGTGCTTTGCTGTTGTTGGTTAGCATCGGCAAAAGCAATCCCACAAACAGATGTGGGAGAAACCCTTAGTTGGGTTTCCAGGATCTCTGGTCAAATCAGCAGTATCATGAACACGTTTAAATCATCCACCAGGTGGATTGAGGTGGGTGATGAGATCCGCAAGACGGCTGAATTTACCAATCGTGTAAATCAAAAGTATCGTAATGTAAGATCGATGTCTGAGTATGCATCTGAGCGCAATTTCATTGCTTTCTTTAATGAGGCTATGTGGTTAAGTGATAAGCACGTTAATTCTTCGCGGGACTATGTAAACCTGATTACAGATGGTATCCGCATTGGAGAAAAATTAATGGATATTCTTAATGAGGGAGGATCTGCAATGGATATCATCGGTTCGGGAGCGGATATTGGTGAAATCATTGCCAGTGGCGGTTTTAGCAAGCTGGGTGACTTATTTGGATTTGGCAAAAAAAGTGAAAAACCAGACCCTCAAAAGATATTGGAAAATTTAAAAGCCAATGATGATATGTTGGATAAATGTTACCGGGAATTACAGGAAGCAAATGCCATCCTGAATATGCTGGATAACGAATTGTCAAAATTTGAAAACTTTAAGAACCATGAAAAAACGATTCGCGAGAACAGCCGCTTTTACGTGTTTTAGTTTGTTGGCTCTTTTGTTACCAACTTTGGTACATGCACAAGCTGTTGAAGAATCAGCAGTTTCAAAATTCAGTAATTGGCTAGCCGAGTTTTCTAAGGAGATCTCAGGTCAGGTTTCTGGTGGTGCTAATAGTGCTGTAAAAGGTCGAGTGTTTGGCTTTGCTCAAGGCTTAATGGTTATTGTGTTTATTGTTGTTGCCTTCATGCAAATTTTTGGTATAATGAAGGGTGAAGGAAAAGAGTCGGACAGATGGTTTTGGGGCAAAATGTTTGCAGTACTGGCATTAATTGTCTTCAGTAAGGTATTCACGGCTCAGGCTACGGGTATATTGTTAGGCGTTAAGAGTGCAGCGGCAAATGTTATTACGATGACGGATGATAATGAGAATGTAGATAAGATGCTTACATCTTACAGAGAAACCGTAACTAAGGCTATCGATGATAATTATAAGAAGAATGCGAGTGGCTGGATGAGTACGATTGGTGCATCAGTAGAGCGTAGCAGCCAGAAGATTGTGAGTAGTCTTTATTACTGGATATTAGAGTTGCTCTTGATGCTCTATGAATTAGCATGCTTCTTTACAACGGTCTTTGCGGATTTCCTGGTACAACTACTAGTAGTATTCTTTCCGCTTGTTCTAACAATGTCATTTTTGCCAGGCTTCACTCAGGGGGTTACGCAGTACCTCAAATACCTACTGAGTCTTTGTTTGTGGCCAATGATAGTAGGAGTCCTGAAACTTATTGCCCAAGCTATTGGCTTTGCTAATATTCTCGGTCAATTGCAGGGAGTAGATGTACTGGCAAAAGCAGGTAACCTTGATATTTCAAATCTGGTATCATTTACGGCTATTCTGGCACTGGTGGTTATGATCTTCATGATCGCTATGACCCCTATGATCAGCGATATGCTGATTAGTGGTTCGCAGTCCGGAGGCTTCTTCTCAACAACAGTAGGAAAGGCAACGGCGCTCACCGGTGGTGGCATGGCAATTTTATCAGGAGTTACAAAAAATGCAGCTGCAAAAGGAGCAAAAGGGGTAGGAAATAAGATTGGATCTGGTATGTTGAATGCTGGGGCATCAGCGGGTAGAAATATGGCAGGTAGTGGTAATGCAACATCCCAATCCATCAATAAAATTATTCAAAAAATATTTAAATAACTCTCATGGAGCAATTCAAATTAGAAACCATGACCAACGTTGAAAAGCTGGCCAAGGAGCAGATCCGGACATTTAGGCTCATGATCATTGCCTTATTGGTTGTGTTAATCTTGATGATCCTGGGCGGCTTTATGATTATAAGTTCGAATAAGGACAGGATTTATGTCTTTGACGGTACCTATGGTGTTAAGCGTGTAGAAAGGGTAGAGGATAAGATATGGTACTTCTCAGCCTCGTATGTCAAGCTTTTACTGGAGGGAAATAAATACACTTTTGATACCACTGTTACAACAGCATTCAACCTGGCAGAAACGGGCACACCGGCACAAGATTTTATCAAGGCTTTAGTAAATAATAAACTTTATGAAACAGCAGCTGCGGAGAATGCACAGTTTACCGTTGTTGTTGATAGTGTAAGGGTCATACAAGCCCATAGTCCTTATATCGCTGACGTGTTTATGACCAATGATCGTATCAACCAATATGGACGCATTCGTAAATCACAAATATTCCAGTTAACACTCGATAATACTCCCTTTAGTGAATGGAATCCTTTTGGGTTGAAAGTTCATGATATCCTGCTTAAGAAAGATGAAGTGATCCTAAAGATGCAAGCGGATGGTACGCCGATGGCAAGCGAGTAATCGCTCGGTGTATCAATGTGAGCGGGTTTTTATAGGGGTAGCCGCCTTCGGGCGGCTATTTTGTTTGTTCGACCGAATTTTAATCGACCCGGGAGATCCAGCTGCTGATCGGTGGGAAATCAGTCGACCGTATATCAGTGTAACTGCCGGCTGCAGCCCTAGGCCCGGGATAAAATAGTCGACTCTGCTAAGTCATACGGTTTCGTATCTTTATAGAGGCAATGAAAGCTTTGAAAGACATATTACCCCTGATCCAGGAATACAACGATCTTGGACTTCATGATGTTATTGGTCATGATAATTTCAATGCTATTGCTATTACACATCACTCCACAGTTATTGAAGGATCTACACTTTCAGAAACAGAAACAAGATTATTAATTGAAGAGGGGATAACGCCGAAAGGTAAACCACTGGAGCATTCTTTAATGGCCAGAGATCACTATGCTGCATTGCAGTTCTGTTTGCTTGCAGCTGAGACTCATTCAGCGATCACAGAAAACTTTATTCAGAAGATTAATAGTCTTGTGATGAAGAATACTGGCTCTGTATACAACACACCATTGGGTTCAGTTGATGGCACAAAAGGGGAGTATAGAAAAGGAAATGTAAGTGCTGGAGGAAAGTATTTTCCCGGGTATGATAAAGTTCAATTGCTCATGAAAATTTTTGTTGCAGATCTTCAAAATAACATATCCGGTATTTCAACAATTGAGCAACAATTACAACTTAGTTTTTCCTCTCATTATAATTTAGTATCTATTCATCCTTTTTATGATGGCAATGGTCGAACCTCTCGATTATTGATGAATTATATTCAGCAACGATTCAATTTACCTTTAGGAATTGTTTACCAGGAAGATAAAGTTGATTATATCAATGCTCTTAATACATCTAGAGAAAAAGAAAGTATAGAACCTTTTAATGAGTTCATGTTATCTCAGTATACTAAGCTCTTGAAGGAGCAGATCCGGGAATACCAGAATAAAGATGTTCGTATTCATAATAAAGGGATGTCCGGGTTTCTATTATGGTAAAAATTGGTCGAATGAAATTCACCGGTTCCGGCAGCTCGAGTTACAGGCCTCAGCCAATATAGTCGACTGATTTGTCACCGGCCAGCTGATAGATCCTGCTGCAGAGAGTATAAACAGTCGAACTTTATTGAAACAATAATTGATAGAATATCGTCAACTTCTGATTCTGTCGTAGAGGAACTACATCGCTTAATCTTCAAATAAGCCCGATTCTGGCACTTTATTTACTACGCTCCTTAGACTTATCCCACCAGCATAAATAAAGCCAAGGAAACCACCAATACTGGCTTATATGGCTGATCCTGCTGCTCTACCTGATACATTATCTGCAGGCAGGTACACAATAGGGGAGACAAGCTAAAATATTGAACCGCTTATAATTAATTAATAATCATATAGTTACAATCTAATGCGACAAAATCAGAATACTCAATATCCAGGATAAAACCACTAATGCGACAAAATCAGAACTATTCAGCCCGCCGCCGGTAAAATCAACTTGTTTTTGATGATTTTTTCTTCTTTTCTTCGCTTTTTTCTGCCAATTTGACCTGCTTTCTTCAAAACTTTCCACACATTTCAACTAAAAACTTCCTTTGATTCTTTTATTGTTTTATCAATTGTATAGATTGTAAGGTGCGCCAAATACAATACCAGTAAGGATTACAGCCGATTTATTGCGACAAAATCAGAAGGTAATTGCGACTAAATCAGAAGGTTACTGTGGCAAAATCAGAACTCTCATCACGACTGAATCAGAACTCCATTATCTCTATTGCGACGGAATCAGAGCCTTTTAAACCAGCTTTAAATGCCATTTTCTCACCACATTTTTCATTTTTCCTCCCCTTTAGTGCCTGTTCTACGACAGAATCAGAACTCTTCATTCAGAATATTTCCCCAAAAACAGGAATCTATTACGACAAAAATAGAGATCACCCCCAGTGTATTGCGACAAAATCAGAACTCCGAACCATTAGGCGAACTGCTTCAGGATCGAAGCTGTAACATACTTCTTGGGATGGGCGATGCTGTCTTTATTCTCACTCACGTAGCTTATGAGTTCAAATATCTTACCCAGGAGAAGCCCGTAATCGGTTTGGCCATGGAAGATAGGCTCCAGAGCCGCCAAGTCTTCCACTTTGAAGCGTAACTGCTCCCTGAGTAGGGTGACTACCTGGTTCTTCTTCATATCGCTGACCTCTTCAAATTCAGGGGTAATGATCTTGAAGTTCAGCCCTACTACTTTCCTGCCTTTCTTCTCCTCAAATTCTCCCTGGCTACACTCAAACCAACAGTCAGCCTGATGATCCAGTTCTTTCTGCGCTGGAAGGATTACACGGCGTTTGAGATCGGCGTAGTTAGGATATTCATCTGGCTCGAGGCCCAACAGTTCACGGAAACGCTCCAGCGTGATCTTAAAGCCCCCCTTTGATCGCCAGGATGCGATCAGGGTGTAGATCTTCCAGGTATACTTCGAAGAACTGCGCATTACAACTTCGTAGATATACTTCGTAAAAAGCATTGGGTGGCCGTCCCTGCGGTCAACCTCAATCAGATCCCTGGCTACGGACTTCACAATATTGACATAGATAATACTCTTACCGCTCTCTTTCACCGGAGCCTCAAAACTCTCAATAAGTCCGGTATAGAGGATATAACCCTTCTGCGTCGGAGACTGTATGTTATAATCGATTTTACGGAGTTCCTGGAATGAGCCGATTACCTCTTTGTAGTTCTGTGGTGAAGCAATCTCAGATAGGGGGATACCTATTCTTAATCTGTCGTTATCGACCTCTTCGAATAGTCCCAGCTGAGTCCAGTTCTTACCCGCCATATTAGCCTGAATGGCTTCCTGAAGCTGATTGAGCAAACACACGAAGATCTTAATGTGGTAGGTGTTGAATTGTGGGAACCGACCGTTGGTGATCCGGTTGGATTGATAGATATATTTGTTGCCCGGCAGAAGCACTTCTTCGCCCCGCTTTCGGGTTTGTTTTACGATTTTCTTACTTGTTTTTGCCATAACAAAGAGTTTGGGTTAGATAGTATTGGTTGTCTCTTTTTCCTCAACCTTATTACGACCGGTAGGGTAGGCTTTAATACTCTTAAATGCTGATTGAGGCTGTGTTCTATGCAGTTCATAAGCCACTTGCATATTGAGCCAGAACTCAGCAGTGGTATTAAAAGCTTTGGCCAGACGCATGGCCATTTCCGGGCTTACACCCATATGTCCGTTTACCAGGATAGAAAGATTCTTACGACTTACACCTAGGTTAGCGGCCAGCTCTGTTACTGTGATATCGAGCGGGATCATGTACTGCTCTTTGAGCCAGGTACCGGGATGTACCGGTGAGGGTTGTTTTTTCTTCATATTAATTGAATTACTGTTACCAATAACGTAACACGTAACAATATTATTGCTTTTTTGCAATATTTTATTAATTTTAGGATTCACGACTAAATGAATTGACTTTGTCAAACACAACATTCATAACTGATCAACATGGAAAAAAAATATCTGCTGTGCTTCCAATCAAAAAGTACAATATGATATTGGAAGAACTTGAGGAACTTGAAGATATTCGAGCCTACGATAAGGTGAAAGCGAAAAAAGAAAAGCCTATTCCTTTAGCAGATGTCATACAGCAAAGAAAAAAAAGAAAAGTCTGAATATCAGGTTCTAATTCTACCTTCTGCTTTACGTCAACTTAATAACATACAAGTTTCATCGAAAAAGCGCATAGAGGATAAATTAATGGAACTCGGCTCAGAGCCAAGACCTTCAGGATGTAAAAAACTAAAAGGTCGCAATGCCTGGCGTATTCGAATTGGTGACTATAGAGTAATCTATGAAATACAAGATAGCAAACTCATAATTACAGTCATAACAATTGGCCACAGAAAAAACGTTTATGAATAAGACCTGATCGCAGAAGGTTATCCTGTTTAGTGCAAATGCCGGGGGGACATTGTAAGATCCTTGACCTACTTAGTTTTCTTCTTCTTTGCTTTTGCAAGAGCTTCATTGGCCGCTACTTCTTTTAATTTCAAAATATCTCGTCTAATTCTGGTTGCAAGTTGACCACTATCCAGGTTATCAGCTTCAACCGGTGTGATCTCAGGCATGATCTGTCCCGGACCCTTACGTTCTATTACTTGCGAAACCTTACTGTTATCTTCAACCAAGATCCACGCAGGATTGATCCCATAGCTGTTGGTAAAAAGTATGATGATATCTAATAGAAGAGAACTATGATGTCGCTCAGCTTGATATACTGATACAGATGTAACTCCCAACCTATCTGCAATAGCTGCTTGAGTTAGATTTAGGCTCTTTCGGACTTGTACTACTCGTGCAGCAATATACTCCAGACGCTTGTCTTTTACTTGTGCCATTTTCTTGTTGATTCGTTTTCTTGGCATAAAGATATACTTTATTAAAAAAATCAGTCAGAAATTTGTTTTTCTGATTTTTTTTTATATCTTTATGTTAGAAATAGTTCTTTGACAGTTCGGTTTATGTGATAAAATTATTGTTGAAACTAGCTAATGTTAACAAAAATAACACTATTCCATAGTTGAAATTTTAAGTAAATAAGTAGCTATTTAATTACGACAAAAAAAGTTCATATCAAATTTGGCTGATTGAAAAATTCAACATAACATTGGTATAGCAATTACCCCCCAAATTGCTACACACCCGTTGCAAGAAAATAGATCCGTCTATTACCGCAACAAAAAGAAGTGAGACCGAGACTAACGGAATGAGATCCGAATATCCATGGTGATGCAACAAAGCATCATTAAAACACAGTAGCTATCCGTCTACTCCTACATAGATATTCTACATCAATTCATCTCCCCGCAGTAGAACTCACATTACACAATCACATGAGACTTGCATCCACTGGATGCTAAAACCGATCTGTTATGTTTATTGAACAACAGAAAAGAAAAAACGAAACGCTCCAAACTGCGCCAACAGTGAGGGAGTATATATAAAAAAGTGGGGGGTTAACCGCGCCAACGGCCACCCCCCGAATGAAAATAAAATGAACCATGCCGAAGGTAGTATTTTTTCTAGAAGAATTTGCGCTATTTGCCGCCAATTTTTTCAATGTGTCAAAGACACACAATGCCCTGATACCCAACCCCTCCAAAGCTGTTACCCCCTTTAGTGCTATTATTCAAAGTAAATCGTTTGTTATGAACAAGATCATGATCGCCATTGCCCTGATCGTTACGCTTGCAGCGTGTACGAAAAATCCAGAAACTCCAACACCCAAAAAAATACCTACCCAGGTAACGGGAGTAAGTGCAAACCCAATGGATCAGGCGGACTCACTGACCTGGATTATTAATCCCTCAAGTGATAATGTAACCAGCTACGCAGTATATGCGGGGACCAGTTCTACCAGCCTCTCCAAGGTTGGAACAGTTACAACCAATTCGTACAAACGTACCGGACTTACCAATGGTACAACCTATTACTACCAGGTAGCAGCTGTTAACGCAGCAGGTGAAGGACCAAAGAGCGCCGTGATCTCTAGTACACCTCAGCCAACACTGGCATCTAAAGTTACCCTGAGCATTGCAGCGTCAGTTCCAGGATCAATGAAAGTGTTGCCATGGAGATACTATGACCCAACAAGTAAACATTTCGGGAATCCATATATCGGTACCGATACATTCAAGATCGTTTATCAAGCAAGAGTAACTGGCGGATTTGACTCAATGTTCATAAAAAAGATTGTTGATGCAGGTATTAAATTACCTGCAGGAACCACAATCCTCCAGGATTTAAGATTACCAAGGATTACAGGTGTCGCGATGAATAATTATTTCAACACCGAAAAACAAATAAGCAGGATTGGATTTTATTCAACAGGCATTCCGGGCGAGTTTAATTTTGAACAATATAAAATTGTTGACACCATTCCCGTTGCCATCGAACTTAATAGCCAGGATCTTGCAGGTAAATCACCACAAGAAGTAATTAGCAATGTTCATTTTGTTGCATTTGGTAACCGTTCAGGTGATATCACACAACCCCGATTGTTAAATAAGATCTATGACGTTTGGGACTTTACTCATAGTACATCTGCGTCGGCTTTTGATAAGAAGACCCCTACTATTTACACACTCGGAAATAAATGGTATCTCATCTTCCCTGTAGTGGGAACTGCTGGAGGAAGCAAAGCGACAACAACTGGTAATAACGATTATACATTCAGGATAACATTCAAAGACGGATCAAAGATGGAGAGAACAGTGTTCTCATTCGAATAGTAATTGTTAACAGCCGCGCCAACGGCTTTAAACAAATAAAAAGATGAAAATAAAATGGACCCTCCTGGGCATACTCATGCTCATGGTAGTTGTTAATGCAACAGCGCAAGTTAACATAAGCGGTCACGTCGCATATGTTTGTAATGCCGATAACGGAACAGGTAACGTTACTTTCTACAGTAATGCCTTTACTGGGCAGCCGCAAAACTATACTGTAAGAATAGGGAACGACCCCGACCCACTTCTCAATCCGGTTATTTTCTCTGGAACCGTTAGTAACAGCAACTTTACTTTTTCACAGTCGACTAACCTCACAGTTGGACAAAGAGTATATATTAGTGTTTCTTCAGGATCATTTTCAGACATCAAAAGTTTTACCGTTAGTCGCTTTGACACACCCGACCCACCAACTATTACCCCCCTTAGTGCAGAAATCTGTGGATCAGGAAGCCAGTTATTAACGGCATCAGGAGGATCAGGAACTTATCAGTGGTATAAGGATGGTAGTCCTGTTACTGGTTTTGGCAACACGTACACTGCAACAGCAGCAGGAAGCTATACCGTATCAGAAGAGAATTATTGTGGTACTTCCTCAGTTAGTAATGCAGCAACTGTTACTGTTAAAACAATTCCCACCAAACCATCTATTACCGCACCGCCAATGCCACTGTGTGATGGTGCCAGTGGAACACTAACCGCAGTAGGGGATGCAACCAATACATTCACTTGGTATAGGAACGGTAACCCAACAGGTCAGACCGGTATAAGCATCTCTGTATCTACAGCGGGAAACTATACAGTCATTGAATCGAATACTTGTGGAAGCTCACCAACAAGTGATGCAGTAGTGGTAACTACTCTAAATAAGCCAGCTGCACCAACCGTTACACCCGCAGGACCGATTCTACTTTGTGATGGTCAAACAACGACACTCACCGCAAATGGAACAGGAGGAACATACACTTGGAATACGAGTGCTACGGGAAATACATTATTAGTCGGATCAGCAGGAAGTTACTCTGTAACAGAATCAAATGCTTGTGGTGCATCAGCTTCAAGCAATGTTGTAACAGTAACAACTGGAATAACCCCTACACAACCAAGCACACCATCTATAAGTCCAGTTGGGCCTATTCTTCTTTGTGATGGAGCTTCAACAACACTTACTGCAAGCGGTGGTAGTGGTTCATATATATGGAGTACAGGAGCAACAACAAGCAGCATAACTGTTAGTGCAGCAGGGAATTATTTCGCGTATAGTCCAGGAACATCTAATGCTTGTGGAACAGCACCCAATTCAGCGAATAGCAATGTCGTAGTTGTTACAACCCTCAATAAACCTGTAGCACCATCTGTAACACCGGCTGGACCAATATTACTGTGTAACGGGAATACTGCAACTCTTACGGCAAACGGAACAGGAGGTAATTATAATTGGAATACAGGAGCCACAACTAATAGTATTGTAGTAGCATCTGCAGGTAGTTATTCTGTAACCGAATCAAACGCATGTGGAGCATCGCCATCGAGCAACGTTGTGGTTGTAACAACAGGGAACCTTCCGACCAAACCAATACTGTCTCCGACCGGAACAATCGTACTCTGTAATGGTAATAGTGTCACCATTACCACTAACCCATCATCAGGTGGTGTTATTAGATGGAATACCGGTGCAACAGGAAACAGTATCACGGTAAGTGCTGCTGGAACATATTTTGCGTGGGAGAACAACAACTGCGGCGATGGACCTAATTCTGATGCAGTTACTATTGTAACACTCAGCAATCCTGTGGTTAATGCTATTTCCGGAGCCAATGAAGTGTGTCATGGATCTACCACAACATTCACCAATACAACACCAGGCGGAACATGGAGCAGTGGAGATAACTCAATCGCTACTGTAGATGCAAGTGGCATTGTAACAGGTGTTGCAGTAGGTACAACTACCATCAACTATTCTGTTTCGAATGTCTGTGGGACAACAATTGTTAGTAAATCTATTACGGTAAGACCACGAACCGTTCTTCCTGCTATTGGTGGATTAAACGGCGTATGTAGAGGAAAAACTATTACCCTCACCAATGCACAAAGCGGCGGAACATGGAGTAGCAGTGACGCATCTATTGCAACAATCAATAGTGCAGGGCTTGTTACCGGTGTTAATCCCGGATCAGTAACGATCACTTATACTTATGTGAACGTTTACAACTGCGTAAGCACAGTTACTAAAACTGTAACAGTATGGGCATTGCCTACCATCGGCGTTACTGCAACGGTGAATGCAACCAGTGCCATATTCACTGCCACCGGTGCTTCTACTTATGCCTGGTCAAGCGGAGAGAATACCGCTGTGATCACCAAGCCAATGTCTTCTACAGCCACCTATACTGTTACCGGTACAGATGGAAACGGTTGCGACAATACGGCTCAGTATGCAGTGAACTCAACACCCAATACCGGAGCGACTTCTATCAACTCTACCCTTGGTACTGATTTCTGTAATGGCTCTACGGCCACATTAACAGCAACAGCAGGAGATAGCTACTATTGGAGCACAGGTGCAACAACACAATCAATTACTGTTGGTACATCAGGAACATATACTGTATTCGTTGCAAGAAACGCAACAAGCATTGTCGAAGTAGCGAATATTGTTGTTACAGTAAGTGCCAACACAGTTGGCGGTACTGTAAGTATGGATGCTGCAGTATGCTCAGGTAGCAATAATGGAACACTTAACCTATCCAGCCATATCGGTGATATATTAAGATGGGAATACAGCGAGAACAGTGGAGGTACATGGACCACACTTGCCAATACAACAACTCAACAAACTTATTTGAATATAACTGTCACAACACAGTATCGTGCTGTGATTAAGAGTGGAACCTGCCCACAACAATATAGTTCTGTGGCCACCATTACGGTTAAGCCTACTCCGGACGTTAACACAGTTACTAACCAG
Organism: Sediminibacterium sp. Gen4; assembly: GCA_013391385.1. Lineage (GTDB taxonomy): Bacteria > Bacteroidota > Bacteroidia > Chitinophagales > Chitinophagaceae > Sediminibacterium. The sequence goes on along the minus strand of JACBFI010000020.1, from coordinate 45,947 downwards.
GTACTGTGCCACAATGATGCGAGTACAGCTATTACCTTCTCAGGATCAGTACCTGGTACTCAATTCAATTGGGTGAATAATACTCCCTCTATTGGTCTTGCTGCATCAGGTCTGGGCGATATCGCATCTTTCACAGCTACCAATACCGGTAACTCTCCGGTTACTGCCACAATAACGGTTACACCAACAGCTGCAGGTTGTCCAGGATCTTCAACCAGCTTCACGATTCGTGTAAGTCCAACACCCAATGTGGCAGCTGTGGCCAGCCAGGTACGTTGTGCAGGAGAACTGACCAATACCATTAACCTGAGTGGAACAGTAATAGGTACTCAATTTAATTGGACCAATAGTAATGCAACGATTGGTTTACCTGCATCAGGTATGGGATCAGTGATCAGCAGCTTTGCTACGATCAACACCGGCAATAATCCTGTTGAAGGCATTATAACAGTAACAGCCAGTGCCAACGGCTGTACGATGGTTTCTCAGCCGGAAACAAAAGCAATTGCTCCTAATCTTCCTGTTGCGGGTGTTGGCAGCAATGGAAATAAATACACACTAAGAGCAGGAACTACAACACTTGCAGTGTATAACAAAGATGCTTCAGCGATTACATCAACGGATGTTGCACAGGTGCTTGTAAGCTTGGTAAATGGTGGCACACAGTCTCATGGTTATAGTGCTACCAGTAGCGGTGATGTGATCAGCTTGATTGCACCTGCGGGTAGTGGCAGTAGCCTTAACGGAACAGCCGCCTCTTTGACATGGGAAGGTGTTGTAACCATTACGGCTAATAGTTCTTTCGCAGGTGGTATTGATGGTAGGGGAGCAGTATTCGGCATCCGAGTTAATCCGATACCTAACATGACAGCGCTCTCCAATCAGATTGTATGTAATAACGACTTCACTAGCCAGGTCAATATGACGAGTCCTGTGACGGGTACGCTGTTTAACTGGACGAATGATGTAGTTTCAATTGGGCTTCCTTCTATCGGAACAGGAAATATTGCTTCCTTCCAGGCGATCAACACCAGTAATGCTCCGGTTACTGCTACTATCCGTGTTACACCTACAGCAAATGGTTGTGCAGGACCAGTAAGGACATTTACGATCAGGGTGAATCCAACACCAGGTATTAACCCGGTAAGCAACCAGGTGCTTTGTAATAACACTTTCACGAATGCTGTAAGTTTCACTGGAGCAGTAGCCGGTACTGTATATACATGGACTAACACTACACCCTCCATTGGTTTGGCGGCATCCGGAACAGGAAATATCGCCAGCTTCAGATCATTGAATAGCAGTGCTGCACCAGTAGTAGCTACTGTGGCTGTTTCAGCGTCTGCGAATGGATGTACAGTTACCTCTACTCCGGAGATAAGAGCTGTATCAGGAAATATGACGGTATCCTTCATTGGTGAAGATGGAAGCATACACCGTGTGAGAGTAGGTAGTACCATCATTGCTGAGTACACAAAGCTTGCAACGGATCTCACGACTACTGACATAGCAACAGCACTCGTGAATCAAGTCAATGCCGGTACCGGCGCTCACGGTTATACCGCTCAGAATACAGGATCTATTATCAGGCTTACGGCGCCCGTTGGATCAGGAAGCGGCGCAAATGGAACACAGGCATTTGTTGCTTGGACGGGCTCATATTCGATTACTTCATCTACTACTTTCAATGGAGGCATTGACGGATCAGGGACTGTGTTTAAGATAACAGTAAATCCTACGCCGAATGTCAATCCGGTTGTGAACCAAGTTGTTTGTAATAACGCTTCAACTGCATTAATATCTCTTACAGGACTTGTGAGCGGAACCACTTATACGTGGAGCAACAATACACCCAGTATCGGTTTAGGTGTTACAGGAGCGGGCGATATCACTCCCTTTAGTGCCACTAACCTTGGAACATCACCTGTTACAGCTACTATTCAAGTGGTACCTACTGCTAATGGTTGTACTGGATCAACGATCAGCATGACCATAAGAGTGAACCCAACTCCAACAGCGAACGCTGTATCTAATCTTATACTTTGTAATCGTGACAATACGGGGAACATCAATTTCAGTGGAGCAGTCACAGGTACAACAATTGCATGGACGAATACTACAACGAGTATCGGTTTAGCTGCATCAGGAACGGGGAATATTTCGAGCTTCATGGCTACGAATGTTAGTAATGATCCAGTTACTGCAACAATCAGAATTACACCTACAGCCAACAGTTGTACCGGACCAGTTACAACATTCACGATTCGTGTGAACCCAACACCAACTGTCACACCGCAGGTTAACCAGGTAGTATGTAATGGTGCCAGTACAACAGCCATATATTTCACGGGACCAGTTGCAGGTTCAACCTTTGATTGGACAAATGAGCTGACCAGCATCGGACTTGCTGCTGCCGGTACGGGCAATATCAGCCAGTTTGCTGCCATTAACTCTGGCACAGCACCGGTAACAGCAAACATAAGAATAGTCCCAACTGCCAATGGTTGTATTGGTACTCCTTCTGGATTTACCATTCGAGTAAATCCTACACCGAATGTAGTTGCTGTTACGAACCAGGTACTGTGCAATAAGGATCTTACACAGAAAGTAGTATTTAACGGATCAGTAGCCGGTACAACTTATACCTGGACGAATGATGAAACATATATCGGTCTTGGAGCTTCAGGAACAGGAGATATCAACACATTCTCTGGCCGTAATGATAGCATCATTCCTATTACATCAACGATTCGGGTTACTCCATCAGCGAATAGCTGTACAGGTTCTGTGGTAAGTTTCACCATCCGGGTGAATCCTACACCGAGCGTGAATCAGTGGGGCAATATCGTTGTGTGTAATGATGCAACGATTGGAACCATGGCATTTAATGGACCAGTGACTGGAACAACATACAGTTGGCGCAATACTTTACCAGCAATTGGTATACCAGCATCAGGAACAGGAAGTATCGCACCGTTCAGAGCCATTAATGATACGATCATGCCGATATACGATAGTGTGTATGTTATTCCAACTGCAAACAACTGTGTAGGGAAGGAAATGAATTATACGATTCGTGTGAATCCTACGCCAAAGCTTTCAACAACGCTTACTCCTGCTGCTATTTGTGATTCTACAGGCTTTGTGTATATACCTATGAGTAGGGTGGCCGGTGCAAGCTTCAGCTGGAGCAGGGCTGCGATACCAGGTATTGCCAATCCCGCAGCTACTGGTACAGGAAATATAAGTGAAGTTTTAGTGAATAATTCAGATGATGATATCACAGTTACCTATACTATTACGATAACAGCGAATGGCTGTTCATATATTCAACAAGTACAGGTGGTGGTTCGCCCAACACCTATGTTGACAATGCGCTTCCCCCCATGGCGATCCAAGTTGAAGGAAGTAGGGAGATTTTTCCCTGCTTCTCCTTCAACAATTTTTTCATCCAAAAATTTCGCAGCATGAAAAAGCTAACATCTATTCTCATAGTTATGTTACTAACCCATGTTGCTATGGGTCAAAAAGCACCGCGAACTAAGACAGTTGCAGATGTCTGTGATATGAGTCTGTTTAGTTATACAATTAAGCCCTCTGTTAAGTCAAAAATCGGTGTTAGTATTCGTTGGGTTCGTCCTCAAGTAGCAGGTATTCGCAATGCTGCTGCAACAGGAAATACAGGTGAGATCAACGAGTATTTAAATAACACAACAGCACTGCCCGTAAAGGTGAAATATATCATAACTATGGCTCTTCCTGGTGGCTGTGATCATACTGATACATTACAAGTGACGGTGAATCCTACGCCAAGACTTATTACGCCACTGGTAGCACAAGTGTGCGATTCTGCTACCTTAAATTATGTACCTGAAAGTAATGTCAAGACGGCCAGTTTCGCCTGGTCAAGGCCTGTTGTTCAAGGCATACGCAATGAAGCAAAAACAGGCATAGATAAAGTAAATGAATCACTATACAATGATCAATTCGAGATCCGTCGAGTGCCATATTATATTCAAAGTAACGATAAAGGATGTACGGGTTATGATACCGTATGGACAACGGTTGTACCTAGACCTTTTGGTTTTATTGAAATCAATCCGGTTGATACTGTTAAGAGCGGACAGATCCTTAAACTGAAATTCATTACCACAGATACCATTGGTAAGAAATACAATTGGTTGTTTGGCGATCAAATGAGTGCGAACACGCAACTCAATCCTGTTGAGCATTTCTACAATACGAGGAATAGCGGTTACATGCCACTCAAAGTAAATATTACCAACACATTTGGTTGTGCAAATTCTTTCAATGGACATGTTTATGTGGTCGGAGATCCGTCAGCAAGACCGAGTGACAGCATAGCCGTGCAGCGCAACTATTCTATGGCTGCATTCCCGATTCCGTTCACGAGTGATCTCAGACTGAAGTATAGCTTAAGAGGACCGGATGAAAAAGCTATGTACTATGTCAACGATCTGGCCGGTCGAATCATCTATGCCGAGCAAATAACACTACCAGGCGGCGATCAGGTGATCAAATTACCAAGTGATCGACTCTTTGGTGGGGTGGTTTATACGATTCGTATTAAATCTAAAACTTTTGATTACGAAGACAAAGTCTATAAAAAATAAAACTGTTGCTGACAGGAAAAAACAGCATCGGTTGTGCTAACAGATTACAGTCGTGGAGCTGAAAAAAGCAGGTAACTGTGAAAGAGTAGGCGATGAAGCGATGATTATTAATAAAAAAATAAAAGCAATGAGGATAAAGTATATCGCAAATAGTATTATCTGCTTAGTGTTTATTCTCACCGGATGCTCGGATAAATATGAGTCTCTGCAGAGAGTAAATCAACCACCGGTGATCTTAACGGATCGAGATAGCCTGAAGATCCGTGAGCGAGACTACATGAATCATTTCCAGGGCGCAGGATTCTTAAGGATAACCGTGAAAGACAGTATGGCTCCAGGTATGCATATTGTCGCTATTGACAGCACAGGTAACCTGGAAGTATTCTACGATAGCGTTAAGATGACCAAAGCCATACCGTTGAATCAGGCAAGTGTTATCTACGTTGCCAGTAAGCAGGTAGGTGTATTCCCATTATCTATTACAGTGATTGATAAACTGGAAAAAACCAACACCAAAACCATACCGGTAAGAGTAGTCGCCAATACCCCTCCCGTGGCTGATTTTAGGATGAATCCCACTGATTATTCTCCTGGTAAGGCTCAGTATAGTATCGATGCCTCGATGTCAAAAAGCCCCATGAGCCGGATCATCAGTTATACATTCTATATCGATGGTGTTGCAACAACACTTTTGACACCAACAATCAAAACAACATTCTATGCAGGAGATCATACAGTTGGTGTTGTGGTAACAGATGATCTCGGAGCAAAATCAATGCAAACCATTAAAACAGTAACGGTATTATGAGAAAGATATACATCATATTCATTCTGTCAGTGTTCTGCATTTGTCGTACTAATGCACAAACGTCGGGAACAGCACCGACCAGTTTCCCGAGTTTACAGCTTCCATCAGAAGCCAGGGCAGCGGGCTTTGCCGGTGCTACAACCGCCCTCGATGCAGATATCAGTGCTGTAAGTGGAAACCCCGCCAGACTGGCATTATTGGTAACGCAGCACAATATTGCTTTTGAGTACATGAATTTCCCAAGTATCAGTAAGGATGCCAAAAAAATGGGGCTTAAATACGCATTCCTCGCAAGTGATAAGCATACATTGGGATTTGCTATAAACTATTTCACCAACGGGAGTATTACACTTCGCAATGAATACGGTGCTGATATTACCAGTATCAAACAATCTGAGTTCTCTTTTACGGCCAGCTATGGCTTACAGGTGGCCAACAATGGATACCTGGGTGCTTCCCTGAGATATCTACAGCAATCAAGACTTACCGATCTCAACAGCAGCAATACCATCAGTGGTGGCCCTGCAATGGGTTTTGATATCGGGTATCTGCATAGCATATTCCTGCGTGATGTTTACCAGAAAGTAAGAGTAGGTGCTGCACTGCAGAACATTGGAAGTAAGTTGAATGGCAAACTTTATCAGCCCATGAACCTGAGCCTTGGAGCAACATTCTCTGACGGCTATTATGATGATGATAAGTACTCGATGCAGTCATTCGCATGGTTAGCCGGTTTACAGATTGATAAGCCTCTTGTACCGGCTTTACCGATCAGGGATAGTTCAGGTGCGATCATAGCAGGTAAAGATCCAAATCGCAGTGTAATCAGTAACATATTCAGCACCTGGTCAGATGCACCGGGTGGAATGGGAGAGAACATCAAACAACTGCGCTATACACTTTATGGTGAAGCTATGTTTGAGAAACGCTTTAGCGTTCGTGCGGGATATGCTTACGAGAATCCGGCAGTAGGTGGTAGAACCTATTTAGCAGTAGGAGCGGGTATCAACTGGGGTTATCAGGAAAGCGATTATACAGTTAACCTAGCATACTTACAGCCGGTTGGTAAGACCGCTTCCTATTCACCCTTGCGCAACACGTTTGCGCTTCAATTCCAATTTCAGTTTGGTAAAAAATAATTACGATGAATAAACCACAAACCATATCGGCGATACGTAAGCAGTTGCGATTACATGTAGCACAGAGTACCACGTTTGCAACAGTGGATAAAAGCAGTATTCAGATCCGAAGTGTAGCAGGTGTATTGGTGATGGAATTTGAGAAAGGAGAACGAAAAAATCTGATCGAATTGCTCGATCAAATGGATGACAAAAAAATTATAAAAACCATACTATGAAATACTATTTACTCATAGCATTAACTGCTTTTCTGGCTATCTATAGCCAGGCGCAAATTGGCGATCCATATCACAGCTGGAACTTCAGCTATGGCAGAACGGGCACACCGGGTGATCAGGTGAAGATCGGTCTTGAATACTCAAATGATGCCAAATACTCATTCCTGACCGAAGCGGGTCTTGAACTCTCCAGGTATAAGGATATCCGCTATAGTAGTATTTCTCTCGGACTTACTGGCCGTTATTACCTCGTCGGTAATACATATATGACTTCAAAGAAGAAGATCAATGTAATGGCAGGTTTGGGTGGTGTTATACAATTGGAGAATGAATCATCTGTATACAAGAGTTTACCCACGAGTAAGAGAATGAATTATGGTGTTTCTGGTCAATTGTTGGGAGAGTATTTCTATGATCCAACACTAGGTTTTTTTATTGCAGGAGAACAAAAGGTACTGTTTAACGAAACCCTGGGCAAATACAATTACTCATTCTATTTCGGTATCAGGATTCATTTTGGTAACAATCAATAATAGGCAATGCTCAAAGCAGTTAAATATCGTTTATATCCGAATAAAGAACAGGAAGCGCTTTTCCTGCGATATTTTGCTGCCTGTCGTTATGTTTACAATATTGCACTGGAGGTTAAGATCTATGCATACCGTGCCCACGGTGTAACCGTAAGTGAGTATGATCTCGTGAAACAGTTGCAGGAAGCAAAGAAAGAGAATGAGTGGTTAAAAGAGTTTGCAGCTCAGACGCTGAACTACGAAATGACCTGTCTAGATCTCGCTTACAAAGCTTTCTTTAAGACAAAAAAAGGTTTCCCAAAATTCAAGAGTCGTTATGATAAGCAAAGTTGCACCTTCTTACAGAACAGTTTTGTTCCGGATGATCAGCATATTGATCTACCAAAAGTAGGCTTGGTTAAGGGTTCGATACACCGCAGGTTGGAAGGTGTGGTAAAGCGGATCACAGTTAGCCGTTCTGCATCAGGAAAATTCTACGCCTCAGCCATTGTGGAAATGGAAGAATCCAAACATCAGTTACCCGGCACCGGAAAAGCTGTTGGGGTGGATATGGGCGTTCGTAACCTGGTTACGATTCATGATTCTGTTAGCCAGGATAAAGTTGATTTAGCCGGAATAATTAAGTCGGGTAAGAGTGAAGGAATGAAACGAAGACTGGAGCATATCCAAGCTCTTATACGCCGGGTACAAAGGCATCTAAGCCGCAAGACTGAACATCGTAAGCGGGATAAAAAAGAGCGTAGTAAACGCCAGGAGAAATGCCGTATCAGACTGGCCAGGTTAAAAGAAAAAGAGTCCTTTATCAGAGCCAATCTTTTACACGAAATCTCCTGCGGTCTGACCAATCAATATGATACCATCTGTATCGAAGATCTCGCGGTAAAGAATATGAGCAGAACGGCAAAAGGTACTGTAGAAGAGCCGGGTAAGAATGTAAAAGCCAAACAGGGATTAAATCGTGTTATTGTCAATAGTGGTCTTGCCATGCTGCGTACACAGATTGAATACAAGGCTGCACAAAAGGGAAGGAAAGTAGTTGTGGTGAGCCGCTGGGAGCCAAGTAGCAAGAATTGCAGTCATTGTGGAGTAAAGAATACAACTCTTGGTTCAAAAACAAAATGGACATGTAATAACTGCGGTGAATCCCACGACAGGGATGGAAACGCAGCCAAGAATATACTCGCAGCCGGTATGGCTGCCTCGGATGTGTTGACCGAGTACACTCGTGGAGCTGAAAGAAAAACCAGAAATAAAAAATCTGGTGGAAGAGTAAGCAAAGAAGCGAGTACACCTGAAAATTATCCAACTAATAAAGAAAGAAAATCTCGTACCAAAAGAATTGTAGCCCCACAGGGTGTTACTGACGGATGATTGCAAGGTGAGTGCAACGGTAGTGTGGCGACAAGTAACTTTACATTCGGTGTTACTGACGGATGATTGCAAGGTGAGTGCAACAAGTGATGGATGATTGCAAGGTGAGTACAACAATGGATAATCGACAGGCGACAACAACGTCGTAAAAATTTAAAACAAAACAAAAGAGTCTACTACTTAAACATGGATAACGGCTGGGGTTTCTACCCCGGCTTCTTTTAACAAAAAACCTCGAATAAAAACCCACAATAAAATGAACAAACTCCGCATCATCGTAACAGTCGTTTTCATCCTGGGCGCCACCTATGGGATGTTTAACCGACTCGTTGACAAAATCGATCAAGTACCCTGGTGGCGTATTGCTTTATTCATCGCTGTATTCATCGGTTTATTTGTTCTGCTTATGAGTGCCATCAAGCGTTCAGCCGGTAAGATCAAAGAGCGAAATGAAGTAAAGAACAGAAGGGGTGAGAAACCAATAAACGGAAACTCATGAGAAAAGCCGATAACCGTGAAGAACTCATGCGCAACCTGGAGCAATTCAAGCACTCGCTGGAGGAATACTTAGATCAGGATGTTGAGGCATACAGTTCAGAGTTCGTAGAGATCACCGATCCGGATGAGATAGGCGACGATGCACACTGCACAGTGTGTGAAAAAGCCATCAATGAACTCGAAGGGGCTTACAGGTGTGGACCAGCATGGGTATGCTCTACTGACTGCGAGAGCAGGATAGAAGCAAGACCTAGCGTATCATTCAAGTACCGTTAAACAATTAATCATGAAATCTTTATACACTATAGTTTTTGTCGCGCTTCTCTTCAGCTGTAAGCTGAAAGAGGATGTTTTTGCAGACGATAAAAAAGTTCCGGATAATACAACTGCGGTTAATAGTAAATCGTCCAATAACGCCAATGGGTGGGAGAAATTATCAACTGTTTCAGCCACCGGTGGACCAGGATCTACTACGGGTAGTATGGGTCAGCAGATCGATGCGATCACATCAACTGATCAGCAAAAAAAATTCATTGCTGATAGCCTGGACAAAGCCTATGTACGTGCTAAGAAGGAGCGAGAAGATAGTCTGCGTGAAGTCAAGTTGAGGGATAGTATTGCCATTGCAGAACGTACAAAAAAAACACAGAAAGAAGAACTTAGTTATTCATCGGTCGCCACACCCCCCAGGCGAACCACTGGAGTTGGCCGTGGGAGCGGTTCTGCAAGCGACCGCCCCAAGCCCTCCAGTAATAACACTACCGTTAAGTCGTCTAAGACCATCAAACAAACTGAAGCAGAAAAGATAGAGAATGAATACAATGAAGCTATCGCAAGTTTGGGTAATGATGTAGATGATTTCAATACAGTTTTTTTTAAAAATAAAACGTCTGTAACTCAGGAGCGCAATGCTACAGGTCAAGGAACAGTTGAATCAAAAACATACACTGGCAAGGAAAGATTTGAAGAGGTAGAAATAAATATACCAGCAATTGTTCCTGAACGAGTTACTGTAGCAAGTAGTGGTACTATTAGCCTCCGGACAACCAAAGCAGCTTATATCGGTCAGGGAATTACTGTTCCTGCAGGAACTACGATCACCGGCTTTGCCGACCTCATGGATCAAAGAATGAACGTAAACGTAAGATCCATCAATATAGGAGGACGTATTATTCGCATAAACTGGAAGATCTACGATGATGATGGAGCCGAAGGTATGGCGATCAGCAATGCCGATTTAAAGCGCAATGCAAGCCAAGGATTGAATCAAACGAAGAATGCAGCTGCTCAATTATTAAGTAACGCTACGGGTCAGGTAACCGGTGGTATGGTAAGAGCTGTAATGGGTGGATCAGGAAGGGTAAGCGTTTCCATTGATGGAGGAAAAAAAGTCATCATTAAATCAAATTATTAGTCATGAAGAAACACATCATAATACTATTGATCCTGACACTACCCCTGTTGTCGTTTTCTCAATACTTTGATACAATCCGCGTAGGTACAGGAGTGACAACGCTTATAGAGTTTAAGGGGGATGCAATCATTCGCCAGTTGGATATATCAGGATCTGCCACTTCTAATTTAGAGCAAGCCAGGAATAAGGATCTGTATTTCAAGGTTATGGACTCTACGGCGAATATCATCAAGATTAAAGCGGTTAAAGCCTTTACAGGAAAGATCATATTAACAGTATTCAGCGACACGACAGTGCAATACCTCGTTAAGTATGATGAAGACCCATCACGCACATATTATTCATATAACCTGGGAGGAATAGGAAATAATGATAATTCAAAGACGATTCGGACAACGGCAAAGAATAACACACAAAAGGGGAATAAAGTCAATAATCAGATTGAGAGTAAAGACGGAAATGTGAGCCAGCTTGATAAGCATTTCATCAACCTCGCTAATGGAGAAGGTGTTGAGGGTGAAGATCCCGATGATAGCAGATCTTTTCTAGAGAAAAATGCAACAAAGCTCATGAATCCGAGGGATAAGCTTTTTACGGCCATGCGAAGCAAGAATCAGAATATAACACTCGGAGACATCCGTGCCGGTGTTCGTATTTATTTACAAAAGTTCTATAAAAGTCGTGAACTCACATATTTCATGTTTAAGATAGCGAATTACAGCATGAGCGAATTTCAATTGGAAGATTTTGCTATCAATAAAGTTGAGAGTAATTCCGATAGTAAGCTGACGATCATTCACGAAGAAACAGCGTTCAATCTCTTAAAGCGTTATGAGAAAGTTGATTTTATCGCAATTGGAGAAAATGTAGAGATCACCGCTGGAGGTAAACTCGTATTCACATTCAAAGGAAAAGGAGATAAGAGTAAGGGCATCACATTCACCATGGAAATAAAAGAATTTGAAAAAAGACTCCCGTTATGAAAAAATGTAAAACACTAATATTCCTGTCCTTCCTTCTTATGGCTATTTCCTGCCAAAAGAATTTATTATGGGTTGACGATGTGGAACAATTATTAACTGAGTGGACCAACAAGTCTTGGGAGAATCGTGATAGTGGTATTACTCGAACCTATTACTGGGAATATCCTAGAAGATTTGCAGATAGCGATAGTAGTTGGGGATGGTGGATATTACCTATTTCAGGGGTGTTGAGAGAAACACATTTCAAAGGGAAAGACACTTTGGTAACTGATTATAAGATTATTTCAATAAAGAAAGATCTATTGATAAAACAAAGATTAGACGACTCAACAGCACCTAAAATTACTTATCATGTCATTAAGTAGAGTTATCATAATCACATCACTGTTAATAGTTGGATTGTCTTCATACGGGCAGATGAAAGTTCCTTATGTTCTAGGCAGCATAGGATCATTAACAAATTCTGCACCTTCTCATATTAATTACGCTTTTTTTAATAATGGAAAATGTCTTCAATTAGAAAGCGGATTGGGAGTAATCAATAAGAAAGTAAAAGTTTCGGGAAGGTTTACTCCTGTATGTCCTGAGGTAATTAGCAAGTTCAATTCCTGTGAATTGATCGGATATCCAAACCCAACAAGAGACTTTACGTTTATTAGAAGTAGTGGGTGTTTTGATACTTATAATTTTCTAAAAGGATCTCTGATTGTAACGAACGCTCTGGGTCAAGTGATTAAAGCTAGAGATATTGTAATAGCCGATTTAAGGGTTGGTTTGAGAGTTGATCTACGTAATCAAGCAGCAGGATTCTATTATGCAAAGGTTCAGTTTCAAGGCGAAATAAAAACTATTAAAATCATTAAGCTCAATGGCAACTAAAATTAAAGTTCTAATTCTGTCGTTGTTGGCAAGTTTAACGGGAATAAGCCAGGCACCTGCCGGGTTTCCGTTTCAATCCATTATTAAGGATAATAATGGTGTTCTTGCAAAATCGACTGACGCTTATGTGAAATGTCGGATCATTCGTTCTTTACCAACCGGTTCTGTTTCTTATGAGGAAGTACATCAAGTAAGAACGAATGATGATGGAATCTTTTCTATTATTATTGGTCAAGGAACACGAATAAGCGGTGAAATGAGTTTATACGCTATTGATTGGGGTAAGGATCTATTTTATCTTAATCTTAAGACCGTTATTCCATCGAATACAAGTATTAAATGGTTTGATCCATCACTAAACTATACTGATATCGGTACAACACAATTATGGAGTGTACCATATGCTTTATATGCAGGAAACTCTAATCAGGCTAATATCATCAGTTCGTCTCTTAATACTACAGGTCTATTAACGGTAAACGGAGGCAATTCTATGAATAATGTAGTACTGGGAACGAACAATGCTAACATCGGCTTTAAAGGTGGAAAATCAGGAAGTTTGTTAACTACTGATTCCTCCGGGCAGGTAGCATGGACTGAGGTGAAGAATACAAGGCTAGTAAGTGGTGTGCTCAGGGTGGTGACGCTGTATGCTACTGTTACCGGTGATACTATTATTCCAGCAACTTCATTGGTAACAACGAAGATATTGATACCAGAGGTAGAGGTTGGAGATCCTGTATTTGTAACCAGTGTAGAAGATAATATAGGATTCAATGTGTATTCTGCTTTTGTCGCAGTTAATGGAGAGGTAACCATCAGACTAAGCAATCTACAAGATCAACCGGCAGTATTAAGCCGAAGAAAATTTTCAATTCTTATCGTTAAATAATAAATCCATTTAAAATGAACCACAAAATGAAAACGCCAATTTTCATCAAATCCTTACTATTAGCCTTGTTAACTGTTACAATGGTTTCAATGAGTAAAGCCCAGGTTAAAATAGGAGATAACCTGGGTACTCACAAGGCTGATAAGGATTTGAACATGAATCAAAAAAAGATCCTGAATGTTGATGGGGTTGCTATTGGATCGGCTACGCTTGGTAATGCTAGTGTATCGCTTGAACTGGCCGGTAATGACAAAGCAATTCTATTTAATAGGGTCGCAACTCTTGCAGCTGTAGTAACACCTGTGGATGGTATGGCTGTTTACAACAATCAGGATAATAAATTCTATGTTCGCCAGAACGGGGTTTGGGTCACATTTGGAACCATGGGAGATATTGTTGTAAGTCTTACAGCTGCTTCCGTTGGCACTACCCCAAATGCCAACGGTTTGGTGCTTTCTTCCAATAAGGGTGATATTACTATTACCCTTCAACCTGCAGATGAGAATTATCCCGGTGTATTAACTGCTGTTGCTCAGAGAATCGGTGGGGACAAGGATTTTACGGGAAACACTAAGCTCAATAATGTTACTGTTACCGGTGCTGCCATACTAAGTGGTTTAACACTCTCTAATGATGTTAACGATGTAATCCTGGTACAGGATGCTACAGGTGCTGTTAAGAAATCTGCATTGATTGCAGGATCGATTAATAAACTCTTGATCGATGTTCCGGTTGGAACGAGTGCCTCTTTTACTGAGGATAATGTTATGGTAACTGTAACACTTACTATCAGTGGTGTAAAGAAAGATGATGGGGTGGTTGTTAATTTCCTTAGTGATGATCAGAGTTCATTCACTGGACTGAGCATCATGAGTGCTATTGCTACAGCTGATAATACTGTAAAGGTGATCATGTCTGACATCCGTAATCCACAAGATCCATCTTTTGCACCAGTTGCGATTGATGGTAAGAAATTGAATGTAACATTCATAAGAAAGTAACCATGACTAGATATATATTAGTTGGTTTAATGATTCTATCCTGCTTTAGTATTAAGGCACAAACCCGGACGGGAGATAACCTGGGTACTCACAAGGCCGAAAAGGATTTGAACATGAACGATAAGAAGATTGTCGCTGTTTCGGGTATGGTGATTGGTAATGCAACGATGATCAATAATACCAGTGTTGCATTGGAATTGGCAGGGACTGATAAAGCATTCCTGTTTAATCGAGTGGGTTCTCTTTCTGCTATTGTCGCTCCAGTGGATGGTATGGCTGTTTATAACAACCAGGACAATAAGTTTTACGTTCGCCAAAATGGTGTTTGGGAAACACTTGCAGCCATAGGAGATCTTTTGTGGTCAAAGATTGTGGGTAAGCCTACATTTGCTGCTGTTGCGCTTAGTGGGGATTATAATGATCTACTTAATAAGCCGAGTATTCCAACATTGGTTAGTCAGTTAACAAATGATGTAGGATTCATTACGACAACATCCCTAACGTGGAGTAATATTACGGGCAAACCTTCTTTTCATATTGTTGCAACATCAGGAGATTATAATGATCTTTTGAATAAGCCTAATATTCCAACGGCTTTAAGTCAGTTGACTAACGATCCTGGATTTATTACTAATGCTGCTCTTACGTGGAGCAATATCAGCGGCAAGCCATCTTTTCATGCAGTTGCTACAACAGGAAATTACAATGATTTAACTAATCGACCATCCATTCCAACTGCATTAAGTCAATTAAGTAATGATGCGAATTTCATTACGCTTTCATCCCTTACCTGGAATAATATTTCTGGTAAACCAAATTTTCATGGTGTAGCGACTTCTGGTAATTACAATACTTTAAACAACAAGCCATTTATTCCAACGGCAGTAAGCGACCTTTCAAATGATTTGGGATTTATAACGAATACGTCATTAACCTGGAGTAATATTACTGGCAAGCCTTCTTTTCACGCTGTTGCAACTTCAGGTAATTATAATGATTTGAATAATCGACCATCGATTCCAACCGCATTAAGTCAGTTGACAAACGATCCTGGTTATATTACTACATCATCATTAACATGGAGTAATATTAGCGGTAAGCCTTCTTTTCATACTGTTGCTACTTCAGGTAATTATAATGATTTGAGTAATCGACCGACGATTCCAACTGCGTTGAGTCAATTAAGCAATGATCCTGGATACATTACAGGTGCTTCTTTAACATGGAATAATATTTCAGGTAAGCCGTCCTTTCATACAGTAGCCACAACTGGCAATTATAATGACTTGAATAATCGACCTACGATACCGACTGTTATCAGTCAGCTGAGTAATGATGTTGGTTATAACAAGTGGTATGATGGATGGGTAAATTATCCTGGTTATGATGCCAATACGATTGGTGGTAGTAAATCAGGCTTTAGTTACGCCAATAATGCACCTTACTCAGGACCATTGGCACATTTTGATGCCGGTGGTTATGGTTTACAATTATCTGCTTCTTATTCAGGTGGAAACAATATTGGGTTCAGAACTCGCAATGGTGATGCTGGTTCTTGGAATGGATGGAGAGAATTTATTCACTCAGGAAATATCAGTTCACAGTCAGTAAACTATGCAAACTCAGCAGGTAGTGTGAGTTGGTCAAATGTTAGTGGCCGTCCTGGATCTCTTTCCCAGTTTACTAATGATTTAGGAAACTATGGAGGATGGATCACGACTAATGGTCGTGCGTATCCGCGCAGATCGGATGGAGCAGACATGAATTTCTATTGGAGTGGTCAGAGTGGACAACCTACTTGGTTATGGGGTTCTAATGATGGGATCAATCATTATGTATGGAATCCATCGAATTTCAGTGTGAATTATGCAAATAGTGCTAACACAGCGAATAGTGCAACCAATGCCACAAATGCCACAAATGCGACCTATGGTAGATATATTTATGATAATGGCGCATATTCAGGTGCTGCTGCATGGAGAGAAGCCTCTAGTATGCATGTATATTATTCTTACTTGGGTAGATTAGTCTATAACAATGGGGCATATTCTGGTAGTGGTTGGGTTGAAGCCAGTGATCTTGGGGTAAGGTATGCAAATAGTGCGGGATCTGTACCCTGGTCAGGAATTTCAGGAAGGCCGAGCAATCTTACTCTTTGGGATTCCTGGTACGGTTCTGCTTATCTGGGGTCTAATGGTGATTTGTATATGGGTTGGGCTGGAGCTTGGACGAGTTCCTGGTTCAACCAATCAGTAAGGTCAGATGCTTCTCCAACGTTTTCTACAATTTATACTTCTAATTGGTTAAGAACTTACGGAGCTACTGGATGGTATAATCAAGACTATGGAGGAGGAATCTATATGACCGATGCCACATATGTGCGCACATATGGCAGTAAACATTTTTTTGTTGATCAAAATATTTACGCTGCCGGTTCTGTCAATGCAGGAGGCGATATTATCGGATTTACTTCTACACCATCAGATGTGAGGTTAAAAAAGAACATGAAACGAATTACTGGTGCTTCTGATATTGTGCGTAAACTAAACGGATATTATTTTGATTGGAAGAGTACTGGGAAACATGATATTGGATTGAAAGCACAGGACGTAGAAAAGGTTCTTCCAGAAGTAGTTAAGGAAACCAAGTTATTATTTCATTCACCTCTTGGAGAAAAAGACGAAACAAAATATAAAGTAGTAGAGTATGAGAAGATCATTGCAGTTTTAATTGAAGCGCAAAAAGAACAAATGGATTTGGTGGATGAGTTGCGTAAAAAGAATGAAGAGAATGGAAAAGTGATAGAGTCTTTATTAAAGCGTGTAAATGATCTGGAAAAGAACATGAAGCCACAACAGGTAAGAAAAACTATTTCTGTATCCAAAAAGTAAAGCAAGGGTTATGAAAATAAAAATCATTCTTTGTTTGATGACACTTTTTACGATTCCTCGAATCGATGCTCAGGTAAGCATTTCGGGTCATGTGGCTTATGTATGTGATTCCGAATATGGAAGTGGAACTGTTACCTTCTATAGCTATGCATTTACCGGATCTGCACAAAATTATTCAGTAAGAATTGGTGCTTCTTCGAACCCTTCATTGAACCCGGTTATTTTTTCAGGAACAGTTTTTACAAGTAATTTCAGTTTCTCACAATCAACGTCTTTAACTGTTGGTCATTATATCCGTATTAGCGTCACTTCTGGTTCTTATTCTGATACAAAAGACTTTGTGATATCAAGATTGAACACACCGGGTCAGCCGACGATATCACCCGGGTATGCTGAAATATGTCCTAGTGGTAGTCAATCATTAACGGCATCAGGAGGATCAGGATCTTATCAGTGGTACCGTGATGGAAGTCCTGTAACAGGTTTTGGTAATAGTTATTCTGCGAGTAGTGGCGGTACTTATACCGTTACAGAGCAGAATAGTTGCGGTATATCATCGAGTAGTGGCGGTGCCTCTGTAGTTGAGTTAACTGTACCTGGTGCTCCGTCTATTTCAACAAATAGTTACAAAATCTGTCCTGGTCAGAGTGCAACATTAAGTGCCAGTGGATCAGGAAATATTCTTTGGTATTTAAATGGTGGTTACTATACATCAGGATCTTCTACCTCTACCACTACGAGCGGAACTTACTATGCTGTTGCACAGAATGTGTGTGGGACAAGTGGGGGATCAGGATCAATTTATATTGCTCCCGGTAATAGGTTACCGGCATCAGGAACATTAACGTTTAGTATGATCAATACAGCACTAGGCAGATCAGCAAATCAGGCGAATACTACATTGAGTGCATTGATTTGGGCTGCGGATTCACAGGTACCAAAATCAACACCGCACCGGATCAGTTATTTCTACAATTACTGTTATTAACGGTCGAATGAAAATCACCGGTGCCGGCAGCTCGATCACCAGGCCTCAGCGAAAATAGTCGACTGTTGATGGCTTGGCCAGCGTCCGGATCTTCCTGCAGCTGTGAAAAATAGTCGAATAAAACACAAAAATTGATGTATGAAATTAGTTATAGCTGAAAAACCATCTGTTGGTAGAGAAATTGCAAAGATATTAGGTGCTGATACTGTACGCAGTGGATACCTCGAGGGTAATGGTTACTTGGTTACCTGGGCTTTTGGGCATCTTGTTCAGTTGTCTGGACCAGAAGAGTATGGTTTTACAACATGGTCAAAAGAAAATCTTCCTATACTTCCCGAATCTTTCTCACTGTCTGTTAAACAGGTAAAGGGTAAGAGCGGATATAGTAACGATGAAGGAGCTGAGAAACAGATAAAACTCATTGGTCAACTATTGGATCGAGTAGAGCGCATTGTCGTGGCTACAGATGCAGGTAGAGAGGGAGAATTGATCTTCCGGTTCATCTATGAATACCTGGGATGCCGAAAACCATTTGATCGTCTGTGGATCTCTTCTTTAACGGAGAAAGCGATCAGAGACGGTATTAATGAATTAAAGCCGGGTAAAGATTTTGATCCATTATATCATTCTGCAAGATGCCGTGCAGAAGCTGATTGGTTGGTAGGTATCAATGCTACACAGGCATTAACGCTTTCGTCCGGAAATAAGGGCTTATTATCTCTAGGTAGGGTACAAACACCGACCCTTGCCATGATCTGCGAAAGATACTTGGCAAATACGGGCTTTAAAGCTGTTCCTTATTACCTGGTAAAGATTGGTTTGGAGAAGGGTATCCCCTTTGGTGCTATAGCGATTAAGGGCGGAAAGGTTCACCATTTCAATAATCTACCGGAAGCACAGTCACTAGAGGGAAGAGTAAGGGGGAAGGTTGTAAAATTGAAGGAACTTGAAAAGGAGGAACAGCAAGAGCAGCCGCCATTGTTGTATGATTTAGGTTCGCTTCAACAGGATGCCAATAAGCGAAATGGATTAAGTGCAGAAGCAACGCTACGCATTGCCCAGGAATTGTATGAGAAAAAATTGATTACTTATCCACGAACAGGAAGCAGATATATTGGAGAGGATGTATTTGAAACAGTACCAGGATTGATCAGGAATGCAATGGGGTATGAACCATTTGCGCAACCGGCGGCAGAGTTAATTAAAAAGAAGCTGAATAAGCGATCTGTCAATGATGGAAAGGTAACGGATCATCATGCGCTTTTACCTACCGAGAACAAGCCCGGAAAGCTTTCAGGAGATGAAAAGATAGTATATGACCTGGTAGTTGGCCGTATGCTTGAATCTTTCGGAGAGGCGTGTAAAAAAATGGTAACAACAGTGGTATTTGAGGTTAAGATAGAACCGAAACCGGAATTTGATTTCATGTCAAGGGGTGTTCAGATTGTTTATCCCGGATGGAGATCTGTATGGGGTGTTAAAGAGGAAGAAGATGGCGAGGATAATCAGTCTATACCTGCGTTATCGGTTGGAGAGGAATTGCCAGTAAAGGAAGTTTTTACAGAAGCAAAGAAAACCAAGCCTCAGCCCTTATTTACTGAGGGAACGCTATTAAAAGCAATGGAGACAGCGGGACGGGAAGTTGATGATGATGAGTTAAGGGCGGCCATGAAGGACTGCGGATTGGGAACACCGGCAACCAGGGCGGCTGTAATTGGTAAGCTGTTTAGCATAGGCTACATTGATCGCCAGAAAAAGAGTATTGTTCCTACACCAAAGGGGTTGGAAGTGTATAATCTAGTAAAAGAAAAGAGTATCAGTAAACCGGTACTAACGGGAGAGTGGGAGAAGAAGTTAGAGGATATCCGCTGTGAGATTTATTCAGCAGGAACGTTCATGAATGAGATTAGCGAATACACATCAGTATTGACAAAGGAGATACTGGAGCAATCAGGAACTATCAATGTTTCAGCTATGCAACCGGGTGCTACAGGTATTGGTTGCCCGAAATGTAAAAAAGGAGTTATTACTATTCGAGAGAAAGCTGCGGGATGCTCTGAGTATAAGTCAGGATGTGCCTTTACGATCTGGAGGACGATAGCATCGAAGAAATTAACCGACACACAGATTCAGGCGTTAATTCAAAAGGGCAAAACAGGGACAGTGAAAGGGTTTGTGAGTAGTAAGACGAATAAGCCTTTTGAAGCAGCATTAATACTAGGATCAGATTATAAAGTTTCATTTGTTTTTGATAAGAAATAAGCAAGAGTTTGTTCTGGTTTTCATTGTTTCATAAGGGTAGGCTGCGATTCGTCGCAGCCTTTTTTATGCCCGAATTCACAATCGTTGCTACCGAATTCACATTATGTGTTGGTGATAAACGAGGTTTCAGGGAATATTCGGCATGAAACAAAAAATCAAATATTATGAATCCACTATTCAAAGAGAAGATAATGGCCGACTATCCTGATTGGCATTATAAACCATTCAGATTGACTATTGCGGAAATGAATAATCCGCATAAAGTAATTGATCAGTTTTTTGATCGGTATGATTTACCGCAGATAAGAACCTGTTTAAAAGACATGTTGTATGATGCTATATGGATGGATGATAATGATGCACCGATGCATGTTGCTACACACGACGATCTTGAGAAATTGATTGACGCTGCTTGGTTGTTAAGGAAAAAAAAGTTGATGAAAACCTCTTCGATTATTCAACTAACAAGAATAGAAGATAAGGATTTGCCAAAAGATTATAAGAATATCCAGGAGTTCTTTGATTCAATAACACTTCCTAAAGCTTTGGAATACTTAACCTCAGCAATTAGAGCAGCTGAGGCAATGGGAATATGGGAAATGTCGACACCTAATGATCTTCTTAATTTTTTTGAAAGTCTTGATAGTTTGTTTGAATCAGTATATAATATAGTTACCGATGATAATATAATGGAAAAGGCGGCTTTAAGTAGGAAATACAAGAATCCTGATTTGACAAATTATTCCCTCTACTGTGCTAATTATGATCAGTTAATGTCTTGGGATTATTTTCCTCGCAGTTTATCTACGAAAGAGTTTCGCGACCCTTACAAAGCATTGGCTTTATTTAAGTCTATACGAGTAAAGGAAGATTGGAAAGAGATCTTGGATTATATAATGAATGGAGCGCTTAGTAAAAAGAGTCTAACTGAATCCGGGATATACTTGGAGACATTTACGATATCAGAACAGTTACGAAAAGTGATAGAAGGGTGTCATTTAATTTATGTGCGAACTACATTTAAAAGGGAAAATATATGATATCATCGAATTGTACATTTTCATCCAAAAATGAGGACTTAGAAAATCGACTAATTACCATTGTAAAAGAGGTTGCGAACCCAGATTTGATTTATGTACTTGGAGTAGTTCGTAAGAACAGGATTATTGAGTCAATTTTTCGAAATAATATTTATCAATCGCAAACAGATTTATCATATTTTCTTTTTGTATTATTAAGACAAGATCCTGATACTACACTTGTCAAAATTCAGGAACGAATTGAACAACAGTGTGAATCGGTTGCAAGTACTACGTGTCTTGTGTTGGAGACACAAACATTCGAGCAATGGATATTGGAGGGTCACGGATTCGCGCATTTGATATATTCAATAGATCCTATCTATAAAGTTGAAACCATTTGTTTAGGACCAATTGGGTTGAAAAAATCGGATAAATCAGTTAAGGAACAGCACTATTGGGATGCTTGTAATAAATACCAGGAATTTATGGCTGGAGCTGAGTTATTTAAGATCCGCAAGCAGTACAAATTTTCGATGTTTATGTTGCACCAGGCAATGGAACATGTTTTGTCGGGCGTCCTTAAGATAGGAATGGGATATTATTGTTGTACGCACAGTATTGAAAGGCTAATTCGATATGCAGGTTTCATATTGGGAGAAATTCATGAGATTTTTCCTCGGAATAATGAAACAGAGAAGCGGCTCTTTAAGCTTCTTCAAAGGGCATATATTGAAAGCCGATATGGTACAGATTATGCGGTGAATTTTAAAGATCTTGATGCTGTCTTCAGTAAGGTAGAAAGGGTGAATCAAATAGTTAAGGACTGGGTAAGGGGTAGTAATAATAGTGGTAAAGGATTCGACTAAAAAGGCGAAGATCTTGCTACTGCAGATCCCGGGACCAGGAAATTTGTACGACCAGAAATCACCGGCGTCATCAGCTGCAGCAGCTGGCCGGTACGAAATCGGTCGACTAAGAGACTCTTACTATTTTCCTGATCGGTATTATCTTAATTAGTATTATTTTTGTTCTACAATTGTTGACAAAATCGATAGTACTTATCGATAACAGTCGTGGAGCTGAAATAATTAGCAGTATTTAATAAACTGCTCAAAAAGTAAGCGTTGAAACGATTAGCTTGAAAAGAGCAAGTAACCGGACGTTTAGAGCGGTGCCCAAAGGGGTTGATGTTTCCCTTTTGCAATTAAAATAAATGCCGGTTATATACCGGCTATTTCATTTGTATTAGCTTGGTTTTCAGTAAGATTCCCCTCTCTGGACGAAAAATTGTTAAATGTTTTTATTTTTTTGCAGAAAGTTTTTACTTTTGACTTGCGGATGAACGGGGATGGGTTTCCATCGGACGTTTTGAGCTACGGCCCGAAAGGGTTATCAAGTTTCCCATCTGCTTTTAAAAATTTTAGCCAGTTAATTACTGGCTATTTTTTTTGTACATAGTTGACAACGTTAATTTTTTGTCTGTTCGTTCTTTAGTGTATCGGTCTTTTTTATCAGTATATGTCATACAAACAGTATAAAGAACTTTATTGATTGTTTTGTAGAAATAGATGCCTGGTTCTCCCCGTTGGTTAGGAGATGCAATTTGATAACTATCGTGTTCACGAACAATTGTAGTTACAAGGTCAAAATCCTGATCGACTACAGGGATTTGGCCACGTTCTTTTTCTTTTTTGTGTGAATGGTATTTCAAAACATGGGCAATGCCAAATGGGTTTAGAATAAGACGGGCACCGATTACGTTAACACCAGTATCCTGGGAGATATCTCGAGCTGTTGAATTTGGGAATTGCCCGAAATCTAAAACATACTGTTTTTTTAATTCCTCGTTTTCTTGCTTCGCTATGGTTAAAAGTTCCTGAACTGTTGGATTTTCGATACTCATTAATTAATCTTGATTGCCTTGATCATAAAAGGGTGTACATATATAATATACTAAATAATTTTTATTAAATCACTATAACAAAGGCGGAAGTTCGTCGTATTCATACTCATCGGTAGGGTCTTTCTCCATGAGTTTGAACTGTTCTCGAAAATCCTTACTAATGGTATGAGCCGTCATCTCTTCAGAACAATACTGATAAGATGCTATCGATAGGATTTGCTCTTCTGATAGTTTGGGTTGTATCCATTCCCATGCAAGATGATCAGGGAGAATGGTTGGCATCCGCTTCTTGGTATTATGGACTTGTTCCATAAGGTCATTGGCTTTGGTTGTGACGATGGCAAAGGTATCAAAGGTTTCTCCGGTGTCTTGATCAGTCCATGGTTGCCATATCCCGGCCATGAAGAAAACGGGGTGTGCGGGAATATCTATGAAGTATGGATATGTCAAATCTTTTTTTGCGTTATCAGGTCTGAAATGTCTCCATTCAAAAAATCCGGAAGACAAAACAAGGCATCGACGATTTAAGGCTGAATTACGATACATTTTGCTTTCCAGAAGTTTTTCTGCAGTAGCATTGAGGGTAGTGAATTTTTTACGGGTAATGGCCAGTTCTGAGCTGTTTTTTATCCATGCCGGGATGAACTCCCAATGTGCATCCTGTACGGTAAAATCCTGGCCATTATTGGCAGGTTTGATGATTGGCCAGTCGGAGAAGTCAAAGCCGCTTGCAAGCTTCCTGAGGGAGTTTAAATGGCTTAATTCTTTCTCAATCTCTTTAAGCCGGATGTATTCGGCTTTGGATACCCTGATCCCGTTATAATAGCACATAAGGGGTATTATTTAGGATGAAATTAGTGATAATTCAAAATACTAAATATTTTAGTCTCTTGTAGCAGCTGGGAAACCGGCATAAAGCACCATGAAAAGCATGGAAAGTTGGGTATTCAGTGTATATGTTGACAATCGGTATTACCGATTGACGGCAGAGGTCATTTACCGTTCTGATCAGGTAGAGCGTATCTGTGTAAAGGGTCGTGACCGGTCAATTGTGTTACAGAACAATCGACCATTATTCCGAGGCAAGGGTTTAAAGCACCGGCGACCGAACTGGAAGCTGATTGAGGGCACAGGAAACAATGCCTATGCCCTTGAAAGGATCATTGCTGCTTTATCATCTTACTTAGATAGAATGGACGTTTAATTCATCTGTTCGTCGAGAATATTGGTATTACCAAGAACAAATAACACGGTTTTCTTCATCAGTGATGCATATTGAGTCGCAGAGAGGTTCTCATGACCATCGAGCCAGTTAATATCAGTGATATCTATTTTCCATTCTGGACCTGTATCGAGGTGAATGGATTGTTTATTAATCGACCCTAAGAATCGAGGTGGCTTATGCCTTGTGATCATTGGAATATAACTGTTGAAATCGATGGTGTAGACAGGATCTTTGGATTCAAGGATTGTTGCACTTTTTCTTAATTCAGGGTATAGGGAAATATAGACTTGATAAGAGGAGAATGTAAATGTTTGACCGTCTTTGTAAACGAGATATGTGTATCCTGTTGGTTTGATTCTATATACTGTAGCTGTACTAAGTATTTCTAAAACCTCAAGAGTAGCACAATTAAGGCTGCGCAGTGTAACGAGTAATTCGGGAGATGGTAATGCTGTGATCTCTAAGTTTGCTTTTCTGAACTGAGTAATAAGGAATTTGACTTGTAGTTCGAGATCAAAGTTTCTCCAATGTTTGGAGGAAATAGATACTGATTTCATAGACGGATGCTGCTGTTGTAAGTGTGCCTCACTTTTTGATTATTAACGCTTAATTGTTGTCAGATTCGATTGGTTGTGCATTATCATCCTGCCTCTTACCACGAGCCAATAATTCTCCGGTCTCGGGGTCATGCAGTGCATTTTTTGGACTGAAGAATGCAGAGAGTAAAGTCGCTACACGATTTAGATCTTCGTGACTGGGTTTGAAGTTTTGGGGATGTTGGAGATTGTTGTTTTCCATGATTGAAATTGTGTTTTAAAGTTACGAAAAAGTTAGGCACCAAAGCCATTATAGCGAGATCTAATATCGTTAATGAGTTGTTCAGCCATTTCCATTGTATTGGTTTTTTTGATGGCAATGGTAAGATCCTGTACGATATGGTAAGGAATGTACTCTGATAGATAGAACTCTGTGGCTTGTCCTTTGATAGAAACGAGAATGCGATAAGGCTTGGTCATTACTTTACGGATCTTCTCAGCTTTTAGCAAAGCGGCTGGGTCACCTGTTTGACGGTATTGTTGGATTAGATTATCCATTGCTGTAAAGCGCCCGTATTTTCGCAAAGGGCATTTTTTTATATACCGATAAGATTTGTAATAGCGTTTTCGTTTCGGTGTGATATCCTCTATGAAGTCATTATAGGAATACTCAGGATATTTTTCTTTCATAAAGAGAAAAGCCATTAGAGGGAATCGCCTATGCATACGTCTGGCCGCTCGGAGTCGCCTGAGTGCAGTCAATTTCTCTGGAGTATATTTTGCCATAGCTATGCTTTTCTTTTGTTCATGATCGCCTGTAATACTTCGGCACTGCCATTACAAAGGGGATTGGCGAGACAGCGAATAACGAATGCAGCTGTTACGATCCGATCAGGTTTGTGGTGGACCAAAAATTCTCTTTGCTCCATAACAGCCAGCCCGGTAGGACCGTTAATGATTTGTTCAATAAACTGGTCGATATCGACTGCTTCAAGCTTTGGCTGATTAGCTGTTACACCATGGTAGAAACAGTCATTTTCTGTTTTTGTAAGATTATCATTGGGAGTAAAGAAGATCTGAAAATGACCGTTGGTTTTGTTGGTGGTTACAACGATTTGTTGGTCGTTGTAATAGAACATTTCTGTTCTGTAATTTCGAGTGGATGCATCTACGATACATCTACCATTTTGTCTCAATTCTTGGATAAGTTCCTTAGTTGTTTTCATGATTTATGAATTAAAGTGGTAAAATGATACGACTGAATTAAACCAGGATCTCGCATGATCAGCTGGCTACCTGCGTGAAATGTTCGACCAAATGAGGATCGAGCTCCGGATGATCACGCCGGCGGTCGCTGAAATTGTACGACTGATTAGACGGGTTGTTGTTGAAAGAAATTGTTAGCGAAGGCTTCTACTTCATCGAAAAATTCACCGTTCCATTCTCTGCCGGTGTTAAGTTGTTCAAACTGATTGGTTAGGTCGTGAGTGAGTTCGTAGAGTCCACCGGTACCCTTGGTACTATGAATATGATGTGGGTAAGATCCTTCGGTATCGAGGGATCGGATGATGATTTCTACAAATTTAAAGTGAGATTCGTGCCAAGATTCAAACCCATTGGGGAAGGATAATGTAGCCATAGATTTTCTGCTGTTTTAAGTGTGCCTCACTTGAATAATTAAATAATGTAAATATGCTACAATATACGTCAATACTGGGTTTCAGCAAAATAAAAAGGAAAATATTTTATTAAAAAAAGTAAAAAAAACAGTAATAAAAAAACAACAAAAAGTCTTTTGTTTCCCTGTTGTGCAAGAAAAAAAGATAGGGTTAGGGTAATATGTCGCTACGCAGTAGCACCATTAAAAACGGGTGGGTGGGGCAGAGCAAAAAAAGGGCTATGTATTGCCCTCATCTTTAAAAGAATAGTAGGAGTTAGCGGTTAAAATGATGTGATCAAGGAATTTTATATTAAGAAGTTCGCAAGCTTCTTTTAGTTTTCTGGTAACAGTTTCATCACTCATAGAGGGTTGTGTATTGGCTGAGGGATGGTTGTGAGCAACGATGATCCCAGTAGAGGCTGAAAGTAGTGCTGTTGCAAGAATAAGTCTAGCATCAAATACGCATCCATCAATTGAGCCGAAAGATTGTCTTATGAAACCCAAAACCCTCATGGATTTGTTGAGAAAGATAACATAAACGGATTCGTATAATTCAAGAGTACCTGGTTCCCAAATTTCTCTAAAAATGTCAACTGCATCCTGATTGGTACGAACTGAAATTCGATCTGTGTGGGGAAATGGGTTTTCGACGATTAGTTTCAATTTGGGAAGGGAGAATTTGTTGGGCATGTAGAATAATTTTAAGGTTAATAATGCCCTTTGAACAAAATTTTTGCGAGTAAGACCAAACATGAAGCGGCATAAATGAAGGGTATGTGTAAGGAGTTGTGTTTAAGCGCCGCGGTTTGGTCGCCCGAAGCAAAGAATTTTATCTTTGCGTGCATTAACCTTGAAGAGAAAGAGAAAAGTAAACGACGAAGTGCGACCATGATTGCAGTGAAAATCCCGAGCATAGCGAGGCATTGCAACGAAAAGCAGGATATAGTCGCCCCAAAAGAAAAAAAACTAAATTTTCAAACCATTCTGTTCTGGCCAAACGCCCTCTTGCTGCATATTATATTTAGCGACATCAGACACCCAGCGAATCGCATCCTGGTTTTCGTGTATCAGTACGGCAATTTCATTAGTTGCAAAATAATTGTTGGATACTAAGTTCATGTCATGATCATACATTCTAGTGCATCCGTTATCATCAGATTCCATCAGGTTAAGAAAAAAAACGAACTCGTCAGTGATCATGTAAAGAGAAAAAGTTTCGTCCTGGTGTTTGACTTCTTTAGGAAATTTATGAAGCAAAGAATCGTCATTAAAAGGCTCATTCATAACTAATTGATTTTAAATGTTTTATAAACCGATAATTTATCTTATGTTAAATCACTCATAGATTCCATCAGCCTTAGCAACGCCAATGAGAGTTTTAATTTTACGGGTTAAGTCTTCAGAAAATTGTTTTGTTTCAATCTGGAATTTTTCATTAATAATTAAAATGCCACCTTCTTCCTTAATATCATTCTCAATGCTTCTCAATGCCCACATGGATTGGAATTTGAATTTAACAAACTTAGTAATGATCAATTCCTGAGCAATTTTGGAGAGAGGATCATTAATGTTATTATCAAAATGAGGGTATTGAATATAGAATTTCATATTAAGAAAAACTTAGTTAATAATTGACAATGTAGAAAAAGTCATTGAAGGATGTACATTCTGTTTGCGAGCAATTACTAAAACAAATTTCATCTGAATAAAGAGCCGGTTAATAACCGGCTCTAAAATTGATAATATTAATATTTGTAGGCTATTCCTTTTTTGGCTGATTGAGTACCACCCAATCCCCTACTACCGTTTGACTGTAATCCTGCATCTTTATCCGAAGTCATCAAAATGAACTGACATCCAAGTTTTGCTGCCTCTTTTTTTAGTTTTTCCTCAGCTTTTCTATCATTACCGGAAGCGGTTCTATAATTAATAAGTGAGGTTTTACCTTTGATTTCACCAACTTTTGTTAAACCTGCAGTTGCGGAATTATCTTCGAGGATAATAACTTTTTCCCAATCATCTTCAGAGGAAATAACAATTTTAGGTGAAAGGTTTTCTACTCGCCCACTTTTACCATAAACAATTTTTTCAACCAGGTATTTACTTACAGTTTGTTCCGCATCTTCATTAACATATTTGAAAATAACGGTGAATTCAGTGACTTTAACGATAGAACCTTCTACCGTTTTCCCGTTATTCAACGTGATTTTGTCAGCCTGTCCAAATGCGGTGATAAAAAAGACACACATAAATGCGAGAGATAAAAGAACTTTCTTCATTTTTAGTTAAGGTTTAGAATTAGCAAAATTAATAATATTTAATGAAATTAAGATCTATATAGATGATCATGCTGGTGTTCATCACTGAGTTTAGCGATAATGGATTTGGCATTAGCCAGAGATCCTTTTTCCATGTTGCGATAGGACTTGATAAATTCTATTGTTTGCTGTATGGTAGTGTTCATTTTTAAAAATTGAATTAAGTAATTGAAATTATAATATTTTAAGTTGTTCCCCTTTACGGACAGCCTCTTTCACCATTTTCCATTCATATTTTGTTGGTTTTCTGATTTTTACAAAGGAAAGAATCTCTTTTGCTCTTGTGGTAGATAAAATTTCATCTTCGACTACTACTATATGCAAAGTCCTGAGTCTGTCAGGACCAGTCGTTGTTGTTTTATAATCTAATTTCATTACTTAGTGTTTAAAGTCTTGAAAATAGAATCACGCTCCTGATCAATGGATTTTCGCAAAGACTGGATATTGCCGAGATTCCTTCGCACAGCTTCGAGTTTGGACCGGGAATCAGAAAGCTGTCTGTTAAGGGTCAAATTTTGCTCCTGGAGGCTTTTGTATTTAGGGAGCAAATCAATTAGTTCGTGAACTGCACGAAGGACTGTTTTAGTTGATGCCCATTCGCCAAAGTGTTCCATAAGGAAACAAATGGCCTGTCTATCCTTGTCTGATAAAACAGATTGTTTGATGTAAACCTCTTTAAAAGTAGGTTTGAATTTTTTTTGCTTCGATGAGTTGGCGCTCACTGTCGGCTTGCGTTTTGAATGCATTGGTTCATTTCATTTGATAGTTAAAAGATCTATTCTCTATAGGGGTAAGAGAATAAATAAAAGTACAAAAATGTCTTGAATCATGCAAGGAAATAGTCGACTATTTTTTGACCTGGAAACACCGGGACCGGTTGGCCGGCCGCTGAAACAGTCGAATGATTTCGCAGCAATCCGGAGCTGCAGCTGCTGGCCAGGAGAGAGAATAGTCGAATGAAAAAAGGGACGGCAAAAGCCGCCCCAAAACAAAAACCAACCAAACAATTAGTTTATATTCTCATAACAGCGGTGTTATAAACAACTACGTCTTCATTCACAGTATTCTCTTTTTTCTTAGTGAGTTCATCATGAATTAATTTATTGATTTCAAAAAGGCGTGTTTTGGCTGCTGTTAGTTCTTCTTCTTTGTCAAAGTTTTGCTCCAGGAGCGCAGAAGCGTTTTTCAAAGACTGAGTATGTGTTTCAATTGATTCCTTCACCTGTGTTAGTAATTCCCCTCCACCGCAGATAATATTACGAATGGATATCGCTGCTCCTGATTCAGAAGAAGATAAGGTTTTAAGCGGCCCAATTTTCTGATCAGTTTCCGTGTCTTTAATATAGTATTCAATACTAATAACATTATCTATTCTGGCCATGATCTTATAACCGGCAACCTCTCCTATCGGTACAAAATCGTGAGAAACTTCTGAAATGCCTCTACCGTTAACATCCGCCAGGGCTTTTCTACAAAGCCTGGCTTGATGATCGAGAAGTGCTTTACCAGCTTCCCCGGGTTTTATATACGTGTTTCCGTTAACCACAAAAGGGATTATGGGTGATCCTGATTCTGAATCTTTGGGTAGCTGATCAACATGACGAATAAGGCGTTCGTATTTATCAACCGAATTCTTCGCATAGTCTAAACTCCTTTCTGTCCTTCTGATCGATTCCTGGGCACTGTATTTTTGAGCAAGATGAGATTTCTTCAAAGCTGATAGTTCAGTAACTCGCCTATCAAGACTTGCTTTTTCTTTTACCAAAGGATTACCGGATAATTCAGCACCCATAGCAGATAAATCAATTTCTTCATTTATGTCTTTGACTTCCCGAAGCGTTACTTTATCAGTCTTTACCTGTTCGATAAATCGTGTTTTGATTCCGTTTAGATTGTACATGTAGGAGTCGAAAGTTCTTTCAGTTGCATAATAAAATATATCAACTGTATTGTCGCAATGAACTTTTGCGGCCCAGTTGCCCTGTCTTTCTGCCCTGCCATTACGTTGGCCGAGGTCAGAGGGCCTCCAATTGATATCAACATGGTGTAATGCTGCTAACCTGTATTGGACATTGGTGCCAACTCCAAGTTTAGGAGTAGATCCAAGAGTGATCCTGATTTGTCCGTCATTAATTTTTGAGTAAAGTTTTTCACGTTGTGTCCTTGAATTATAGTCATGGATGAAAGCAATTTCGTCAGCAGGAACACCCATCCGGATCAGTTCCGTTTTTATGGTTTCATAAGCAACGAATCCCGAATTATTTTCATTAGCAAATTGGACACAAAGATTAAACTGGGATTCAGTTATATCGAGGATATCGATAAGTCGATTCTTAACAGTCGCTAATGTTGGTTTAGGGCTTGAATCATAATAATCTTGACCGAAAATTGTATTGCGCTCATGTTCTGTAATAGATCTAATTCCAATTTCCAGGGGCTGATCGCCTTCAAAAAGATCATAAAGGTTATCCATTGTGTTATTTGACTTAGGAGTGCTCATGTCGCAAAAGATCAATTGGGTTCCGTTGAAATGTGCGGTATTTTGATAGATATTAAAGACATTTCTGGCCACCTCTCCTATTTTGGTGCCACTATCGAGTGCAGGACTGATCATACGTGGATCAAGGCTTAATTTCTTAGCCATATTAATGGCCAGTAATTGGGCAGAATTGTTCTTTCCTGTCTTTGAATCATAACCTGCAGTCAATCCGAGTTCATTACGATAATCGTGGCCCTTTGATTGAACAAAGTGAAACAACATTTCTATGTATCGGAGTTGTTGTGATGAAGGTTGTATTTTAACCAGTGTGTGTCTTCCTTTCGGTTTATCAATAACCAGGTTTGAGTCATTGCGGACGTCAGCAAATTCTCTGTACATGGTTATCAGTTCGGGAAGGTTTTTAAATTCACGAATTCTATTAACAACCTTGTATTGACCGAGATAATACTCTAGGTCAGAGTAAATTGATGCGAATATGGATGCCCATTGATCAAAAGAATCGATGCCTCTTTCTTTTAATTTTGAGGGAGTAAGGTATTTTTGGATAAGATAGAGTTCTGAGATAGAGTTACTGATTGGAGTTCCTGAGAAAAAGGCAACACCATAGTCTCCCCGGTGCAGATCCTGTAAGTGTCGAATTGCCATAAGCAGGTTAAATGCTCTTTTTGAGCCTTCCTGGTTACCTAAACCATGTACATTTCGTAGGCGTGAAGTAAATTCAAGGTTCTTGAACTGATGAGATTCATCGACCATTAAAAAGTCTACGCCGAGTTGGGTAAAATCAAGAATATCATTATCCTTTGAAATATCACCCAGTTTGGCAAGTTTTTGTTCGTACTTATATTTTCTTGCTTCCAGACGTTTTTTATCCTGCCTGTCTGAACTCATTGAAATTTCATCAGAAAGCTGTTCGAGAAACTCTTTGTAAATTTTTTCTACGGATTTAGCGTTCTGAGGAATTTTTGCGAATTGATCATGGGTAAGTATGATACAATCCCAGTCATTGGTTGCTATGGAAGAAAGAAGTTTTTTTCTGTTTTTGGCTTCAAAATCCTTTTCGGTAGGAAAAAGAATTTTGGCAAAGGGATAGGCCTTTTTATAGGCAGCGTATAGATCTGGTACCTGGGCCTTTATACCAATGATCATTGGTTTATTAGCCAATTTTAACCGTCTTAGTTCATATGACGTCATTACCTGGACTAAAGTGTTGTGGGTGACAATAAAATCATCTGTTAAATATAGATGAGACTCGTGATCAACAGCTATACATTGTGCCTCATGAAATCCAATTGAGTTTATAGATGTAATATATCGTCTGGGTTTATATTTTGTTTTTGGTTTAACTAAATTGGCTTTTCTTGGTAATAAAAAAGGGTTGATGTTTGGCGGCATACAAAGGGTTACAGTATATGTAATTGCCGTTAAAATCCTAATTCCATTTTTTCTATACCCTCCATTTTTTATTCTTAAATGCGCAATACCCCCTAATGATTGAACGAGAAAAATTACATCTTCAGCTAATCCTTTTGAAATCGTAGTAAATTCTGAAGAAGTACCTTTTGAGTTAGCATATCCATCAGTATCCATTAAGCCTCTTAATATGGCAATCCTTACTTCAGTAGAATTGTATAGGTAATTTTGAGGCACTCTTTTTTTGTCAGATTTTTGATTAATTCCTAAACTACACACAATCCTTGTTAAAGGATTATTGTTAATACCATTCTTTTTACATTTTTTATCTATCATAGGAAAAGAGTAAGTATCACATCGTTTTGTTTTAAGTTTATAGACTTTTACGTTTTCAGGTAATACTTTCTCAATACTCTGAACAATAAACGGATCATTACATGATAAAATAGGTACATGTTTTAAAGATCCATCCCCAATTAAGACTCCACATAAGTATGGATCAATAGGAACATCTTGTTTAGTAAATTCAACAGGTTGAGTCACTAAAGGAATTGAATGATTTTTTGCATTAAGGTGCGGTGCAATTAGTGATAGCATGATTTCTTTTGTAGTTCTTACTTTAGGTTTCGAGCAATCCCAATCTTTATTCTGTTTATTCATTCCCTGATAGCATCGTTCAGCATAGTTTTGCGTAAGCCAAAGATGTTCTTCACAGCAATGAGTTTTTGAACCATCACTAAATACTATCTCAAATATTTCTTTCTTTCCTTGAGGATAAACCCCTATTACTTTTGTTGATTTTCCATCAACTGAAATAACTTCATCATTAATTTGAATATCGCCCATTTTTTTCCATCCTGTTGGCGTAAGGATTTTAGAAAAGAATGGTTGTGCTTTTCCCGCTCCAACAATATGATCACCAAGGCCTCCCCTATTCTGGAGCATTCTGAAAACACAATCTTTCTGGTGGGGCATGGGAACAAATCCAATCAATCCAGGGAAAATCATTTTCTGGCCAGATCCTGTAAAATCTCTTAATACAGAATTATTAAATCGTGTATTGTATATTTTTTCCAGTTCCGTTCTACGGTTATAATCCTGGAATTTAAAGTCGTCCCACAGGCCCTGAATTTTACGAAAATGTTCTTTGGCAAGCAGTGTATCTTCCTGATCGATAAATACAGCATCTTTCTGTTGTATTTTAACGATTGGTTCGACCCCATTTAATACGTGTTCAATGATCCAGACCGGAGATCGGTGTTTAGTTTGAAAAATTGATACATGCTCGTTATTGGGAAAAAAATTGATTTGGTATTCATCTGCGCTTTTCGAATAAGATATACCAATTCTTCCAGAATCAGATTGGGTTAGATAGGATAAAAAGGAAACAATATGTTCTTTAGGTATCCAACGTGCGTGTATTGGTGAATATATATCCTGTGCTGCAATGGGTTTAGGTTGAACAGATTTTAAAGCTTTAACGTGTATTTGGAATCGAGAATCTTCCTGAGCATAGGTAGTGGCAACAGAAAGCTTTTCAACAACATTACCGGATAGGTATTCATCCCTGGTTTGATAAAATCCTTCAGGCGTTAAAAAAATAAGGGCCTTCTCATCTTGCTGAGTGTTCATTACATCCTGAACTGAAGAGTTAAGAAGATCAGCAATATATTCCATCCTAAGTGTACCAAACTGGTTAATGGAAAGAGTTATTGCATCTTCCAGATTATCTACTGCAGTCAATACCTGTGCAGAAGGTGTAATGGTACGTTGAAAGAGTATATCAGATGCAGTAATTTGTTTTGTTTGAGGATCTACTTTTTCAATGCTAGAAATGAGATAAGTATCAGCTGCATCAAGTTTCAACAGTTTAGAATTGCCTGGTGATTGTATCCTTCCAAAAAGTTTTATAAACTGATTGTAATCTTTTTTTAACTGACTACGAATCGGATCAATTGTTTCATCAGCATATCCATTAGATTCGTAATAGATCACTTGTTTTAGCCCTTGTCTAATTTTAATTAGTAACCCAACTTTACGTGCATCCTCTTTTCTGATAGTAACGGGATCAACATATCTGAAAATATTTTCTATTCCCCCCTCTCCTACTTCTTTATATAGATCAGCCGTGATTCGACCAACGTAACCATCAGGAAACTGTACTAAG
Source organism: Sediminibacterium sp. Gen4 (assembly GCA_013391385.1). Lineage (GTDB taxonomy): Bacteria > Bacteroidota > Bacteroidia > Chitinophagales > Chitinophagaceae > Sediminibacterium. The sequence continues at coordinate 10,698 of JACBFI010000020.1, read as the reverse complement.
TTTCCAATGGAGTCAAAATCAGAAATCGCGAATTTGCGTCGAAGATCTTCTTCCAGTTTTATTGAAGAAGCTATTGTTGTAGACTGGTATAATGGTTCTTGTATAGACTCTGTTCCTATTGAAACTATTTGTTGATGTAGTACATGAAGATCATTCGTATCAGCAACAACTGTATAATTGTTTTCTTTAAACATTCCACTAGAGAATGCGTGTTTACCAAGAACATGATGAGGATTTTTTAAAAAGTATCCATTAATTAAAGCTGTGCTAGTGGTTTTATTTACATCCGTTAACTCATAGTCATAAACATGTAGCAATGGATTATCTTGGTTAAACATGATAGGTTTATCTCTCTTCTGGAGAATAAGGATATCCGTAACCACTTCTGTACCCGCTTCTGTAATGAAAGCTGATTCTGGTAAACGTAATGCAGTGACAAGGTTACAGTAGTCGCCAATTATTTCTCTTATTTCGCTATTTTGGTGTGAATCCAACGTGAATCGGCTTGTAACGAAAGCTAGTAAACCACCGGGTTTAGCGAGTAGTATTGATTTTGCAATAAAGAAATTATGAAGGTTAGAAGCCGCTTTTTCAAAGCGTTTGTCTTGATACCTGGTTAGTGTTGGGTCATAGATAGGTATTTTAGAGAAGGGTACGTTTGTTATGATGAGGTCATAATGATCTTGTGGGAGTATACTTCTTTCAAAAGGTTGTATTTGAACATTAGCATCAGGTAATATTTTTTGAAGCAATAAACCTGTAATAGGATCGATTTCTATAGCCGTAAAGCTGGAGTTACTGGCTATTTTTGAAGGTGCAATAGAAATAAAGCGTCCGGTACCCGAAGCAGGATCAAGTATTTTACCTCCTTTAAAGCCCGTCTTTAGGATTATTTCATAAATGGCAGAGGAAATAGCATCTGGAGTAAAATGTGCGCTTAAAATCGTTCTTTTAAGGCCATCTATGTACTTTTCAATGTATTGTTGATCACCGTTTGCAAGTGTTTTGATTAGATCATGAATTTCAGTTACACGTGCTTTAGTTATGGCGGGGATTCCATCCCATGTATCCGGATTTTGATCTGTAGGATCTAAAAGGATCTCTTTGAGTCCTCCGAAGCCACTGTAAGCGGCGATCTTTTCTTGCAGATCGGTTGTTAATGGCTCGCCGTTACTTACTCTTACAAGGGCTTTAAAAGCCTCAATATTGCGTGTATATGCTTGCGGCTTACTAAATGACTTTAGTGTTTCATTTAGATTTGGGTCGTATGAAAAAGAATAGTTTTTTAAACGAGTTGGGCGTTGTATAGAACTTCCTGAAGGACTTCCGATTGTATTTGACCGTGTTGAGTCATTTTCTCTGTTTGAGATAGATGTTGATATCTGAGAGCCATTTTGTTGTGATAGGCTTCCGTATGTTGATTTAGAAAGTTCTGCAGTGTTCCCTCCGATTTCATGCTGTCCAATCGCTGAGGTTGTAAGGTCGACAGTCGGTTGAATAATGTCGCTGTTATTCCCTCCATTTCCGATGTCTCTAGAGCTTGGTTGGTCAGATTGATTGCGAATGTTTCCTTTGTTGTCGCTTGAAGTGTTTTCATTGTTTAATTCTGTTTGATTGTTAAAAAAAAGGTCGAATAATGATAGTTGATTGGAAGTTGATTTTTCTTTCTTGGGATTCATAACTTACATGGATTAGTAAGAGGTTAAGCAAGTAAATCGAAAATAAAGCTACCCCCGAAGGGGTAGCGTTTCAAGCAAAGGTTGAAGTCTGGCGATCAGGGATGCATGCTTTTTCCCTGGACCTCATCTTGCTTTAGGTTCAACTTTTCGTCTCTTGCTTTTCTTTCTTCCTGATTAAGGTGCTTGTAAAGATTCGAATCGTTGGATTCAATCTTTTTATACTGAGCATCAGCAGTCAAGAAAATAGTTACTTGTTTATCATCAATTTTGCAACCAATCATTGCAAAGTCACCTTTTAATAGAGAGTTCAGAGCTGAATCCATATGTTCAGGATTAGTTGATGAAAAATCCATTTTTTTATTTTCTTTGATAGCCCTTTCGAGATCAAATTTGAATTCGCCAATTTTCTTGGAAGTATGATCGTATTTGATCCAGTTGTTATCAATTAGGTGAACACTACGGCCATCTAATAGATTCAATGCTGCTTTGAGGGTGAGATTTTTATGTTGATCATCCTTTTTCAAGAACACATCAAATGTGTGTTTAACGGATTGTGGCTCTTTGATCTTAACGATGATTGAGTTCATTAGTTCAGGAGTAAAGCTGTTGAAATAGACAGTTCCATTTTTTTTGTTGAAGTTGAGTTCAACATTTGCAAGCATATCTGTTGAAATGCCTTTTGTGTCGTCTTTGAATCCTGTGCGACGAAACGTAAGATTATCAACTTTGAATGATTTACGTCCATCTTCGTTTGGATCATTTGCCCATGATTCAAATGCGGGTTTAATAATTTCCCAAACATCTTTAAGGCCCAAGAGTTTCATTGTACCTTGGAGCTTTTCAGCGGCTGTTTTCTGCGTATTTTGCTCGCCAGCATTTTGTGTTGACATGTGGTTCATTTTATTTTGTGAAAGAATTTCAGGCTTGGCGGCCTGGTTATTGTTTAAATTTTGAGTCGGTAATTTTTCAGGATAAAATTCATTCATGTAATTGATTGCGTAATTACGTTTCTCAACTGTATTAAATTTTGACGGGAGAATTTCTTTATTCTTGATTTGTTGAAAGAATTGATCAATATGAATATTATACTCAAGAGTATTATCATTTTTATCATGATAATAGATTTTTCCATCAGCACGAATCGCATAGATTTCATAAACTTTTTTTTCATCTTTAAACTGATAACCTATTAATGGCGATTCTTTAGTTTGCTTAGTTTCATTTTCAGGAAAAAGGCCTTCTTCCATAGCTTCCATGAAAGGCGATGTATACTCACGATCATAAAGTGGGTTGGTATCTGAAACTTTTGGAGAATCAAAAACAATAGTTTTTGACTCTTCTTGATGTTTATTGAGATAATTATTCCAATCTTTTCCTACCGGTGTTTTTTCTACTGAAATTGAACTTAGAATAGGAAATACATGTTTTGTTAATTCCACAAGTTTTGAAATTTCTTCATAATTTTTATCTGCACTAATCGTAAGCATATTTTCTTTAGCTACGCAGGAAAGGTTAAATGCTTTTTCGCAATTAAATATGCGCTTCAACTGATCAGATGATAAAGAGTCTGTATTGATTGATAGGCTTACAGATTTTAAACTTTGTTGTACATTAATTTCCGGAAAATTCTCTTGTTCCTTATCAAACAATTGTAATGCTTCATTTGGCATTGAATTAGTCAAAGGATGTTGAAGTCTGTGACATAAATAATTCAAATCATAAATTGTACCCGCTACATCTTTATCAAATAATAATGTTGTGTTTACTTCATTAGGTTGAGAAAGAATAATTTTATCAATAGCCAATAATTGTCCAAGAGATAAATTGCCACCTGTGAAAATGTATAGGGTTTCATTATTTTTATCAGGATTAATCTGATAATGACTTGCAGCATCGATAGGGCTTTCGGCAATTTTAATATTGCGAATTACTGCTGGGATATTGGAAAAACCAATGCTTACGCTTTTTTGTGAAGTAATTCCAAATTTTTTTACTTCTGAATTTCTATAGTCAATTGCAGATATAGGAGAATCTATCGCTGTATGGTATGTTACTCCGATGTAACGATCATCACTATGTTTAATAAATTTGTTTTGGGAAAAAACTGGAATTTGAACGTCCTTAAATACATCTTTAAAGGCAGGTGAATACAATGTTTCATCGCTTAAATTTCTGCGAAGCAAGTAATTGTGGTTAGGACCTGATAAAACAGATAATTTAAAATAATGTGATTGAAATTGTTTAGAATCACTTTCAATTTTATTCTGTGGGCTTTGTTGTTTTATAACGGGTATATTCTTATTGAAATTTGTCAGGTATTCTGTTATCCCTTTAGCATCTAAATTGAGTCTCTTTCCTACAAAACTTATAACATCGCCAAAGTCAGATGAATCATAGGGATTACGAAAAACTTGGCGCGAATAATCAGTTGGATTTGTAATTATGATTTTATCACCATTTGGAGATTCGTAACAGGGATTCTTTTTGGAACGTTTGCTTCTTGCCCACTGTGTTCTATCAGAATACCCTAAATGTTTCGCAACATCGATGACTGATACCATTTCCTTCAATTGAGCAAAATCAAGCGTTTTCATACTTATAGTTTTAATCCTTCATTCTTGTTATTGGAGAGCTGTTCAATTGATAAATCATATACTGTTTCTGATACTTGCTGGGATTTAAGCAGACTATCTAGAATTTTAACAGGATCTGTTATTTCAATTGATACTGAAGAATCATGTGATAATCCTTGTGGATGTAAATGAATGCTCTTTTCAGTGAGGCTTGTAGTTATTTCATAGCCACGTTGTTGAAATGGATAAATATACTCTTTCGGATTATTTCCATTCTTAACGTAAGAAGTATTAGCAGCAAAAAGAAGATGATTAAATAAATAGTTCCAGTCCCCTTTCTTTGCTGTATGCGCATTCTCCATTCCTAGCATCAGCTTATTTTCAAAATCTTTTTCTCCTATCATTTTACCAATATGTTCTACAAATTGGGAAATGTTCCTGGCTAAAAATTCCGGTTCAATAGCAGGTTTTATTCCTTCAATACGTTTATATGATTTTTTGAACAAGTCGATATCATATGCATATTGGCCGTATAGGTTTATTTTTTCAACCTTATTAGGTTGGTTTTGTTTTGCGACAAAAAACCAGGGATTATGAACTGTTACAGTATTACCTTTTTTCAAATCTGCATATTCAAGCTCTGAGATTGACCTCCCTCCTACTTTAAAATTTTCAGAGCCCGGTTGCATCTTGAGATAATTATTGCTTACCATTAGGTAAGTCTGTTGTGGATGCAGTTTTAAATGTTTAATCTTTTGTTTGTCATAGTGTTCAGGAATAGCCTGAATAAAATATTCTCCTAGAATTCCATCCTTATTCGTCCTATTTAATAGGATAGCTTTTCCATTTAGATAATTTACAAGTTGAGTAAAATCAGGAGTATAAGGAAAGTGTTTAGGATCATATTTAAAATTGATTCCGGATTCAGCATTAAAAGCTGTAAGAATGACGGAAACAACATCATTGTTTTTTTGAAATGCCAAAATTCCCTGGGCTTTATTAGAGAAGAGCAGATTTAATTTGATGAGTGATTCTCCTTGTATGGGAGATTTCAAATACTTAGAAAGAGAGTCGATAGTAAGGTTAGAAAACTGGAATTGATCAGCTGCTAAGTCTTCTATTATTTGATCAGTTTTGGATAAAGGATAAGTGGAGCGCATGAATATGATTTATATTATATAACTGTGAAGTTAGTCGGTTATGTTGATATTTCCAAATATCGGATCTCAGGGAAATAAAAAACACCAAGAAAATCTTGGTGTAATAAGATAATAACATTGTTATATTATTGCTTTATTATAGTTAAATCATTGTCATTTTAGGGCTTTTCAAATGCATAAGCATTGAAAATCAAGTGATTAAAATTTTAAATACCCATTTTGACTATATTATGACAACGATTTAACAATAAATCGACTATAAATTAGGCGTTTATGGAAAGTTGTAATTTTTTTCTGATTCCATTTAAAACTGTGTTTCCCAAAGCCAATATATCGGGTACTTTTTTGGGGTCGACGTTCTCAAGTTCACTGTCACCCGGATCACCTACCAGGTGTAGTATTTTTTCCTTGAACTCTTGATCAGATAAATAGGCATAAAAATCTCTGTATTCATTATGAAGATTGATAACATCTTGAACGGCGTTAAAGGAAATAAAATCATAGATATAGTCGTATATATTATCACTGGAGCCTTGGCTGACAGTTTTACAATAATCTTCAATCAAAGACAGATCTTCTTCATGTTTGATCATAAACTCTTCTATAACACGGTGTAGTTCTATATTTTCTCTTGCCATGGTAATTAGCTCTGAAATATAGGAATTGAACAATGCTATAGACTTTTCATCTTCCGTGTTAGTTGCGTCAATCTCTTGGTCATAATCTAGCACTAAATCCGATTGTTCTATTGACATTTCTTCAATTATGGGTTGAGAATCCTTGGCCGGTTGTAGAGACTCGAAATATTTTGATATCAAATTGATTGGTGATTTTGGATTTTCTTCGACATTTCCATCATCCATAGTCCTCATCGGATCTAATTGCCAACGAATAGTGTATTCCTCTACGGTTAATTTTCCTGAGATTGCCTTCCCTCCTCTCGCCTCTGTAATTTGATAAAACTGAACACAATCTTTGACAATATCCTCAGTAATTTTATTGAATACTTCTTTTTTTGTTTTATCGAAGAGTCCCATCTCGTTTAAACTCAAATCAGTAAACTGTCGGTTTTCAAAGTAATATTTTAAAATAGACTTATTGAGATACTCATTTACTTGTTGATTATTGGTTAATCGGAGATAGACTTTTATTCTGAAATACCTGGATGCAATAAGTTCATATATCTCATTTTTGATTTGAGATGTATTGTCGTAAAGTATTTTTTCGATTTCATCGTCTGACTTATTAGCCAGATCTTTATTCATCATAGGTAATTTTTCATTATGTGGCTGTTTGATAGTCTCAAACTTTGCAAAAAACTTCTTCTCCTTCCCTTCTCCACCGGCATCGGCTACTTTTCCAACAAAAACACCGGCATCTAGTTCCATCATATCGTTAACCTCTATGACCTTACGTTTTTCTTCTCTTAAAGAATGACTTCCGCCATCACTTTCAAATTGAATAGACATATCCTTTTTCCGGTGAGTATATTGTCCCAAGACATTTTGAGCAAACTGGGCTGTTTTCTCATCATTGGTTTGTCCCATCATTATATTAGCGAATGAGGCGTTAATAACCTGACTTGCTTCCTTACCATAAACTTGTTCAGATTGATAAAAGTTCTGTAATCCCAAAAGAGTACAAATTTTGTTACTCCTACCGGTGTTTGGAAGGTTTTCGATGTTCATCACGAACATTGTTGGGTATTCATCTACGGCAAATAAACAGTGCCTTCTACCCTTTTGGTTAATTGTATTTGCTACAGTGGATGCGTATAAGGATAGCGCAGGGGCATAAGCCTGTTTGAGAGCATCGTCATTTCCAAGGACTAGGACTTTTGGATCATCAGGATTATTTATATCTAAACTAAAATCATGACCTGACATAACGTAATACAGTTTATTATCTACGATGCTAGATAAACCTATTTGAAGTGAGCCTAATTGACCGGCAAGTTGTTCGTTGGCACCCTTATTGATTGCATCCTTAATGGGGGTCATTATTGTTTGTACGTCTTGTTCATCTAGTAGCACGTCAACCAACATATTACTGTTAGGAAAAGAGACAAATTCAATCACGTGAGGAAGTGTTGAATAGTTCCTATTGAGTCTAACAGCTTCTTGTCTTAAAAACCACATTGCAGCTTGGCAAATTGCCATGGCACTGGATGAGAAAAATTCACCTTGTTTTTTCGCCCATTCCGGATTAATGTTGAACAAAATTGTTTTAGTGGCTTGTAACGCAAATGCTTTTTCTACGAGAATTGAAGGGTGTAATGGATTACATCGGTGACTGTACCTTATATCTTTAAAATAGAGAACATAAAAAGATGGTTTTTTTAATTTTGAGTGTTTACAATTTAATTGATAGGAATTCCATGTATATTCAGCAAGCCCCGGAAATTTAAAATCATAAATAAAAGCTGTATATCCTTTTCGGAATGCCTGATCAATTATAGATTCAATTAGAGTATATGTTTTACCTGCACCGGCTGTGCCAACAACGAATATTCCTCTAAAAGGATTCATTAAATTAACATAACCTTGGTTTGTTTTGAAGTTGAAAGAAAATTCAGATTCAATAAGACTGGAATTTGCTTTGATCAAACTCATTTTATCTGTCAATTCTTCATCGCTTAATTTCAGATCAATCCTGAAGAGTTTTGCAAACTGGCCAAGGGCAAAAAGAAAACTTGCTATAAATGATAATAAAACGAATAAATCCACCACTGGAGGATTGTCAAAGATGAAATGACCGGTATATGATGCCCAGGAAATTATTAGGAAGCCAAACATTTTAAGTAATCGCGATCTCTTTTGTTCTTTCCTATAAAACTTCATTTTATAGACCAAAATGGGTATCATAGTAAAAGCGGCAGAGCCGAGCATCCAAAGAAGACCTATTCCATACTGAACCCGTAATGGTATCTTTGTAAAAAGAGTAAGATGTTTTTCGTAGAACTCGTAAGCTAACGGGTTTTCTAACGTAAGTAATAAAAGAATTACGAAGTCAATCGTAAAACTGGCAAGCTGCCAGGATTGTGTTGAACTGGTTTTCATTTTACTTTCATTTTTTGGGAAAAGCTCAGAGCTTTAAACCCGGGTTTGGTTTCTGATCATCATTCTTAGCAGGTAGTTTTTTTGTGATCGATTTGGCGCTTAACCCGATATCAGATCCTTTGAAAGATTGACCTTCATGGTTAAATCGAACACCTACGAGGTTATCCTGATTATCATATTTAAAAATACTTTCTATTCCTTTTGATTTCAAAATTTCTTTTAGTCCTTCTTGAGAAACGGCATGATTAATAGCTTCCAGTATGATTGCTTTTAGATCAGCTCCGGTGTTTAATTCTAAGGTCGGTTCGTTCACACCAAAAGCAAGTCCATTAAGCCAATTATTAGCAACTTTGCTGAGCTGGTTTCTTTTAATTTGTTCACCCAGGACCAAAAAAGTTATTTGCTCTTTAAAGCCACCATTTTCAGTAGGTATTTTTTTAATGTCAATTGTAATCTCTTTTGGCAACATCCGTGATAATTCATCTATTGATTTAACCTGGTCTTTAAGATGATCAAATTGAAGTGTTAAATAGGAGAGAGCATCTTGTTTATTATTCTGAAAATGGATATGAACATAATCATAGCTTAAATCAGGATGTAAATCAGTTGATAAAAAATGCATATCACCAGAACTTACCAATATTTTTTTCTCTCGTCTTAACGCTAAAGTTTTTATGTTCTGTTTGTTCAATCTTGTTTGAAGATCTTCAAAACTTTTTGCCTTATCAAAAGCTTGGAGCAGGGAAGAAGCTAGAACTGATTTAACTGCTTTTCGTTTATTGTTTAATTCAAAAGCTGTGGCAAAATTACTTCTGTTCAAAACCCTTGGTTTAGTTTGTTTGAACAAACCGAGAGTAATGATTGTGGCAAGATCATCTTGCATTCTTGATTCATCTCTGGCATACTTAACGAATGAGTGATCAAGATCATTAATGACATTCGTTATTTCTCTTCTTTGTTTATATTCCTCTTGTAAACTTTCACGTATTAGATGTAATCTGTGTGACTCTACAAGCTTTTTCAGCGTTAGATCTTTGTCTATCGAAGACGTTTTTATCTTAATTGTTTTTTCACCAATTTTTTGTGTATAGTATGATCCGTAAACAATTCCATTATCATCAATGATTAATTGAAGCTCGATATTTTTTTCTGATAACTTTTTTTCGATATCATTTAAAGAAACATATTTATTTCTCAACTTGAGATCGAAAAGAGTTTGATAAATTTCCGTTTTTAATTTTTCTTTTCCGTACTGTAAATCTTTGTTGATTGTTTTTGATTTACTTTCTGCTAAAGTGAGATCGAACTCTTTTGTAATTTGTTTACATACCTTTTTTGAATTAAGAGCAATGAAACCATCTTTGATTGTTTTACCATTTTCGTCAATTCTGTTAAATACTAAATGTATATGAGGATGTTTTGTATCATGATGTTCAATTGCTATGTATTGACTTTTATTAAGCCCATATCCTTGCTTAGACATCAATTCAACATACCGAGAAATTATTTTTTCTTTTAAGTGAGGATCTGATATTAATTTTTGCTTATCAGCTGGAGAAAAGGAGAGGGGGATATGTAAAACGTTTTTTGTCAATTTCGGGTTAATAGATGCCCAGGCTCTAAAGTCTGCTTTAGCTTTCTTCTTAGTATCACTCATGCCCTGAGCAACTAGGACCACAGGACCCTTTTTTTCATTCATCAGGTAATCCAGACAGCCCCCAATGCCAGATCCTATGGAAATTTTTGATATCATTTACCACGAGTAATTTCGTATAACAATTCTTGTAATTCCTCAATTTGCTGTATTGCTTCATCAAATAATCTCCTATCCAAATTTGCCATATTGACAGCTTTAGTGATTTGATTAATATTATTTCCGACCCTAGCCAGCTGTGCAATTCCCTGGCGATCAAAGTAGGTAATGGGGGCTTTAATAACTTTTGTAAGTCCACAGGCGACCAGATAGGGGCTAAGTTCTAAACCGGCTGATTGAGCCTTTTGGACCAATAATTTTTTTTCATCCTCGGTCATGCATACAGAGGTTCTTAATTTTTTCTTTTCCTTTTCAATCTTCTTTGGTCTTGCCATTGGGCAATGCTTGAATCGTTTTTTAACCCTCACGGAACTTGTGACGGAGCAAGCGGATTTTTCGCTAGAAAAATGAGTTTTGGTAACACCAAAACACCGCTTGCTATTTCCTACAAATTACTCAAATTTAGGCTTAGGA
>JACBFI010000001.1 GCA_013391385.1 Sediminibacterium sp. Gen4 | reverse complement strand
TGATCTGTACCATACTTATCAGGAAATGATAAAAGAATGCGATCTACACATAAAAGGGCATATTGAAGAGAAAGCCTCTTATTGCGAAAGTGATCAAATCCAATCCCTTTATCCAGTTAAGAAAAAGTATAAAACAAATAAAAACAACCTCAATTTTGATGCTACAGACATGTTACAAAAGATTGTAGGTACCGACTTAACCGAAATATTTGGTATTACAGATACAAATGCTACTGAGATTATTAGCGAAATAGGTTTAGACATGAGTAAATGGCCTACTGCTAAGCACTTTACAGCTTGGCTAAACCTGGCTCCAAATAATAAAGTATCTGGTGGTAAACTCCTTAGTAGCCGGGTTCCTCGGAAAAGGAACAAAGCCGGGCAAATATTTAAAATGGCAGCTTTTGCAGTTCAAAGGAGTAAAAATTGGTTAGCTATATTTTATAACCGAATAAAAATGAGAAGTGGCACATCTAGAGCTGTCACGGCCACCGCAAGAAAAATAGCTATCATCTTTTACAAACTCATGAAAGAAAAACTACGATTTTGTCCTCTTGACAGAGATCAATATCTTGAGTCATTCAAAGTACGACAACTAAAAAAATTAAAGCAACAAGCAACAAGATTAGGTTTAGTACTGGTTCCTGATAATTTAGTTACTTAAGAGTAAAAAAACGACGTTTTTGTTACAAAATCCCGATCCGTCTAAGCAGATCGGGATTTTTGTTTTCGGTTAACAAAATATTTACAAGCACACCCCACCTATTTACCACCCGTCTCTTTCAATTACCGTTCATCTTTCTTGTACAGTCATTAACAGCGGTCGGCATGTAACGTTCTTAGTTTTACTACGTTTCTTTTCGTAAAGCTTGTTGTTTTTTACGACAACGGGCCGGAAAAAGAACAACATGAAGAAAAACCATTACCTGCAAAACGACTGTATGAGACCCTTATCCCTGGTTTTATTACTAATATTATCAACCGCATTTACGCTGCGTGCGCAGAATAGTACACGTGTGGTTAAAAAAATTGAAGCTACCAGAACCACTCAGAAAATTGTGATTGATGGCAATCTCAAAGACTCGGCATGGTTATCGGCTCCCATCGCTACAGATTTTGTAGAATGGCGTCCTACTTTTGGCAATAAAGAAGATGAGAAGAACAGAACAGAGATTCGCATTCTATATGATAACGATGCAATTTATATAGCAGGTTACGCACATGAGGCAAGTCCGGATAGCATTACCAAAGAACTGGTAGGTCGAGATGTAGTAGGGGTGAACGACTTTGTAGGCGTCATATTCGACACTTACAATGATAAGATCAATGGCTTTGGCTATTATGTAACCGCTTTAGGAGAACAGTTTGATGCTAAGTATTCCTCTAACGGTGAAGACGGCAGCTGGAACAGCGTTTTTGAAAGCAATGCACAACTGCAATCCGATGGCTGGACCTTTGAAATGAAGATTCCCTATGGCGCCATTCGATTTGGTAATACAAAAGTTCAAGACTGGGGTATCAACATTACCAGAAGAAGAAGCAAGAGCGGTAAACAATTGATGTGGAGTCCAACAGACCCTGCCATTGGCGGAAACTTCTTGGCACAGTTTGGCTTGTGGACCGGAATTAAAGATATCAAGCCTCCCATTCGTCTTTCTTTCTCTCCATATTTATCCACCTATGCCAATCACTTTCCGTACAACACACCGGGAGTAAAAAACACCACCACCTCTATCAATGGCGGTATGGATGTGAAGTATGGTATCAATCAGGCTTTTACGCTTGATATGACACTGGTTCCTGATTTTGGACAAGTACAGAGCGATAATCAGGTGTTAAACCTTACACCCTTTGAAGTGCAGTTCAATGAGAATAGAACATTCTTTACGGAAGGAACTGAGTTGTTTGGAAAAGGCAATCTATTTTATAGCCGTAGAATTGGCGGAACGCCCATGCACCTGGGAAGTGTAAATGGTCAATTAAAACCGGGTGAAACCATTCTCAACAATCCATTAGAAACAAGATTGTTGAATGCCAGTAAGATCAGTGGTAGAACCAGTGGCGGTTTGGGTATCGGTGTTTTTAATGCCGTTACGAAAGCACAGTATGCTACCATAGAAAATGGCGATAAAGAAACGCGCAGAATTGAAACCAACCCGTTGACCAATTACAATATTCTGGTGTTTGATCAATCATTAAAAAACAACTCTAGCGTTTCCCTCATCAACACCAATGTAACCAGAAGCGGCACCGATTACGATGCGAATGTAACCGCGGCACTTTGGGATATTTATGACAAGAAAAACACCTGGAATGTAAACGGACAAGTGGGCGTGAGTCAGTTAATTGGATATGAAGCACCGGGTAAAACACTCACCGGCTATAACCACACATTGGGATTTGGGAAAACCAGCGGTCGTTTCAACTTCAATATCTGGCAAGAACTGGCCGACAATAAGTATAACCATAACGATATGGGATACTTTACCAATAACAACTATTTCAATAATGGATTTTGGATGGGTTATCGTTGGTTGCAGCCGAAGAAATGGTATAATCGCATTCAGGCAAATATCAACGTCAATTATTCGATGCGTTACAAACCCATGGACTATCAAAGGCTCAATTTGAATTTTAACGCCAATACACAGTTAAAGAATTTGTGGTGGGCCGGTTTCAACATTAATGTTAACCCTGAGCAAAATGATTTCTTTGAGCCGCGTGTTAATGGTAAGGTTTTCAAACGTCCGGGTAGTTGGTCGGCCGGTTTCTGGTTTGAAACCAACAATGCCAAAAAATACTCTACAGTGGTTGAGATTTTCAACAGAACATTTAATCAATATGGTAGTAATGGACAGGATATTTTCTTAAGACACAACTATCGTTTCAATAAAAAACTGACATTATCAGTAAACACCTTTCTGCAATTCTTTCACAATAACCTAGGTTATGCAACGATGTATAGTCCGGACAGTATCATTTTTGCATTACGAAAAAGAAATACGGTTGAAAATGTATTCAATGTGAAATACAATTTCAATAATAAAATGGGGTTGACTTTCCGTGCCAGACATTACTGGAGCAAAGTGGCCAACAAAGAGTTTTACAAACTCAGAGAAGATGGTTATCTCAATCATATTCCCGGAGGCATTAGCAATAATGTTGACTTTAATGTGAATTACTTCAATATTGATATGGTGTATACCTGGCAGTTCGCGCTAGGTAGTTTTATCAATGTGGTTTGGAAAGACGCCATCAGTAGCTTTAATAGAGATGTGAATACCAACTATTTCAAAAACTTTGGTAATACGTTACGCTCTGATCAGCAGAATAGTATTTCCATTCGTGTAATCTATTTCTTGGATTATTTGAATCTCAAAAAGAAGCGATCTTAATTGTCAATTGTGAATGGTGAATTGTCAATTAGAAACCACGAAATTGACAATTCACCATTCACAATTCCCTACCTTAGCTTCATGAGTAAGAAATTATTTTTACTGGATGCCATGGCATTGATCTATCGTGCCTATTATGCACTCATCCGTAATCCGCGTATCACTTCAAAGGGAAGAAATACCAACGCACAATTTGGGTTTACGAATACTTTATTTGATCTCATCAATAAAGAAAAACCAACACATCTTGCGGTTTGTTTCGATACACATGCGCCCACAGAACGTCATACAGACTTTACAGATTATAAAGCGAACAGACAAGAAGCTCCTGAAGATTTATTAGAATCGATCCCCGATATCCAACGCATCATTCGCGGTTTCAATATTCCGGTGGTAGAAATGGATGGTTACGAAGCCGATGATGTGATTGGTACGGTAGCCTGGCAGGCCGCGGATAAAGGCTATGAAGTATATATGGTAACGCCTGATAAGGATTATGGACAATTGCTGATTCATCCGGGTGTATACATTTACAAACCTCCCGCCTATGGCAACCCAGAAGAAATTGTAGATGCCGCCAAAATTTGTGAGAAATGGGACATTCAAAGAGTAGAACAGGTGGTTGATATGTTAGGATTGATGGGTGATGCGGTAGATAATATTCCCGGTATTCCAGGTGTGGGAGAAAAGACAGCTGCCAAATTGTTGAAAGAATACGATACGCTAGAGAACGTATTGGCCAATGCGGACAAGATCAAGGGTGCGCTTGGTGAAAAAGTAAGGAACGGTGCAGACCTTGCGATTGTGAGCAAAAAATTGGCAACCATTATCACAAATGTCCCTGTTGAATTTCATGAAGAAGATTATCGTTTAAAAGAATGGAATCGTGAAGCATTGACAGAAGTTTTTACAGAGCTTGAATTCAAAACGCTGGGTAAAAGAATATTGGGAGAAGATTTCAACGCCTTTCACGCAGCACCTCAAGGGGTACAAACAGATTTGTTTGGGAATGCTGTAGAAGCGCCTAAAACAAAAACCTCCAAAGAAAAAGAGCCTGAGACAGCGTCTGTCTATGGTTCTACTGCTGAACAATCCGGATTGATTGCAGACAAAAACATCCACAATACGCCTCACAACTATCAACTGATTCAGGGTGATGGCGCCATTCAACATCTGGTAAAAGAGCTTTTACAACACAAAGAAATTTGCTTTGATTCGGAAACTACGGGTACAGACGCCAATAATGTAGAACTGGTTGGCCTGAGTTTTTCTTACAAACCCGGAGAAGGATATTATGTTCCTTGTCCGGCAGAACAAGAAAAAGTTCACCATCTGCTTTCTCTATTTAAACCGTTGTTTGAGAAAACAGATATTACCTGGGTTGGACAAAATACCAAATACGATCTCTTGGTATTGAAATGGTATGGTATTGAATTGAAGGGGCAATTATTTGATACCATGCTGGCGCATTACCTGATTGAGCCGGAAGGAAGAAGAAGTATGGATCTGCTCAGTGCTCAGTACCTGGGTTATGAACCGGTACACATAGAAGAATTGATTGGTAAAAAAGGAAAGAACCAGGGAAGCATGCGTGATGTGGAACTTGAGAAGATCAAAGAATATGCTGCTGAAGATGCAGATATTACTTTGCAACTGAAACATGTTTTTGTTCCACTATTGCAAGAAAAAGAAGTGGCACAGGTTTTTGAAAAAGTAGAAAACCCTCTTGTGCGTGTATTAACAGATATGGAGTTTGAAGGTGTTAAGATTGATGTTCCTTTTTTACAAGACTATAGCAAAGAATTAGAAACAGAAGCGAAGCGTTGCGAAGAAAGCGTTTATGCGCAAGCGGGGGTTCGTTTTAATTTGGCTTCTCCAAAACAGCTGGGTGAGGTCCTGTTTGAAAAACTAAAACTGGATCCCAAGGCCAAAAAAACCAAAACCGGACAATATGCTACCGGTGAAGATGTGTTATTGAAGTTGGCGAGTCAACATAAGATTGTAGATGATATTCTTGGATTTCGTGAACTCACCAAATTGAAATCTACATATGTAGATGCCCTTCCTGAAATGATCAATCCAAAAACGGGACGAGTACATACCAGTTATGCGCAGGCTGTTGCTGTTACAGGAAGATTGAGCAGTAATAATCCGAATCTGCAAAATATTCCCATCAGAACAGCGCGAGGAAGAGAGATCAGAAAAGCATTTATTCCCAGAGAAACGGGTCGCGTTTTATTGAGTGCCGATTATTCTCAGATTGAATTGCGTATCGTAGCGGCCATCAGTGGCGACCCTAATATGTGCGAAGCGTTTAGACAACATAAAGACATTCACACCGCTACTGCAGCAAAAGTATATGCTGTTCCGGAAAGTGAAGTCACCAAGGAAATGCGCTACAAAGCCAAGAGCGTGAACTTTGGAATCATTTATGGACAAGGTGCTTTTGGATTGGCCGACAACCTGGGTATTAGTAGAACGGAAGCCAAAGAGATCATTGATAACTACAAAAAAGAGTTCCCAAATATTCAGCGATACATGGATGAGCAAGTAAACTTCGCTAAAGAAAATGGTTATGTGCAAACGCTTGCCGGAAGAAAACGATGGTTAAAAGACATCAATAGTGGCAATTTCACTGTTCGTGGTTATGCGGAACGAAACGCCATCAACTCTCCCATTCAAGGAACCGCTGCCGATATGATCAAGCTGGCGATGATTAAAATACATCAGGAGATGGGAGTCGGCAAATGGCAATCAAAAATGATTTTACAAGTTCACGATGAATTGGTGTTTGATGCCGTAGAATCCGAAGTTCCGAAATTAAAAGAGCTGATCATCAGCTGTATGACAACGGCTATGCCGCTTCCCAACGAAGTGCCTGTTGAAGCAGAAGTAGGAATGGGACATAATTGGCTGGAAGCGCATTAGGAATGATGAATAAAGAATATCGTTCTCTTCGACTAGCTCCGGACTTAAGTCCGGAGCTAGTTGAAAGATTGGTTGGGATCTTGAATCTTCTCCAAGGGAGTCCTTTGGACCTTGTAACTTGTTACTTCATTCTTGAATCTTTTTTTCATGGAATCTACCATACATAAATTCTACACCTCTTTTCAGCAATTGGATTATACCACCATGCAATCCTGTTATACACCTGATGCTGTTTTCAGTGATCCTGTATTTGGATTATTAGATGGTAATGAAGTGCGTGCAATGTGGGAAATGCTTTGTAAGCGAGCTAAAGACTTTAAGCTCTCTTACGGAAATATTCAAATTTTAGACGATGAGTATGCTACGGTTGAATGGATCGTTGTGTATACATTTACGCAAACCGGCAGAAAGGTGGTGAACAAAATCAAAGCACATATGCGTTTCAAGGATGGCTTGATCTGCGAACACTCCGATGCTTTTCCGATCTATCGTTGGAGCAGACAAGCTTTTGGTCTTACGGGTTTATTGCTGGGCTGGTCAGGTTATTTTCATAAAAAACTACAACTGAAAGCCAAGATGAATCTTCAGAAGTTCATGAATCTCTGATTTTCTGTGCTTTTCTGTGGCATTTATTGCCTCTGAAAACACAGAGATACACAGAATTTGGTTACGGAGTTTTGTATCTTTACTTACATCATTTTATATTCAATGAACTGGGACGCTTTCTTCAGAAACCTGCAACTGATTGGCACCCGTTATTTTGTTCTGGCGCTAATCGCATTCATTTTGTTTTATGTGCTATTCAGGAATAAATGGCTGTATAAAAAAATACAACAGCGTTTTCCTAGGAACAAAGATTACGCCAGAGAGATTCTTTATTCGATTACTACGATGATCATTTTCGCTTTGGTATCATCGCTTGTTTTTACGCATCCGCGAATTCGTCCATATACCACTATGTATACTGGTATTACCCAGTTTGGTTGGGTTTATTATTTCGCGGCTTTTCCCATTATGTTATTCATACACGACACTTATTTCTACTGGTGTCATAGATTGATGCATCATAAAAAGATATTCAACTATGTACACCTGGTGCACCATCAATCTACCAATCCTTCCCCTTGGGCTGCTTATGCATTTCATCCGCTGGAGGCTTTTATTGAAATTGGAATTCTGTTTGTTTTTGTATTTACCATTCCTATTCATAAAACACATTTACTGATCTTCTTTTTATTCATGATCATTTATAATGTTTATGGTCACTTGGGTTATGAGTTATATCCAAAGGGCTTTGGTAAACATTGGTTTGGCAGATGGATCAACACTTCGGTGAACCACAACCAACACCATCAATATTTCAAGGGGAATTATGGATTGTATTTCCTGTTCTGGGATAGAATACTGGGAACCATCCGCGAAGATTATGAAGAGCGCTTCGATGAAGTGAAAAAAAGAACCATTCCATTAAAATAATTTCTGTGTTGCTCAGTGTCTTCTGTGGCATTTATTGCCACTGAGTTCACAGAAAAACACAGAAAATTTATTTCTTTTTATAGATGGGTACGGTACTACATGGTTCGCCGTACATGATGCTCTTAGCAACGGGACGAAGTTTTTGTGTGATGGCAACGTATGCAGCTTCAGGAATAGCAACATCTCCACAGCCTTTTACCACGACCCTTTTATCAGTATACTCATCTGCATTTACAGACTCAATATTCTTGAGTAATAAGGACTGAATCATTTGTTCTTCTGTTCCAAAGAAAACGGTAGATGCTACCGGTTCAAGATAACTGGCCACCAACATATATGCCCACATCGGAATGATGGCATCCGCAGAACAAGTGATGGCTACTGCAGCGTCTTTATATTCATTCCAGTCTATCTGCAACAGCGCTGCTCTGAAATCTTTTTCTTTCAGAATCAATCCCATAAACAAATGATCCTTCAGATCAAAGACCTTTCTTGTTTGCTGAGGATACAAGGTTTCCAGATCAAAACTGATCAATCCGCTTTCTGCTACCTTATTTACAATCACGTCTGCCATAACACGGAATTAAAACACAAAATTACCATATCCTGTTCATTCTGCATTTTCGGTAAGCGGAATCTATCCAACAACAAAAAACCCGACCTAGTGGCCGGGTTTTCGTTCGTATCATCTAATATCGATTAATAGAATTTGAATCTGTTATCCTTAACCTTGGCTGCGCTCTTCAGTGCCTGAACACCACGGAACACCGCTACTCTGTTACCCTGTAATAAGGTTTGTTTTACGGTTTCTGCATCCATGCTACCCTGACGAGCACCATTACTTTCTACTTTTACCGCAAAAACTCCCGTTGTACCGGCAATCGGTGAGCTTGCTTTTCCTGCCAGTGACTTATTGAAAGCAGCTCCAATAATTTTAGGTTCGCTTCCGATACCGGGCATAAATGGTGTAGAGAAGCTGATGCTGTCTGCACGCTGAACGGTAGATCCGATAGCGGTGGCGATGGCTTCAAGTGTAGATCCTTTGAACTTGGTATCCAAGATTTGCTTCGCTTTCTTTTCGTTACGAACAAACCCTTCAACCAGCGGTCTGGCTTCAGCAGGTGATAAAGTTCCTGCAGGATTAATACCGGTAATAATAGCCACTACATATCTATCGCCCACTTCAACGGGTTCTGAAACGGCACCACTTTTATTTTCATACAACCAACGCACCAGTGTGCGGCTTTGACCAATACCATTAATGTTGAAATCATTTTGTTTGATCTCAGTGGCTGTAAGTATTTGTAAATTTCCTTTTAATGCCGCGGCATCGAATTCTTTCTTTCCTTTTGCACCTGAAGCAAACTGAGCTGCAGCAGTACTGGCAGCGCTGATGGTTTCTCCGCTTGAAAGAATGGGTTTAGACAAATAAGCAATTTTATACGCCGGGTTAAAATTCTTTTGTCCCAATACTTCCATGTAGTGGTAACCAAAATCCGTTTTCACCACTCCTTTTGATCCTGCTGGTTTATCAAATGCAAAATCATTGAATGGAACAACCATTTGTCCCTGAGGGAAGTATTCATACACACCGCCTTTATCCTTACTTCCGGGATCTTCAGAATACTTCTTACAAAGTTCATCAAAACTAGCACCGCCTTTGATGGCCGCTTCGATAGAGTCTACTAATTTCTTAGCAACACTATCGGGTCTTAATACCTGATTGGTTTGAGGATTGAAGGTGTTGATCAGGATATGGCGAACCTTAGCGCTGTCTGGCCATTGTTTTGCTCCCACAATTCTTGCAATGGTATAATTGTTACCATCGATATAAGGACCATACAATCCGCCTACCGGTGTGCTCAGAATTGAATCCTTATTGGGTTGTTGCATTCTGGATTTACCAAAATAACTATCATAATAAGGTAATTCAGTTCCTGCGCGGTTTAAGAATGAAGCGATATCAGAAGTGGTTCTGAATTCTTCTTTCAAACTCATCAGCTGATTCAATGTATTCAGGCTGTCATCTTTTTTAGGAGATGCATCAAAAAACACATAGTTGATGCTTCTGGTTTCTTCTTCTTTCTGGTATTCTTTACTGTGCTTTTTCAGGTAAGCGCTTATATCAGCATCTGTTACTTTTACAGCACTATCTGCAATGGCAGCGTATGGAAAATAAACATAAGAGATGTTAGCAATGGCATTATTATCAGCCTGTTGTTTTTCAACCAGCCATTTAGGCACATAAGATGCCTGTTGTAATAAAGCGAGATACTTGCTTCTTAATGTCTGCTCAACCGTTGGCTCTATATAAGCCTTCTGAATCATGTTCACCTGCTCTTGATTGGTGCTCTTTTTAATTTGAGCAAATGCCTGCTTTGCTTCAGCAACCTTGAATTCACCTGTGTTAGGATCTGTGAATTCTTGACGCAACGGAGAATTTTGTCCGAATAAAATATCAGACAATTCTTTACCCGAAACTTGCAGACCTAACTTATTGTATTCTTGTTCCAATACAATACGCTCAACTTCTTGATTCCATAATGAACCAATCAATTGATCACGCTGAGCACCTTGCGCACCGTACATACGTTCTTGCATAGCAAGCTTCTCTTCAAAATCAAGACGCTCGATGTTTTGTCCGTTCACTTTACCAATCGTTGTAGTATTGGAAAATGCACTACCACCACGACCCACTCCATCCTGAAGTATAAAAGCAATTAGGGCCAACGCGATAATCGCAAATACGATCCAGGCACCTTTGTCACGAATTCTTTGAATAACAGACATAATACAGTTTAAATTGGTCTAATAAATAAAATCCGCCCAGTGGCGGGAGGCAAAAATAGGGGTTTAAAGCATTTGAACAAATTGTGGAAAACCCTTTTCGGTGCAAGCCAGACAAAGGCTGAAGGCTATTTCGGATGTCTGATCTCTGATTTGTGAGTTTTTGATTTTTTCAGCATCTCCTAAATCATAACCCCCACTATAAATCCGACATCAGAAATCAGACATTCTACATAATCCACACACCTCTGTTGAAAAGCTCCATTTTCAGTGGAAAACCCCGGTTTTTGCCTTTTCAAATGTGGAAAGAGCTCGAATAAATACCCTCAAATCAGACATCAGAGACCAGACATCCTAAATTCCGCTCATTTTACCACACCTTAACCAACAGTGGAAGAAAAGTGGATTGTGAAAAATGGACATTGTGTATTCCTCTTTCCACAGATGTGACTGAAATACAATGTTTTCAATATTAACTGAATGTTATGCCGTGGAAAAACCTGTGAATTCCCTGTGGATACATCTGTACAGGTTAACTTTGCACGGTGGGGATAAATTAGTTATCCCGAAATCCACACCCGTAATAGTAATAGGTCTTTTATATAAATAAGTATTATTAAATAATATTACCTTGATTATGAACATTTCTGAAGTGAAAGAACAAATTCAACAAAAAGGTTTCCTGGACATAGAAATAGATGCGCGTCTGGATATTTTTGCCGAGATTGAGCGACTAAAGAAAGAAAAAAATGCCATCATACTCGCCCACTATTACCAAGAGCCCGATATTCAGGATGTGGCAGATTATATCGGTGATAGTCTGGGACTTGCTCAAAAAGCCCGCGAAACCAATGCCGATCTTATTGTTTTTGCCGGAGTACACTTCATGGCCGAAACAGCCAAGATCCTGAATCCAACCAAAAAAGTGCTTTTGCCTGATCTAAAGGCAGGATGTTCATTGGCCGACAGTGCCCCTGCGGGACCATTTAAAGCCTTCAAAGAGAAATACCCGGATCATATTGTCATCTCCTATATCAACTGCACAGCAGAGATTAAAGCGCTGTCTGATATCATTTGTACCAGTGGTAATGCAGAGAAGATCATTGAAAGTGTACCCAAAGACAAGAAAATCATTTTCGCTCCCGATAAAAATTTAGGTGCCTATCTCGCTAAAAAGACAGGAAGAGATATGGTTCTCTGGAATGGCGCCTGTATGGTACATGAGATCTTTAGTTTAGAAAAGATTACCAAACTTAAGGTTAGACACCCGAATGCAAAACTGATCGCCCACCCCGAATGTGAAGAAGCAATATTAGCGGTGGCAGATTATATTGGAAGTACTACACAGTTATTAAAATATTCTCAGACAGATACTAATCAGGAATATATCGTTGCTACTGAAACAGGAATTCTTCATCAGATGCAACAAGCAAGTCCGAACAAAACCTTTATTCCTGCGCCGCCAAATAATAACTGTGCTTGCAATGATTGTCCACACATGAAACTAAATACACTGGAAAAATTATACTTGTGTATGATGTATGAGCAACCTGAGATCAAGATGGATGAAACATTGCGATTAGCTGCTAAAAAACCGATGGATAGAATGCTGGAGATTAGTAAAGCAGCTGGATTACTAGGATAGTAAACAGAGAAATAAGAAACATGAAATAAAGAACAGAGAAAATACATTAATAACTTTCTTATTTCTCTGTTTTCCTACCTTTCTATCATGAAATTTCCGGATCCGATATTAATCATTGATCGCATTCCTGCGTTGGATCATCAATTGATTGAATTACTCGAAACATTGTCTCCTGAAGATTGGAAAAAACAAACCATTGCACCTAAGTGGAAAGTAGAAGATGTGATATTGCATTTATTGGATGGAAATATTAGAATATTATCGATTCAAAGAGATGGATATTTTGGAGTTCCTCCGCAAAACATCAATGGTTATCAAGATTTATTGAATTATCTGAATGAATTAAATGCTGACTGGATCACTGCTGCGAAAAGAATGAGTCCTAGATTGGTGTTGGATTTATTCAAACAAACCAATAATGAAGTTGCTCAATACCTGAAGACTGTTGATCCTTTTGCCCCGGCTTTGTTTTCTGTGGCATGGGCCGGAGAACAAGAGTCAGCGAATTGGTTTCATTGGGCAAGAGAGTATACAGAGAAATGGCATCACCAACAACAGATCAGACTCGCTGTTGGAAAAGAAAAAGAATTATACGCTCGAGAATTTTATTATCCTCATTTAGATACATCGATGCGAGCACTGCCACATCATTATAAAAATTTTCCGGGAACAAAGGGAGAACTCTTATCATTTGAAATCACAGGCGAAGCCGGTGGTACCTGGCATTTATTGCATGATGGACAGCAATGGTTACAAGTAGAAGATGTTCCTGTTGCAGAAAATTTAATCACCATCGATGGAGAAATTGCCTGGCGTCTGTTTACTAAAGGAATCAGGAGGGAAGACGCAAGAATAAAGGCACAGGGAAACAAGGAGGCGGGAGAGCATTTGTTGTCTATGTTGGCAGTGATGGCGTAGGAATATTGAATAATGAATGTTCAATTTCGAAGTTGATTTTTCTATTAGTAAACCCCTCTGTGCAACTCTGCGTCAAACTCCTTTACCTCTGTGGTTAAAACCACTGAGATTCACAGAGTGCGGCACAGAGTTGCACAGAGGATATGCTTATATTTATGCATCAATATTTACACATGAAAAAATTTCTGTTTGCCACTCTTTTTATTTCGTCTTTTTCTTTTGCACAACAAACACAGAAGCCCCCCTTACATGGAAAAAACTGGATGGCCATCACCGGTAAACCATTGGCAGCAACTGCAGGATCGATGATTTTTCAAAAAGGAGGAAATGCAGTAGATGCATCTTGTGCCATGTTGGCCGCTACTTGTACCATGTGGGATGTATTGAGTTGGGGAGGAGAAACACAAGCACTGATATACAATCCCAAAACAAAAAAAGTAATTGCCATCAATGCCATGGGTGTAGCACCAACGGGAGCAACGCCTGAGTTTTTTAAAAGTAAGGGAATGAATTTTCCGCCACAATATGGTCCGTTAGCGGCTACAACACCAGGTACTCCTGGAGGAATTTGTTATATGTTGGCAGAGTATGGTACCATGAGTTTGAAAGAGGTATTAGCGCCGGCAATGGATCTGGCAGCCGGTTATCCGATTGAAGCACAAACAGCGAATAGTATAGAGAGAGGAAAAGAACAGATCAAACAATGGCCGTATAGTAAGCAAGTTTTTTTAACACATCCGGGAGAAAAAAGAGAAGCACCCGAGGCCGGAGAAATATTTGTACAAAAAGATTTATTGAACACACTCACTAAAATGGTGGAAGCAGAACAGAATGCACTGAAAGCGGGCAAAAGTAGAAAAGAAGCGATCT
This sequence comes from Sediminibacterium sp. Gen4, assembly GCA_013391385.1. Classification (GTDB taxonomy): domain Bacteria; phylum Bacteroidota; class Bacteroidia; order Chitinophagales; family Chitinophagaceae; genus Sediminibacterium. Next base: position 253,023 of record JACBFI010000001.1, on the reverse strand, counting down.
ATGCAGCATACGATCGTTTTTATAAAGGAGATATTGCGGATGAGTTTGTGAGAGGAGCACAAGAGCAGGGCGGACTCATCACCAAAGCAGATCTCGCCAATTGGAAACCCATCGAAGAAGAACCGCTTCAAACCAATTACAAAGGCATTGAAGTGTACAAATTAAAACAGTGGACACAGGGTCCGGTTTTGTTGCAGGCTTTGAACATCTTAGAAAATTTTGATCTGAAGAGTATGGGATATAATTCTGCTCGTTACATACACACCATTTATCAGGCGATGAACTTAAGTTTTGCAGACAGAGACTTTTATTATGGCGATTCTTATTTTCCTCCGGAAGAACCCATGAAGGGGTTGTTGAGCAAAGCCTATGCAAAACAAAGATCTGCGCAAATGCGTATGGATAGAAACGATGCGAATGCGGGTCCGGGAGATCCTTATCCATTTGAAGGAAAAACAAATCCGTATATCGGTTTATTAAAGAGCAGAGGATATGATGTGAAAGATACCAGTAGTAAAAGAGGCTTTGCTCCCACACATGATCAAAGACAAACAGCGATGTTGAATGATGCCGAATACAAAGAAGCCTTATGGATGGGAACAACATCGGTAGAAGCAGCTGATAAAGAAGGATGGGTTGTTTCTATTACACCGAGTGGCGGATGGTTGCCGGCATGTATTGCCGGTAGAACAGGAGTAGGCATGAGTCAACGCATGCAGAGTTTTGTATTGGATTCAACGATCAATCCATTCAATGTAGTAGCACCGGGAAAAAGACCGCGTGTAACACTCACCCCATCTATGGCACTGAAAGATGGAAAACCATGGCTATCATTTGCGGTACAGGGAGGAGATACGCAAGATCAAAACCTTTTACAGTTTTTCCTGAATATGGTTGAGTTTGGAATGACCGTACAAGAAGCGAGTGAAGCAGCAAACATCAACACCAATCAATTGTGGTTATCGCTTGGCGGTAATAAAACATCAGACCGTGCACCGCGGGCAGGAAATCTTTTATTACATAGTAATACTCCGGATTGGGTAAGAAAAGAATTGCGTAGCATGGGCTATACACTCAGTTTCGAAGACCGCACCAGCGGCCCCATCAATGCGATTTGGTTTGATTGGAGACATGGTAGTTTCTGGGGAGGCAGCAGCAATCATGGAGAAGATTATGGAATCGGTTGGTAATATCTTTTTCAGTGATTTTCTGTGCCCTCTGTGGCAATAAATAAACAAGAGGCGGAGGATAGTAAAACATCCTCCGCCTTTTTTATTAAATTCATACAACCAACCAACCAACGCGTATGAATACCAGCTGGAGCTTCACACAAAAATTCCTCTTCCGTTTTTTCTTTATCTATTTGATGATCTCGATTGCCCCATGGACATGGCTGGAGAACATTCCATATGTAGCAGAAGTCACGGTTCCCTGGTATTGGCTGCAAGATCAGCTCGTTCAGTTTGCAAATAGATTTATATTCAAAGTATACAAAGAGCTAGTGCCACTCAATGGAAGTGGCGATACATCTTGGGCTTGGACACATCTCTGGTTCTTTACATTATTTTCTCTGATAGCAGCAGCAATATGGTCGTTGGTAGACAGAAATAAATCAGCGTACCCACGCTGGAATTATTTATTGGTAACAGTCGTTCGTTACCAAGTAGCCATGACTTGTTTTGGTTATGGTATCATCAAGATTTTTGCATTGCAAATGATATTTCCTTCTTTGAGTCAACTCGCTACACCCCTAGGAGAATATTTGCCGATGCGTTTTTCATGGATGTTTATTGGTTATTCTACACCCTATCAGGTTTTTTCCGGAGTAGCAGAAGTGTTCGCCGGATTATTATTATTCAATCGAAAAACGGTTACACTGGGCGCCATGGTATCGCTGGCAGTATTTACCAATGTAATGGCGATGAACTATAGCTATGATATTCCGGTAAAGCTATTTTCTACACATCTTGTAGTGATGTCTCTTTTTCTGGTGTTGCAGGAATATAAAAGAATACTCTCGTTTTTTGTATTCAATCAAACTGCGCCAATAAGTAGTTTATATGAGATAACGATTACCAAAAAATGGCAGCGCGTCACTCGTTATGTATTGAAGGGTTTATTTGTGATCCTTATTATTATCGTTCCCACTTATTTCAACTATCAGCGCTATGTTGATATGCAAAATACAAGTGATCAAAAACCCATTCGTTCCGGTATTTATGATGTAGCTGATTTTGTGATCAATAAGGATACCATTCCGGCAATTGTTGGAGACTCAACACGATGGACCCAATTCATTCTACAACCCGGAATCACGGGCAGCATGATCAGTTCAGATACTTTGTTCAGAAAGGCTTATGGAAGGTCTTATTTCGGCTATTTTGTAGACAGTACCCAACAACAGATCGAGTTCAGGTGGGCCGGCAAACAATCAGATAGTTTGTTTACACTCAAATATTCTATACCCGATAGTGGCACTATTCTTTTACGTGGTCCTGTGAAAGGAGACACGGTTTTTGTAAGACTCAAACGAACCAACAAACAATATCGCCTCGCCGAAAAGCAATTCCACTGGCGAAGCGAATACAATCGCTAAAGCCTCTGCGCAACTCTGTGCCGTACTCTGTGTATCTCCGTGGTTTTTTTGCCACAGAGGAACGGAGTACGGCACAGGGTTTTTGTTTACATTGCATGGTATGAAGCACATTTTTTTGATAACAACACTCTTGCTTTCTCTTTCTCTATTCGCACAAAAAAAGCAGCCTTATGTATTGTATGATGCGAAAGGGAAAAAACTCAGCTATGAAAAAATGCTGAAGCGATTAACCGATAAAGATGTGTTGCTCTTTGGTGAATACCACAACAATGCTATCGCACACTGGCTGCAATTGGAAGTGACCAAAGACCTAAAAGAAAAAAGAGAGCTTGTCTTAGGGGCGGAAATGTTTGAACAAGACAATCAGGAAGCGCTTGATTTATACTTGGCCGGTACCATCAAACAAAAACAATTGGATTCGATGGCCAGACTCTGGAAAAACTATCCAACAGATTATGCCCCATTGGTGAATTTTGCGAAAGAAAATAAAATTGCGTTTGCTGCTACCAATGTTCCGAGAAGATATGCATCGATGGTGTCGAGGGGTGGATTTGCAGTATTGGATACGATATCTGCCAAAGAAAAAACATGGATGGCCCCCTTGCCCATTGCTTATGATGCAGAATTACCCGGCTACAAAAAAATGATCGAAATGATGGGTGGACATGGCGGTGAAAATTTACCCAAAGCACAAGCGTTGAAAGATGCGACCATGGCTTTTTTATATTGAAGTACCATCGTCCCGGAACATTACTGATTCATTATAATGGCGCGTATCATTCCGATTATTATGATGGCATCAATTGGTACCTGAAAAAACAAAATCCATCTTTGAAAATCGTAACCATTAGTACGGTATCACAAAAGAATATTCATCAACTCGATAAAGAACACATCGGAAAAGCTGATTTTATTATTTGTGTGGATGAGGATATGACGAATACTTATTAGCGGCAAGCTTCAGGCCCCAAGCTACAAGCACCATCCAATCCGCGTAAATCATGATGATCATGAAAATCTGCGGCCCATATTATTTGTGTGGATGAGAATATGCCGAATACTTATTAGCTGTAAGCTTCAGGCGGCAAGCTACAAGCACCATCCAATCCGCGTAAATCATGATGATCATGAAAATCAGCGGCCTATTACAAGCCTCAAGTTATATTGTTGCTTGAGCCCATTAGCAACACGCGCGCATTGTCAGAAAAATGCGTATAAATACGCTATAACAGCAAGAACCGAAACCCCTACTTTTATGTCCTCACAAGGAGAAAACGGGTTCAACTAAATGAATTAGCTAAATTTTACTAAAAAAATTAGTTTAATTCAAAAAAAGGATTATTTTTACAATCCCATTTATCTCAAAAAACAAAAAACCATGAGTAACGCAGAAAAATTAAAAGCGCTGAAGCTGACGATCGACAAGATCGATAAGGATTTTGGAAAAGGAAGTGTGATGATGATGAACGAACGCACGCAGGATGCGATGGAAGTGATCTCCACGGGCTCCATCGGTCTGGATACGGCGCTAGGCGTTGGTGGATTACCTAAAGGAAGGATCGTCGAAATATATGGACCGGAATCATCCGGTAAAACAACGGTTGCTATACACGTTATTGCCGAAGCGCAAAAAAAAGGAGGCATGTGTGCCATCATTGATGCGGAACACGCATTTGATAGCAGCTATGCGCAGAAATTGGGTGTAGATGTAGATAATCTGTTGATCTCTCAACCGGATTATGGCGAGCAGGCATTAGAGATCGCAGATCGCTTGATTCTCTCCGGAGCATTGGATGTAGTCGTAATTGACTCTGTTGCCGCATTGGTTCCAAAAGGTGAATTGGAGGGCGAAATGGGCGATAGCAAAATGGGTCTGCAAGCTCGTTTGATGAGTCAGGCATTGAGAAAATTAACCGCAACAATTAATAAAACCAATACCGTCTGCATTTTCATCAATCAGCTGCGTGAAAAAATTGGTGTCATGTTCGGTAATCCGGAAACCACCACCGGCGGTAATGCATTAAAATTCTATGCATCGGTTCGTCTGGATATCCGTAGAATGACGCAGATCAAAGATGGTGATGAAGCCGTGGGTAACCGCGTGAAAGTAAAGGTTGTAAAAAATAAAGTAGCTCCCCCATTCCGCGCAGCCGAATTCGATATCATTTTTGGTGGCGGTATCAGTAAAATGGGAGAGATCATTGATATGGGCGTTGAACTTGGCATCGTACAAAAAAGCGGTAGCTGGTTCAGCTATGAGAGCAATAAACTGGGTCAGGGTCGAGATGCGGTAAAAACATTACTGCATGATAACCCCGAACTCGCTAACGAAATTGAAGCCAAGATCAGGGCCAAAGTGGCAGAAGCCAGGGCTACGAATGAAGCATAAATCTGTTTTTTGAGATGGGTTAGTAAATGAGCCGCTTTCGAAAGAAAGCGGCTTTTGTATATAAAAGAACACCTCTTTTAAGTGTTCTACTATTATTAATTAGAAAACAACTAATTAAACATCGATTTTTCATTGATTTTCAAGCGAATAAAAGAAACATAGGCTTACTTTATAGAAAATTCACCCATTGTTGTATTTCCTCATCAAACTGCCAATACGACTCGCGTTGCGCATATTTTGTGTAAACAAGGAAATCATACACCCGCAATACTTAGAGCAAAAAGGCCCCCTATTATTGGTGGCAAACCATCCTAACTCATTCTTGGATGCCATCATCATTGCCGCCCATTTTAAAGAACCGATCCACTTTTTGGCCCGGGGCGATGCGTTTCGGAAACCCTGGCACAACCGTTTGCTCAGACTCTTACACATGATCCCGATTTACCGGATCAGCGAGGGAAGAGAAAACCTGCACAAAAACGAGTATGCCATTGAACGTTCTGCCGAATTATTACAACAAAACAAGATCGTGCTGATTTTTATTGAAGGCATTTGTTTGCATACGCATAGTCTTCAACCCTTTAAAAAGGGGGCGGCCAGAATTGCTTTATCGGTTATAAAAGCACAACATCCACTCCGTGTGATGCCCGTTACTGTATCGTATAACAGCTTTACCGCTTTTGGTAAACATATCAGACTTCATTTAGCAGAACCCATTGAAGCGAAGCAGCTCTTGCCCTATGAAGATGATGCTAAGAATTTTCAATATTTTAATGAGAGACTCTATCAACAAATATCCGGAATCATACAAATACCGCGCGTGTCTCAGACCCATTATCGAATACCGCTCGCCATTCCTGCATTGATCGGATTCTTTTTGCATATTCCATTGTATACGCTCATTAAGAAAGCGGTCTATGCAAAAACAAAAGGCACCGTTTTTTTTGATTCTGTCATGTTTGGCATATTACTCATAGTGTATCCATTATACCTGATCTTATTGACGATTCTTTTATCGATGCTGCATGTAAAATCGTCGATCCTCTTGTTGATAATTTTGTTACACCCTTTGCTGGCATATTGCGCAGTTCAATATAAAATAACACGAAACCACAACTAAAAATCGGTTACCTTAATGCGGTAAAACGTATCAAGAAGAAACGATGACTGCAATAAAAAAATTGGGCAAGCGAAAAAGAATTGCGCTGGTTGCTCACGATCATAAAAAAGCCGACCTGATGGAATGGGTGGTTCATAACAGAACCGTTTTATCAAAACATGAGCTGTTTGCAACAGGAACAACCGGAAGAATTATTGAAGAAAAGATCGATCGTCCGGTTAGAAAACTCATGAGTGGTCCGATGGGCGGCGATCAACAAATTGGCGCCATGATCGCTAATGGAGAAATAGACATGATGTTCTTTTTCTGGGATCCCATGGAAGCACAACCACATGATAGCGACGTAAAAGCCCTGCTTCGTTTATGTGTTTTGTGGAATATACCCATGGCCTGCGATAGAGCAACCGCAGACTTTCTGATTACATCACCCTTCATGCACGAAGAATACGAAACACAATTACCGGATTACAGTGAATATTTAAACCGCTCTATTAAAAAGCAGGATGATGACCGTTGAATTGAGACGTTGGCGAATGCAAGACGCTCAAGCATTGGCGTCAGTAGCCAATAACAGAAACATCTGGAACCAAGTAAGGGATTTTTTTCCAAGTCCATATACCGTCAGCGATGCTATGCAATGGATCGCAAAAACAGCGGCAGAAAACCCGCCATTAAATTTTGCCATTATCGCTGATGAAAAACTAGTAGGAGGAACAGGCTGCATTTTGAAAGAAGATGTTTACAAAAAAAATATAGAGATTGGATATTTTATTGGTGAACCTTATTGGGGAAAGGGCATTGCTACTGAAGCTTGTAAACTCATTTGTAAATATGTGGAGGAGCAAATGGATGTTGTAAGAATAGAAGCCAATACCTTTCAACACAACAAAGCATCCATGCGTGTGTTACAGAAGAATGGATTTTATCTGGAAGCGATACGACAAAAAGCCATTATCAAAAACAATGTTTTATTGGATGAATATCTTTGGGTGAGAAGAATAAAGAATGATGAATAAAGAATCAAGAAGGAAGTTCCAAGAAACAAGTAAGTAGAAAATGAAATTGTTTTAAAAACTAATAATATAGAATACCATGAGATTTTTTTGGATTTGTTTGGCGCTTTTTGTTGGCGCTGAAGCTCAGGCGCAAGACACGCTATCTAAAAAAGATATTCCTGCCGCCGCTCGATTATTCGATCTGAATTTTACACAGAAAGAAATCGATACCATGTATGCAGGCGTGAAAGAAAATGTAACGGTGTTTCAGCGCATGCACCAACAGAGTCTGAATAACAGCACACAGCCGGCATTTGCACACAGCGCTATTCTTCCGGGGATGCAATTCAATACCAAACAAGAAAAAATAGATTGGGGTATTCCCAAGAATGTTTCTTTACCTGCGAACAAAAACGAATTGGCTTGGTACAGCATTCCACAATTGGCATCACTGATCAAGAATAAAAAGATTAGTTCTGCGGAGCTTACAAAATTCTTTATCGATCGTATCAAAAAATACGGCGACAGCTTGCAGTGTGTGATATCCATTACTGAATCCATTGCCCTCGAACAGGCGGCCAAGGCTGATGCGGAAATAGCTGCGGGAAAATACCGCGGCCCACTACACGGGATTCCTTATGGACTCAAAGATCTGTTTGCCGTAAAAGGAACCAAAACAACATGGGGAGCTGAACCATATAAGGATCAAGTGATAGACGAAGACGCGTATGTGTACACACAACTAAAAGAAGCGGGAGCGGTTTTGGTAGGCAAGTTTACACTCGGCGCATTGGCCATGGGTGATTATTGGTATGGCGGTAGAACCAAAAATCCATGGAACACAAGATTCGGATCATCCGGATCATCGGCGGGTTCTGCATCAGCAACAGTAGCGGGGCTTGTTCCTTTTGCTATCGGCACAGAAACCTGGGGTTCCATCATTTCACCATCATCTACTTGTGGAGCCACGGGACTGAGACCCACATTTGGTGCCATCAGCAGGTCTGGTGCTATGACATTAAGCTGGAGTTTAGATAAAGTAGGTCCGATTTGCAGAAGCGCAGAAGATGCTGCGATTGTATATTATTATATCAAGGGCACAGATGGAAAAGACAAAAGTGCGGTGAATATGCCTTTTAATTACAAACCGAATACCGACATCAAAAAGATGCGTATCGGGTACGCCAAAAATTATTTTGATAGAATTACTGATACCAGTAGAACAGAATTAAAAGTATTAGAAGCCTATCGCAACATGGGCATAGAATTGATTCCGGTAGATTTCCCGGATAGTGCAGTGTATCCATTCAATATTATGGATGTGGTGATTAGCGCAGAATGTGCAGCTGCATTTGATGATTTTACCAGAAAAGACATTGATGATTTAATGACCCGACAATTTTCATTTGATTGGCCGAATACTTTCCGTGTATCAAGATTGATTCCCGCGGTTGAATACATCAACGCCAACAGACATCGTTTACTACTGATGCAAAAAGTAAATGAAGTCATCAATCAGTTTGATGTGATTATTTGTCCAACAAGGGGGAGCGGAAACCAATCGGCCATCACCAATCTCACCGGACATCCGGTGGTCTGTTTTCCAACGGGGTTTGATAAAAGATTCAATACGCCTACCAGTATTACCCTCATCGGAAAATTATTTGACGAAGCGAGTATACTGGCTGCAGCAAAAGCCTATCAACAAGCAACCGGATGGGACGAGATGCATCCACCTGCTTACCAATAAAACAGTCAAACAAAAAGCCCGGATTCCGGGCTTTTTTCGTATTGTTATGGTACGGATTTTCACCCCAATATGTTTTTAAGATCCAATAGTAATAAACTCCTTCTTATAAGCGGAGCTATCATGCTCTTTCTATTCACCATGTTTGGTGCTTATAGGCTTACGCAGTTTAGTGACCGGTTAATGACGCCCGAATTTTTAGTCACGCCGGATTCTGCTAATTATTCGCCGGAAATAGCATTTGACCAAATACAGAAACACCCTGAAAAAATTACAGATGGATTTTTCAACGCAGGATTTACTCAATATCGTTGGTGGGTATTGACCAACATTTCACCGACAGAAAAGAGCTGGTTACAAATTGCCAATCCGCATATCAATGATCTCCGTATTTATGAAGAAGAAAACGGGAAATGGAAGCAAACCTATGTATCGGGCGACTACTATCCTTATGCAAAAAGGATTTTCGATGATCCCGATTACTGGTTTCCTATAGAACCAAAACAGCAACGTATTTTGATGCGTGTAGACAAGAAGGGAGAATCACTCAACATACCATTAAGGTTGATCGGAGAAACAGCATTGGCCCCCTATCTCGCCAATAGAAATTTCTTTCATGGGATGTTCTTGGGGTGGATCGTATTGCTGTTGATGCTGAATTTATTTCTTTGGATCTCACTCAAAGACCCGATTCATTTTTTTTATATCCTCTATGTTTCTTTTTCTGTTTTATGGATTGTTTCACAATGGGGAATGGGATTTCGATATTTCTGGCCGGAATGGACAGATTTTACGGCCAAAGCGCGCCCCTTTTTCTCCAACATCTCTTATATCTTTTTACTGGAATTAACCGCAAGGTTTTTTACCATACAAAACACACAGCCCTTGTATAGAAGGGCGATCAGAATTGTTCAGTTGTTAATGGTGATCTCCAGTGTTGGCTTATTGGTCACAGATTATTCTAACAGTTCAACAATCATGCGCTATGTGTTTCTTACCAGCATGAATATTATTTGGATTGGGGCACTGGTGCTTATCATTCTCTTTATCTGGAAAAGCTATGCCAAACAAAAAACATTGGCTCTTTTCTTTTTATCGGCATTGGGTTTTTTCGGAGTGTATATTTTACTATTGCTCTTGTCGCAGTACAATCTTGGCGGCAACTGGATGTTCTTTGCAAATATGTATGGCTCTCCGGTTGGTTTTTTAGGAGAGAGTACTATTTTATCCTTTGGTCTTTCACAACGATACAACCTGTATAAAAAAGAAAAAGACCTGGCGATGCAGGCGTTGGAAAAAGAAAAAAGGGAAGTAGCAGATAAGATGATACAAACACAAGAGGAAGAAAGAAACAGATTGGCTCGGGAATTGCATGATGGATTGGGAGGCTTGTTAGGGAGCATCAGAATTGGAGCGGATCATCGTTTAAAATCAGACCCGCAAACGCAACATTGGATAGGAGAACAGTTGGATATGGCGGTAACAGATCTTCGTAATATCGCGCACGATCTAATGCCTGTACAACTGCAGGAACAAGGATTGGATAGAATATTGGAAAAAACGGTTGCCAGATGGAACAGTGGAGAAGGCTATAAGATTCGGTATACAAGTCAATTGAAGAATAGATATCCTTTGCGAACAGAGGCGGCATTGTATAGAATTGTTTTGGAGCTGCTACACAATATCAAAAAACATGCAGAAGCTTCAGAAGTAACGATAGAGATTTGGGAAGATGAAAAAATGAACAAACTAACTTTGCTGGTAGAAGATAACGGCAAAGGATTTGATAGAGGAAAAGAAGAAGGGATTGGCTGGAAAAGTATTCGACAGCGTGTGCAGTATATGAATGGAAAGATAAATTTGGATTCCAGTCACCTCGGTTCTACGGTTATTATTGATGTATCTATGGAAAACGAAAAAAGATAACATGAGAAAAGTAAGTGTTGCCATTGCAGATGATCACAAAATTTTTGCAGAAGGTATACAAAGTGTCACCAAAGAGATTGATTGGATTACATGGTCAGGAGCGGCGCACAGTGCGGCAGAAACCATTGCCCTATTCAAAGCGAAGCAACCGGAAGTGTTGTTGTTGGATTATCATTTGCCGGATGGAAAAGGCTCAGAAGTAGCAGCCGCCATCTTACAAGAATTTCCGAAAGCCATTATTCTGATATTGAGCATGGAACATGATAATGATATTATTTATCAGTGTAAGACAGCGGGTGTAAAAGGCTATTTAATCAAAAACCTTTCTTCAGACGAATTACTGGAAGCCATACAGGAGTCGGTAGCGGGACAAGAAATCTTCATGTGGGCACCGGAAAAGCCCACCACCGCCAAACATGAAGATGTGCTGAGCAAGCGGGAAAAAGAAATCATCCACCTGATCACACAAGGGTTGACCAGTCATGAAATAGCGGAAAAATTATTTTTGAGTACGTATACGGTAGACACCCATCGTAGAAACATTCTAAGAAAGCTGGATCTGAAAAATACGGCGATGATGGTGTTGTATGCGCAGCAGCATCAGTTGTGAGTAAGCGTATCTTTTATTTGATAAACAGTTTTGTTCTTATCGCCTATTCTTTTAATCAGGCGATCTTTTACGGCCATTGCTAAATCACGGCTGGCTGTTGCCGACGAAATCGTTTTGAAATAACCTAAATAATCTTTTCGCGTAAACTCTTGAATTCCGTTTGACAGAAAAATGCGAATTCTGTCAGCACTAGAGAGTGGACCAGGTCTTTCTGCAAGTAATTCATCAAGCGATTCGCTCAAAATTGTAAGCATAAACACTATGAAAAAAGTTGAATTACCTTGTTTGTCACTGGTAGAAAGCGCATGATAATATTTTTTTTGATTTTTACTGATCAGCGTTTCAAACGGTAGAAATTCAAACAAAGGATATTCATTCATTAATAGAAGCGTTTGCCAAAGTCTTCCCATTCTGCCGTTACCATCAGAGAATGGATGAATAAATTCCATTTCATAATGAAACACACAGCTTTTAATAAGCATGAGTTCATCACTTTTTTTTAGGTAGGTAAATAAGTCTTTCATTAAGAAAGAAACATTACTAGCGGGTGGTGCTAAATGAGCAAGATGAGAGCCTTTTACAATCCCAACGCCAGAAGTTCGATACTTGCCCGAATTTTTAATTAAACCGCTCATTAATATTTTATGTGCTAACAAAAAAGATTTTTCGCTGAAGGGGTTCAGCTTGTTGAGTTGATTGTACACTTCAATGGCATTGGTAACTTCTTGAATATCTTTTGACGGACCCAGAACTTTTTTGTTTTCAATGATCGCCGTAATCTGTCCAACAGATAAAGTGTTTCCCTCTACTGCTAGAGAGGCTTGAATTGTTCTGATACGATTTGTCTTACGTAACTCGGGTGACTGTTTAGTTAGAAAGCTTGCGTTTACCTCTCCAATCTTATGCGAGATTTCACTAACCAACCTAACAATTTCGCCTGTTATGTTGTAAGGGGGCTTCATTTGATAGTATCATTTGATACTATCAAATGTAGTGAAATCGTAATTCTTTCGTTGACTTAGTCCGTGATTATTTTATAAGCCAAATTAGTTCCGTAAAACGATTCTCCATTATTGATGTCTATATGCTACGAATTTATGTTTTTCGGTCGTGTTTCTTTTTTGTAACCGGTTTTATGATATTACTGCTAACGTAAAGGGCTTTGCGAAGGTTGGGAAATAGAATTCCTGCTGCCGTCTTGGCCACTAAAGACCCGATTAGCTTAAGCTAAATTACTGAAGACGGGTCAGAATTCTTACTGCTGATGGGCCAAATTCTGTCGCCCCACTTTTGCAAAGCCTCTTGTTAGCCGCTAATTTTAATTGTATGCGAAGCTAGCCAGCTGATAATGTCATCAAATTCTGATTGACCAGAGGCAATGCTGATAACAAAAGCGTATTTATCTTCTTGAGTAGCATTTATGTCTATGTCATTGCCTAATAACAACAGTCGCATTAAAACGTAACCTGTTCTTTTGTTACCATCAACGAACGGATGATTTATAAGAATACTTTCGATTAATGAGGCGGCTTTGTCTATAGGAGTAGAGTAAAGTTCCTTTCCGTCGAATGTTTGAAAAGGTCTGGCTAAAGCGGAGTCTAATAATTCTTTATCTCTGATGCCGTGTGAGCCACCAAATTCAGAAATAAGGAGTCGATGAATATTTTCAACTTCGTGGAAAGAAATCATTGGGCCAGTTTCGCTAATAACTCTTTGTCTTCAGTAAGAATTCTGCTTAGCAAAGAATCGGTTGAGGGCCCGGATTGATGCTTTGAATCTAATTCTTTTAAAAATGCCAAAAGTTCAGCCAAAGCTTTGGCTGAAAAATGATCCAGAACCTTGCTGATTTCGTATTTAATTTCTTCTTTAGACATCTTGTATCTCTTGAGGATTAAAAGTACAGCTTTTCTTAGAAATTTAAACGGTAAAATAGCGGCTAACAATAAAAGTACGCAATTCCTCGCTCATAAAAAGTAACAAAAAAAATGGAAATATGTATTCATAAGCAACTATTTATGATTTCGTTTTTTGGGTTGATGTGGTCGAAAAAGCGAAATAGTAGTCACCAATCTAATTTATCTAGAGGACTCTCAATTTTGCTCATTATTTTATTCGCAACATGGGTGTACAACATGGTTGTCTTAATACTGTTGTGTCCTAATAATTCTTGAATGATTCGAATGTCGGTTCCTGCTTCTAATAGATGAGTAGCGTAGCTATGCCTTAAACTGTGTACTCCCCCCTTCTTTGTAATGCCGGCTCTTATTTTAGCATCCTGTACTATTTTTTGAACACTCCTGACACTATACTCGCCACCATTTTGGCCTTCAAATAAATATATCCTGGGTTTATAGAGCAAAAAATATTCGCGTAAAACAGCTAGTATTTTTTTTGATAAAGTAACCATCCTATCTTTTTTACCTTTAGCGGCTCGTAAATGAATCATCATTCGTTTACTGTCAATATCAGTAATTCGCAACTTCACAATTTCGCTTACCCTCAATCCGGCAGAATAGGCAATCATTATCATAGATCGATGCTTTATATTGGGTATCGCGTGAATTAATTCCACAATCTCTTCTTCTGCTAAAATATCCGGCAAGGTAAAGGCCTTCTTCGGGCGTGGTAAATCATAAAGTTCTTTATCTCTCCCCAAAACTTGTTCATAATAAAACTTTATTGCATTGACTGCCGTATGAACTTGCGTTTCGCTACAGCCTTTTTCTTTCAATAGCCATAATAAATAAGAAAGAAGTTGCTCTTTATTTAATGTATCAGCCGGTTTATTACCTAAAACCCTCAAAAGTTGATGAAACTCGTTACTATAGTTTCGAATAGTATTGGCGCTATACCCTTTCAGCACCAGCATGTCTCTGAATTTTTCATACGCGCTAAGGTTGGGAACGGATAAGGGATGATTTAGCATCATTTTATGCGTCCCCGACGACAACTTATTTTGATTTTGCTTTACTATAATTTTTCGCTGCTCAAGGTATTTTCTTAATTCTGCATTCTCCACTGTAGCAATCCCCATCAGCTTGTCTACCAAAGCTTCATAAGCGGGTTTATTACACGGAATGTGCCAACCATTTTTTTCACGGCTCCAACGAACGTCCTTTAATGACTTAATTAATCCGGTTATTATGGCATCAGGGGGATAGTTTAATCCAATTCTCTCTTCTCCTAACAATAAAAATGGCGATAAATGTATTCGGTTCATAGTTTTTAGCTTAATAATAAATGTAGACCTGTTTCTTAAATAGGCTTACCGTATTTACCGCAATTTTTAATGGATTGTAAGCTTAAACTCGGTCAATTAATTTTTCTAGTGAAAACTGCCAGTTATAAAAATTGCAGTAGATTTATCCAAACAATCCCATATGAAAAACATCCTGTCATTGCTGTTTCTTTTCTCCTTTTCTACTACACTGAGTGCACAGGACTTTTCTGCCTATGAAAAGAAACAATTCATCAAAGGAAACGATACCCTACACTATCGTATACTGTATCCTGCCAAGTATAAAAAGAACAAAGCCTATCCATTGGTCATGTTTCTCCATGGATCAGGAGAAAGAGGGAATGATAATGAAGCGCAGCTAACCCATGGTGCTAAACTCTTCCTCGAACCCACCAATCGTAAATACTTTGAAGGCATTGTTATTTTTCCGCAATGCCCCAAAAACATGACCTGGTCTAAATACAAACGATCAGCAGAAAAACAATGGGCTGCGGTAGACTCTGAAGGAGAAGCGCCCATTTCACAACAACTGGTAAAACAGTTGATGGATAGTTTGGTAGACAATCGACATGTCAATCCAAGAAGGGTTTATCTCGGAGGGTTGTCGATGGGTGCATTTGGTGCCTATGACCTCTTACGTCGTTATCCTGATTTTTTTGCTGCGGCATTTCCGATTTGTGGTATTGCTGATATTCCATTGTTGGTACAAAATGCTAAAGAAGTTCCGATGTGGATTTTTCATGGAGAAAAAGATCCGGTGGTATCGCCGGAGCCCAACCGCGAATTATACAAAGCGTTGATGACTGCCGGCGCCAAAGATGTTACTTATTCAGAGTATCCGGGTGTGGCACATGATAGTTGGACCAATGCTTTTGCAGAGCCTAAATTATTGCCTTGGTTGTTTTCGCATAAGAAGAGGGTGAAGAAAAATTAGGAGGGTTTGTTTTTATTGATTGCCACAGAGGGCACAGAAGGACACAGAAAAATTACTTAGGTTTTGAAATCATTTATAGTTGCTTGTTGTCTACTTGTTATATACGCCTGTTCTCCAGCAAAAAAGGGAACACTGCAAGTAACGCCAACCTCACTTCGGTTGATTGATGTGTATGACATCCCGTATCAGTTTTCATTTCAGCAAACAACAGTGGGTGGTTTATCGGGAATAGATTTTGATAAAACAGAACAAGTTTTCTATACTATTAGTGATGACCGATCTGCATTACAACCGGCGCGGTTTTACACGATGAAGGTTATATTGAAGGATGAGAAGATCGATACGGTTTTATTCCAACAAGCCGTTACATTGCAACAACCGAACGGACAATCCTATCCTTCCTCTAAAGAAAACCCACAACTGACACCTGATCCTGAATCCATTCGTTACCATCCCATCACAAGACAAATTGTATGGACCAGCGAAGGAGAAAGAATCGTAACAGCAAAAGATACCGTGATCGCAGACCCCTCTATTCAAGTAGTGGATAGATCGGGAAAATATATTCGCAGCTTTTCATTGCCGGATAATTTGCGGATGTCTGCTCTGGAAAAAGGGCCAAGACGCAATGGTGTTTTAGAAGGAGCCACATTCACCAATAACTATCAAAACTTGTTCGTGAGCTTAGAAGAACCCAGGTATGAAGATGGTCCGCAAGCAAGCTTGGAACCAAATGATGCTTGGGTACGTTTGTACAAATTCAATGTATCCAATGGGAAAGCGGTTGCTCAGTATGCATATAAACTCGATCCGGTGGCGTATGCACCCAATCCGCCGGGGAGTTTTATGGTGAATGGTATTCCGGATATTATGGATATCGGAAATAATAAATTACTCGTAATGGAAAGATCTTTCTCCACGGGTAGATTAGCATGTACGATTAAAATTTTTATGGTTGATTTGAATGATGCGGAAGATATTAGCTCGATCAACAACTTAAAAAATAATCCACCCCAAAAACCACTTCGAAAAAAATTATTATTGAATCTGGATGAGCTGGGTATGTATACTGATAATGTAGAAGGCATGTGTTTGGGCCCAAGATTAAAAAATGGAAAACGATCTTTATGGATGATTGCTGATAATAATTTCTCAGCTTTGGAAAAGACGCAGTTATTTTTGTTTGAAGTGAATGAATCGTTATGAAGCAACTGATTTATCTTTTTCTTTTATCAGCCCTCATTACCTGTAAAGAGCCCACCAATTCCGGAAATCCACGTGTGGTGATTGAAACAAAATATGGAGAAATAGAAGTAGAGCTGTATGCAGATAAAGCACCCGCTACCACCGCTGCGTTTTTAAGTTATGTAGACTCAGGATTTTATGAGAACACTTCTTTTTATCGTGTATTAAATGTAAACAATCAGCCATCAAATGCACCTAAGACAGAAATTTTGCAAGGCGGTTTATGGCGAACCAAAAATGAAAAAGCAAGAAGCATTACAGGCATACCACATGAAAGCACCGGTAAAACCGGCGTAAAACATAAAGACGGTGTGATATCGGTTGCCCGACTGGCACCGGGAACGGCAGGCAGTGAATTTTTTATTTGCATTGATGACCAACCCGGACTTGATGAAGGAGGAGAAAATGTAGAAGACAAATTGGGCTATGCAGCTTTTGGAAAAGTGATCAAAGGAATGAATATCGTGCGAAAGATTTATATGCAGAATGACAGAAACCAGTACCTTGATCCACCGGTAGCTATTTATAATGTCAAAAGAAAATAAGAATCATAGAAAAATAGAGATAAACTACTCATTTTCAGGTATTTTTTATAGATTTAAACAAGCCTAATTTTACTATATAATGCGTGAACGAGTTTTCAGTTATCGCCAGTTATTGGTATGCCTCTTATTCATCTTCGGAACTACGGTATTGAAGGCCCAAGAACCTGATTCAACCCAACAAGTCGACAAATTTGCCGACACAACGGGGGGGTATGGATTCATGTATCTTTCCACCACCTGTATAGAGTGTAACCCGAAAGGCTCAGCGCACTATAAAAAATTTGCGATCATCAGTGGTTTTTATAAAGCCAGGGATTTTTATAGTTCTGTAGCAACAAGATCAGTTGGACATTTTAAAAATAAGTTTGAAAAGCTAGGCTATTTTAAAGATAAAGTAACACAGACATGGAAATCACCGAAGCTGTTTGCAACACTGCAGGAAATTATAGAATACCGTGATGATCTGATTGCAAAACTGAAATCGGAAAACTATGTAGTCGTCTTTTTTGATGACCGCATTAATACAGAAGAGCTTGAGCGCGAATAGAAGGGTTTTGATGGTGAGATGGGCCTGGGTTGTGATTCCCCTGATCGCTGGAGTTTTGATTTACCTGAAAGGAAGAAAAGTTCCGGTTTTTTTTGAAAGATGGTTGCTATACAATTCAAAAGAAACAAGTTCTTTTCCCGGCTCCATATGGATACCTGATTATTTGTGGGGTGTTTCCCTGTGGATGGCGATGGTAATGGTTTGGGATGGTTGGGAGAAAATACCCAAAGGCTGGAAAATTGGAATAGCATTGATGGTTTCGGCAACTGAATTATTTCAATGGTTGGGTTGGATGCATGGAACCGGAGACTGGATAGATGTATTGATGTACCAAATGGCGATTTTAACCGTATATATCCTACACAAAACAAAACGAATATGAGAAACAAAAAAAATCTAATGGCAATATTGGTCGTATTGTCTTATGCAGTATTGTATGTGGCAAGCTCCGGACCAAAAGTAACGGCACCACCACCGGCACCTACCATCAAAGCACCTAGTTATGACTTTGAACCACCACAAAAAGCACCTGCTAAATCTGCTCAGGTAGTATTTCTGCTTGTAGATCCGGCTTATCAAGAAAAATTTGCTTACTCGAATTATAAAATATTCAGTGATTTTTCTAAAGCAATGGCTGCCGACTATAACGAATCATTAACCGCTAAAGGATATTCCGTACGTGGACCATTCGAGTATTATGATCAGGTGGTATACAATGATAAAAAAGAAAGCGACTTGTTATTGCAGGTAGAAATTGATTTTGATATCAATAGCTCCAACGTCAACTGGAACTCCTATTCTGAGTACGTATCTGGTAAAGGCCGTTATGCCACTTACAGAACAGCATATAAGTATGCCGGCTTCTTTATCTTATCCGGTAAAGTAAACCTGGTTGCTGCTGAACCACTTACCAAAGAAAAATTATGGGCGAAGAGTATTCCGCTGAAGCAGAAACAAGTATATATAGCCCCTGTATACAATACACTTGAAAGAAGCTTTAATATTGGTTTCAGTCGCGACCCGGGGGTTATCAACCCAATGATTGAAGCCCTGGAAGACTATTACAAGCAGGTTTTCAATACTTCTTGGAATCACTTGGATCCTAATGAACTGGCTCCACTGAAAAAAGAAGTGTTGGAGATCAGAGAGAAGAAGAAATACTAAATCAATACACCCATCCAAATCTCAGCCATCCGCCTCAGGCGGATGGCTTTTTTTATGCTTTAAAAGAAAAAATTGAGAATATCTTGTAACGTAAATGCAGAAACTGCGATTAGATAACAAGACTACAGGCAAACATCTTTGGAACTGGTAAAAACAATAACGAGCGAGGAAATAGTGGAACGGTGTAAAAGCGGCGATACCTCGGCCTTTTCCGCACTTTACCACATGCATTCCAAAGAAGTGTATAACACTATTTACCGTCTTGTACCCCATACGGGCGAGGCAGAAGATCTTTTACAGGAAGTATTTGTAGCCGCTTTTCAAGCCATTCACCGGTTTGAAAACACCGGTGGATTCAGGGCTTGGATCAAGAGAATTGCCATCAATCAATCCATTTCTTGGATCAGGAAACAGAAGGTGAGATGGGTAGAGTTGGAAGAAAAAGACAGTTACCTAAAACAGGAAGAGAGTATTGATGAGTCTGAATTTGTATTTAAGGTTGACGAGGTTAAAAAAGCCATCCAACAATTACCGGAATCAAACAGAACCATTGTGCAACTATACCTGTTCGAAAATATTCCACAGGAAGAAATAGCACAAATATTGGGGATCTCTTACAACAATGTGAGGATCCAATACCATCGGTCAAAACAAAAAATATTAAAAAGCCTTAAAGAAGGAGGTGTTGCATGAGCAGTGAACTGGAAAAATTCATACAGCAAAATAGAGAAGCATTTGATGATCGTACTCCGGGCGCAGATGTGTTATCTCGAATTCAGGAAAGAATGGCACAAGCGCCGGTGAAAGAAGAGCGCCCCAAAGCATTGGTGATCTCTTTTAGAACCTTGCGTATGGTAGCGGCAGCTTGTGTATTGGTGCTTGCGGGCTTTGCCATTTGGTGGGTAAATCAAGATGCATCAACTGCAGAAGGATTGGTTGCTTCTAAACAAGATCAACAGCAAAACAACAATCCAATATTACCTAAAGAAGAGATGGTTCAGCCAAATACAATGGCATCCATAACAGCGCCTGAAAAAACAACTGGTGAAGCAGCTCAGCAATTGATCAAAGAAAATGATCAACAAAAACAGATGTTGTTTGCCAGTTTGGGAAATATGGAATCGCCCAGTACGCGTATTGCTGCAGCAATGAAAGCCTATCGGATGCAAGCGGCAGATAAAGATATCGTTGATGCATTGGTTTCAACCATGAATGAAGATCCCAGCACCAATGTAAGAATGGCGGCATTGGAAGCGCTTTCTCGCTTTCACAGAGAAAATTATGTGAAGAAAAAGCTGATTGCATCTCTGAAAAAACAAAAAGATCCGATGGTACAGATAGAATTGATACATGTGTTGACAGAAATGAAACAAAAATCAATTCTTGACGATTTACAAAAAATGGTGCAGGATGTAAATACAAATGAAGCAGTAAAAGAACGCGCCTATTCAAGCATTTTAACACTTGGCTCATAAATACAAACAGACGGTTACTGGTTCATGCATGACGGTTAAGTCTGAATCATTATCATAAAACCATAAAAACGAAAACAAACAAATGAAAAAGTTCATATTCACCACTATTGTAGCACTTATTGCAACAACAGCAGCATTTGCACAGGATTATAAGATTGCAAAAAGTTCAGGAAAACTCATCATCAATTTACCGGGTGTATCTGTTGAAGGATATAATGGAAACGAAATCCTATTCTCGTCCAGTAAAATGAAATCAGAAGATGATGAAAGAGCAAAAGGCTTACGTCCGATCAGCGGCTCTGGTTTGGAAGATAATACCGGAATCGGAATCAATGTAACAGATAAAGGCGGAAATATCGAAGTAAATCCGGTTGGTAAAGGAGATCACAAGATCAGAATCAAAGTACCCAAAGGCGTTTCTATCTCATACTCCTTCAACAAGGTGATGAATAATTCCAAAGCGTCTTTCAAAAATGTAGAAAGTGAAATTGAAGTATCTGCATTATACAATGATATAGAACTTGAAAACACTACCGGTCCTCTTACCGTGAAATCTGTTTACGGAAGTGTAGATGTTAAACTGGGTCAGAATGTTAAAGGACCCATATCGCTGATATCGGTTTACAAACATGTGGATGTAGAAATGCCTGTAACCACGAAAGCCAATTTAAAAATGAATACTTCATGGGGTGAGATATTGGCGTCTGCTGACTTTAAAATCGAGATCGAAAAATCCGGTGATATGGTGAAGTATAGCGATAACAATATCAAAGGAAAATTAAATGGAGGCGGCATCGATATGACGCTTACTTCTAACTACGGAAAAGTTTACCTCCGTAAGTCTAACTAATACTTTCATCTTATTAAACATACCTGTATGAAAACGATACTCACTGTATTGTGTTGCACCCTGCTGTGTCTTGCCCAAGGACAACAGACCATCACAAAGAATTATCCGGTAAAAGCGGGACAGGAATTAAAGCTCTCTTTTGATTACCCTAAAGTAGTGAAAGTGAGCACCTGGGATAAAAACGAAGTGTCCATCACCGCCTCAGTCAGCATCAACAATGGTGAAAACAATGAAGCGTTTCAATTGATCGAAGGTTCAGAGGGAAATACACTGACGATTAAGAATATCATCAAAGACATGGATAAGCTACCCAAGCGATACACGGTGGTGAAAGATGGAAAGAAAACTGTATTTACTTCCAAAGAAGCTTATAAAGAATTTACGGCCGACTTGAAAGGAGCTAAATACTATTCTGAAGGCGTAGAAATAGAAATTAGCTTGGATATCAAAGTTCCCGAAAACCTTGCCAATACGTTTGTAAAATCTACTTATGGTATTGTAGAACTCGCCAACTTCAATGGACCACTAAAGGTGGATGCCACTTACGGTGGAATTGATGCGTCGATCAACGAAGCAACAACCGGTAAGCTATCTGTTACCACTCATTACGGACAGATCTACAGTAACCTGAAATTGAATATTACTGAAAAAGAAGAAAAAGATTTTTATACTTCTATTACATTGGCGCCGGGTAAAGGACCTGCCTATTCGTTGAAATCAACCTATGGTAATCTCTACCTGCGCAAATCTGTTAAATAACCACGCAAACTGTTTCAACAGTTCGCTCAACCATTTCTCATGTGTATGAAAGCCGCAATTATTGCGGCTTTTTTTATGCACACATTAAACCTTAGGTCCACCAAATAATATCGTGTTTTTAACAGCAGATTGACAAAATTTTATCTTCTTTTTCGCAATCATAGGCACGATGCTTGAATCTATAATAGTGTAAAGAATCCTGAACATAAAATATACTATTATGAAAACAATAAAATGGACAGTAACAATTTTATCAGCCATGTTTTTGCTGGTATCTTGTAGTCGTACGGCCTATGTTCAAAAAGACAGTAATGTTGATTTTAGTAAAATAAAAACATATAGTTGGGTAAGAACACAGGCTGAAAAAGAAAGGGCAAATGTATCAACGAAAAACGATGATCTTACCCATAGAAAGATCAGGCAATCCATTGACCGAAATCTTGCCGAAAAAGGATGGAAAGAAGTAAAGAGCAATCCTGATGTATACCTGGTTTATGACGTTATGATTGAACGAGAAGAAAAAATCGATCGTAATGCCGTATACACTCAACCCTTCACCCGATGGTTTTTTAATCCGGGTAGCAGAAGATGGGTGCCGGTATTTTATCCATCACATTTTCTTGGGTTTGATGAGAATGCGCGAACTGTAAAAGAAGGAACACTAACTTTAACCATGATGGATGCGGATACGGATAAAACCATCTGGCAAGGATGGACAAGTTCTGAAATAAACGGAAGAAAGTTAAGTGATAAACAGATTGATAGCAAAGTGAGGGCCATTGTAAAAAAGTTGGAAGAATAAGTATTGATAAATGAGAACAAAGCCGTTTCTGAAAGGAAGCGGCTTTAATTTTTGATAGATAATTGATCAATACGCGCTTGCAGCAGTTCTTTTTCTGCCTTAGAATCTGTAATTGCTAGGGCTTTTTGTAAATAGTCTTTGGCTTTTATCTTATCACTGTGCTTCATATACAAATAACCCAGTACGGCGCTGTATTGAGGATCATGATTTAAGAGCATGTCTATTCCCGGGATTGCTAAAATAGCTTGAATGGCTTTTTCAGTTTCACCTATAGCGTGAATTACCAACGAACGATTCAATAAGATAACAGGAGAGGAATCGATACGAAGTAATAGTTCATACCATTGTAACAATTGTTGCCAATTGGTATCACTGTATTTAGAAGCTTTACAATGTTCGGCAGCAATGGCCGCTTCAAGATGATACCGCGTGAGTGTTTTGCCGGATGATGCCATATTGAGATAGTAGAAACCAACTGCCATCAACTCTCGGTCCCATAGATCTCTGTTTTGTTCTTCTAATAAAATGATTCCATGTTCATTGGAAGACCTGCTATCGAAACGGGAAGCATGTAAGCACATCAAAGCTAGTAAAGCCTGATTGGCGGGATCTGCAACCGCTTTATGTTCTGCAATAATCTTAGTACAACGCATAGCTTCTACACAAAGATCTTTTCGAATCATTTCGTCCGCTTTTCCGGAACAATAACCTTCATTGAACAATAGGTATAAAACCGTGCGAACAGATTCCATTCTGTCTTGTAATGCTTGTCCCGCAGGTATTTCCAAAGGAATAGATTGATTGGCTAAGAGAGACTTCGCGCGATTCATTCTTTTTTGTACTACCGCTTCTGTCAATACCAATGCACGGGCTATTTCATGGATGGAAAACGAGAAAACCAATTTTAAGGTAAGTGCAATTTGATCTTCTGTTTTCAATGAAGGATGACAACAGGCAAAGATCATTCGAAGCTCACTGTCGCTGATCTCATGCTCGTGAAAGAATTGGGCGACATGTTCTGTATAATCTTTTGTCTGTTGTGACTGTACATACCGGGCGTGGTAGTTGATTCTTCGGAGCAGATCAATGGCTTTGTTTTTAGCTGTTTTCATCAGCCACGCTTCCGGCTGTTCAGGAATTCCCTTGATTTTCCATTGTTGAAAGGCACTGATAAAAGACTCCTGCACAATATCTTCAATCAAATGCAAGTGTTTGAATCCTGCAAGATGAGATAATACAGCAACCATCTTTCCCGCTTGCTGGCGGAAAAGATGGTCGATGAATTGTTCTGTTGGTTCCACCTGCTTCATTACTCAAATACAACAACATCACGAACTTCAACAGAGCCACCGATAGCAAGGTCCGGACAATCTTTTGCGATCTCAATGGCGGCATCGATGGAATCGGCTTTCACAATGAAGAAACCGCCAACCATTTCTTTGCTTTCAATGAAAGGCCCGTCTGTTACTACATTGGCTTTGTGTAATGTCTTACCGGTAGGCATCAACGCTTCACCGGCAACATAAGTACCATTGGCCTGGAGCTGTCCAACCCATGCCATCCATTTTTCCATGTTTTGCTGCAGTTCTTCCGGAGAAGAAGTAAAAGGATCTAAACCACCGCGAAAAAGAAACATAAAATTGCTCATACGAATTGTTTTAAGACTGAAATGAAAAGGTTTACTACCAACAGACGATCAGCGTAGACCCGATCAGACAAAAAAGATAAATTTTTTTTCAGCCAGAAAAGAAAAAGAAGGGTTAAGCTATTGGAAAGAAGGATAAGCGGAATCAAAAGGGCTTATAAGCATACACTATTTCATAGGGTTGCTTTTTCAAAGATGGAAGGATCTCTCCTATTTTGAGGTTCTTTTTTTGTGGAGTAGGTTCGCAAACCCAATACTGTTCTCCATTGTAAACAATGGGTGTGCCATTGGCATGCTCAAATTGAACAGCAACTGTAATATGAGTTGGGTACGACAAAACAATCATAGGTAAGTTGTAAATCTCCTTAATGATATTAAAGAAGAATGCTGATCGATCCTCACAATCACTGTAATCATAAAACAGGGTTTGTTCTGCAGATAGCCTTTTTTCTTTACCGTATGCTTTTGTATCAGTTTCAAATAAAAACGCAGAACGGGTGAATTGCATTAAGTAGTCAACCCCCTGTTGTTGTGTCATTCCTTTCACCGCTTGACGTAGCACGGGAATCAAAGAATTATAAGTAGTTTGACTCAGTGGAATACTAAATTGTGAAGCATATTCTACAACCGGATAATTGGTAAATATTTTTTGCATCTGTTGATCCAATACCACATTAAACCGATAGTCTTTGTTTTTATAGTCGAACTGTAATTGTTTGACCGTATAGTTGTTCTTTTTAATGACGGGTAAGCGGGTTACTTTATAGGAAAATCGATTGTTCCCGCCTACGGATAAAGAAAGCGTGGTAAAAGTGACGGCATCAAAATTTACATTGCTGTTGTAATCATGATAGTTCAGACAAACATATTGCTGATCACCTGCCATATAGTATGGCACATCATAAATCACTTCTTCGCTTCTTACATATAATAATAAGGTATCGTTTCTGAAACGTGTAGTAGAGGAGTAGCCTGATTCATTCAATAAAAACCATTTGTACAAAGTATAACGATGGTAGTTATCTGCCTTCGGGCTCAGCTTTTCGGCAGTGGTTCTGATGAGTTGATAATAGAACCAGTCGTCCAATTTCTTCTCATCTCGGTACTGAACCAAGGTTTGTATCATGGGTTGATAAAGACCCTTGAGCATGTTCTCATAAAAGTTGCTGATGCTTTTTTTGGAAAGTTGTTCTTCAAAAGAGACATGAACGGAAGCATCAACAGGAAATGATAAACTATCTCCGTAAAAATCAACTACCACCAATGATCGTTCTACTCGGTTCTGTGAAAAGGCCGTGGATATGTATAAAACGGTGATTATGAATAATATGTACCCCTTTTTCGTCAAATTCATCGCATTTGTACCTAATGAATTTACGAAATGGTAACAATTATTTAATATTAAATCTTTGATCGACCAGCTAACCCCTTGATTTCTAGTTAATTAACCACATGGGTAATAGATTGGCGATGATAATAGTTGACAAGTTTTCCGTTTTGAACGGCAGGCTCCCATTGTGGGCTTCGTTTAAAAACACGAAGTGTTTCCATATCTACAGACCACTCTACCGATTTATCAATATTCAGTTCTGAAACAGCCCCTGTCGTGTCTACCTTAAAGCTTACCACAACCGTTCCTTTTGTACCTGGTCCGAATATTTGTCTGAATCGTCCGGGGGTTTCCAGGTTTTTCTCGAGGTAGTTTACCCAGCCTCGTACTCCGCCCTTGAATTCAGGGGGTTTATTATCGCTGGTAAAATTATTCTTCATAAAAAATAATGCATCCATCGGCTCGTCGGGTCTTCCATCAGTATAATAAACGGTTCTGGTGTCATAGTTTCTTGTCAAGATTCTTTTACCGCTATTAAAATGCACAACGCTAACTGTGGTTCCATCTGGTCTTTTGTATTCCCAATAACCGTCTTTTTTACCAAAACGCACCAATCCGGTACTGTCTATATGACCATTCTTATTATACCACGCAAAACGACCATGTGGTATTTGCATTTCGTTATCGCGGTAAGTTTCACAACGGATCATGGGTCCGTTTTTATGATAAAAGCGGCAAGAATAAGTTGTATCATTTTCTTTCAGCTTGTACATGAAATACGTAGCCCTATCTATACTGTTTGCCGGCGACCAATCTTCTTTAAAAGCAAAGAATTGTTCATTGGATTTTTGAGCAGTAGTGGTTAGAAACAAGCAGATGAGACTGAACAAAAGAAAAAGATGTTTTCGGGTTGACATATCAATCAGTATAATCAATGGGTTAAAAACAAATGACAAAACTGGTACCTTTTCCGATCTCACTATTTACCTGAATGCTTCCGCCCATGCTGGTAATGTGATTATGAACAAGGTACAGACCGATTCCCTTGCTGTCTGCGTGGTCATGAAATTGCTGATGTTTTCCAAATATTTTATCCTTTACCAACTCCATATCAAATCCACTTCCATTATCGGTAATACTTAGGTATTGCTTTTCATTTTCTACCCAGCTATGGATATCAATCAAGGGGTTTCTGCCGGGCATGGCATATTTGATGGAATTGGTAATCAGGTTCAGAAAAATACTTTCCAAATAACTCTTTTTGAAAAGAACAGAAGGAAGCGATTCAAAATCTGTTTGAATAATGGTACGAGAATCAATAATTAGACTACTAATAGAATGTGTTACTTTTTTCAACACCTCTTCAAAGAGAACAGATTCTTTTTCAGCATTTAAACGGTCATTTTCAGCGAGTACGTCTACATAATCATTCAGCGTTTGTTTTAACTGTTCCGTACCCAATTTCAGGATCGACAAAAACTTTTCTACTTGCTCATCCTCAATCTTTCGCTTATTCAATAAATTGAAAACATTCAACAAATTATTGACAGGGGAACGAAGATCATGAGAAGTGGTGTATGACAGACGTTTTAAATCGCTATTCAGTGTTGTTAATTCTGCAATAAGCTTGTTGCGGTCTTCCTCTTCTTTCTTTTTATGTGTAATATTTTTGGCAATCGCATATACCAGTTCTTCCTCCGCCACAGGCATGGAAGTCCAATATAACCAAACAATATCACCACTCTTAGTGATGTAGCGGTTTTCAAAATGATACAGAGGGGAGCCGTTGAGCAACTCTTTTCGGTGTTGCGCTGTTTTATCCTGATCATCCGGATGAATAAAACTGGAAATCTTTCTCGATTTTAATTCCTCTTCTGAATAACCCAATACTTTAATGACAGCACTATTTATTTTTTTGAAATAACCATCATAGCCGGCAATGCAAAATAGATCTGCAGAGAGTTCGAAAAAATTTTCAAGATGGTAAGCTGAAATATTGATATCAGATCTTGAACTCAGTTCCATGGAATAATCAATTGATACAACTCTTGTATTGTAAATATACTATATCTACTATTTATAATCGAGAGCAACAACCTAACAAAATTCTCAGTTGTTTAAATATTATCTCATGTAACTTTAACCTCTTTCTTAAGTGTTATCAAATGCCATTCAACCTCCATTCACCTTATTCCCCCGCGGGCGATCAACCCTCTGCCATTGCGCAATTAACAGAGGGTATTCTGAATGGAGAACAGTACCAGACTTTATTAGGCGTAACGGGTAGTGGTAAAACCTTTACCATGGCCAATGTGATTCAACAGGTGCAAAGACCTACGCTGGTTTTGACACACAATAAAACACTGGTAGCACAATTGTATGGTGAATTCAAACAATTCTTTCCGGAAAACGCGGTTGGTTATTTTGTTAGCTATTACGATTACTACCAGCCGGAAGCCTATATGCCGGTGAGTGATACTTATATTGAAAAGGACCTGAGCATCAACGAAGAGCTGGACAAACTTCGTTTACAAGCTACATCACAATTATTGAGTGGCAGACGAGATATCATTGTGGTAGCTAGCGTGAGTTGTATCTATGGTATGGGCAATCCGACCGAATATGAAAACGGCATCATTCGAATTCATAAAGGTCAGGTCATTTCCCGTCAAGGTTTTTTACATCAGCTGGTGAATGCCTTGTATAATAGAAGTCAGGAAGAATTCAAGCGAGGAACTTTTCGTGTGAAGGGGGATACGGTTGATATTAACCTACCTTATGTCGATTTCGGATACCGGATTACTTTTTTTGGCGACGAGATCGAAGAAATTGAAAGCATTGAAACAGCAACCAGCAAGAGAATTGGCTTGATGGAAAATGCTGCCATCTTTCCAGCCAATCTCTATCTCGCGCCTAAAGACATGATACAACAGGTGATGAATGAGATACAGGATGAAATGATGGCGCAGGTTGAATATTTCAAAAATACAGGCAAATTCATAGAAGCACAGCGTATCAAAGAAAGAGTAGAGTTCGATCTAGAAATGATTCGCGAATTGGGATATTGTAATGGTATTGAAAACTATTCCCGCTTTTTTGATCGAAGAAAACCCGGCACCCGTCCCTTCTGTTTGCTGGATTATTTCCCCAAAGACTTTCTATGTGTGATTGATGAAAGTCATCAAACCATTCCTCAAGTCGCAGGTATGTACGGTGGCGACAGAAGCAGAAAACTTGTACTGGTAGATTATGGATTCCGTTTACCCAGCGCTATGGATAATCGTCCGCTGAACTTTCATGAATTTGAATCACTGATCGGACAAACTGTTTTTGTAAGTGCCACACCGGGTGATTATGAACTGGAAAAAACAGGAGGTGTGGTGGTAGAGCAAGTGGTAAGACCAACAGGTTTATTAGATCCACCGATTGAGATCAGACCCAGTGTGAATCAGATTGATGATCTCTTGGATGAAATTGATAAACGAGTAAAAAAAGGAGATCGGGTTTTAGTAACCACACTTACGAAGCGAATGGCTGAGGAGATGGATAAATACCTGGGACGTATCAATATCAAATCCAAATACATACATAGTGATGTAGATACCTTAGAGCGTGTTGAAATTTTGCGTGATCTGCGATTAGGAGTGATTGATGTATTGGTGGGTGTTAATCTTTTAAGAGAAGGGTTGGATCTTCCGGAAGTTTCTTTAGTTGCCATTTTAGATGCCGATAAAGAAGGGTTCTTGCGTAATGAAAGATCATTGACGCAAACAGCAGGACGTGCAGCCAGAAACGTGGATGGATTGGTGATTTTTTATGCGGATAGGATCACAGAAAGCATGCAAAGAACCATTGACGAAACCAGCAGACGAAGAGAAAAGCAGATTGCTTATAATATTGAACACGGTATTACACCTAAAACGGTTTCAAAAAGTAAGGAACAAGTATTTGCACAAACTTCAGTGTTGGATATTAAAGGATATGATCCGTCCAATCCATATGCACTACAAAAAGAAGAACCACTCATACAAACAGCAGCAGAAGAACAAGTAGAATATAAAACGATTCCGCAATTGGAGAAAGCCATCAACGCCATCAAAAAGCAAATGGAAAAAGCTGCCCGCGATCTTGATTTTATTGAAGCAGCAAGATTGAGAGATGAAATGTTTGCGTTGAAGAAAAAACTAGAAAATTTGTCTGCGTAAGGCAGATCAAATTATTGCACTTTCAAATTATCTCTTATCTTGTATTAATTGCTTGCCATGAGAATACTCTGGAAAATCTACCTGTGGATTACGGGATGGAAAGTGCGGGATAATTTCCCTTACCATCTGAAAAAATGCATCGTCATAGTTGCGCCACATACCAGTGCATGGGATTTTGTAATGGGTCTTGCCATTCGAAGTGTACTCCGACTCACACATGTAAAATATTTAGGCAAAGCAGAACTGTTTCAGGGAAGATTTGGTTTTTTCTTTCGCAGAATGGGTGGCTATCCGGCAGATCGATTCAATAATAAGCATATGGTAGATCAAGTGGCTGAGTTGTTTGAACAACATGATGAATTTGTATTGGCACTTTCACCAGAAGGAACCAGAAAAAAAGTAGATCGGTTAAGAACCGGTTTTTATCATATTGCCAAAAAAGCGAAAGTACCCATTGTGATGGCTGCCATGGATTTCACGAAAAAAGAAACCTGGTTTTCAGAACCTTTTCTTACTACAGACAACGAGGAGGCAGACTTTAAAAAGATCATAGATTTCTATGCGCCTGTTCAGGGAAAAATTCCGGAACAAGGACTTTCACACCTGAAAGAATCATCATTTGCTTAATTCATGATAACCCCCAAAACATGAACCAACCCAACATTGTTGACAAATTTTGCGAGTATGAAAAAGCAACACCTTCAAGGCTATTTTTAGCAGAGCCGGTGAAGGGTGTGTATCAGAATTTTACCTGGGCAGAGGCTGGCGTACAAATCAGAAGTATGGCGGCAGCTTTGCGTTCTTTCGGCTATGGTAAAGATGATAAAATAGCGATCCTTAGTAAAAATTGTGCTCACTGGATCATGGCCGATCTGGCCATTGCCATGGCAGGATGTGTATCAGTACCCTTATATCCCAATATTACTGCAGATGCTTTGCGCGATATCATTATTCATAGCGAAAGCAAAGCCATTTTTATCGGCAAGCTCGACAATCCGGAAGCCATACGCCAAGGAGTACCCGATTCATTATTACAGATCACATTTCCTTTTTATCCGAATGCAGATTGTATCAATTGGAATGATTTAGTAAAAAGCCATGAACCTTTACAAGGAGTACCTGAAATAGATCCTTATGCTTTGGCTTGTATTGTGTATACTTCAGGAACTACCGGACAATCAAAAGGGGTGATGCATACCTATCATGCCATGTCATTTGCTGTACAGTCCTTCCTCGATAATTTTCCGGAGATCAAAAAAGAAGTATTCTTTTCTTATCTACCACTTTGTCATGTAGCAGAAAGAATGCTGGTAGAGTGTGGAACTGTTTTCACAGGCAGTACTGTGTATTTTGTAGAGTCGCTGGATACTTTTGCTACTAATCTTGCACATACACAACCTACCGTTTTTCTGGCAGTACCACGTATCTGGGAAAAGATGCAAGAGGGTGTTCTGAAAAAAATGCCGCAAGCAAAACTTGATCGCCTATTAAAAATTCCTTTGATCAGTACCTTGATTAAAAA
The DNA here is from genome assembly GCA_013391385.1 of Sediminibacterium sp. Gen4. Classification (GTDB taxonomy): domain Bacteria; phylum Bacteroidota; class Bacteroidia; order Chitinophagales; family Chitinophagaceae; genus Sediminibacterium. Next base: position 221,379 of record JACBFI010000001.1, on the reverse strand, counting down.
AATGATCCGCAAAAAATTAGGGTTGGCAAGAGCCCAGCATATTTTCACAGGAGCATCGCCGATCAATCCGGCATTATTATATTGGTATGCAAAACTGGGAATCATTATCCAGGAAGCATATGGTATGACAGAGAATGTGGCACTGTCTCACGTGAATAAAAAACATGCTGCCAAATTTGGAACAGTGGGTCAACCTTATGCCACTGTTGAAGTGAGATTGGGAAAAGACAATGAAGTGCAGGTAAAAAGTCCGGCCTCTATGTTAGGCTATTATAAAGAGCCTGAATTATCGGCACAATGTTTTGAAGATGGATTTCTAAAAACAGGAGATGAAGGGTCCATTGATGAACAAGGTTATCTGACCATCACCGGAAGAATCAAAGACCAGTTCAAGACAGGAAAGGGTAAATACATAACACCGGCTCCAATGGAAAATACACTAGGGGCCCATGCTTATGTTGGACAGGTCTGCGTGGTGGGCTCGGGCATGCCTTCGGCACTAGTCTTGTGTACTTTATCTGAACAGGCAAAAACGGTTCCGGTAAATGATATTCAACAAGAGCTGGAAATCTTATTGCGAAATCTGAATGCAGAACTAGAACACCATGAGCAATTGGCAAGGATGGTGGTTTGTAAAGAAGAATGGAGTATTCAAAATGGTTTATTAACCCCCACGCTTAAGATCAAAAGAAAAAATATTGATCAACAATACGGTCATGCATATACAGATTGGCTGCGTTCGGAACAATTGATTGTTTTTGAATAGGGTTGATCCGGCGTTTCGCTCATTTTTGGCACAATATTGTAATGGTTCTTTCGTTATAATTATCGAATGATCACATTTCAAATCATAAATGCATGAGAACCAATCGTTTTATAGTTGCAGCAGCTTCTTCTGTACTGCTGTTTTCCTGTGTCAGTAGTAAAAAATTCAAAGAGTCAGAGGCCAAGTATGTACAGCTGAGCGGTGCTTATCTGGAAATGCAGGGAAAATATCGGGAATTACAAGACCAGATCAAAGACCTGGAAAATCAATTGGCCAAATCAAAAGGACAAAATAATGAACTGAATGCCCGTAAGCAGGCATTGGAAGATCAAATAGCAGATCTGAATAAGCAGATTGACTTCCTGAAGCAGAATAATACAACGGTATTGAATCAGCTAAAAGACCTTTCTGTAGTAACAGGAGCGCAGGCTGAAAGCATTAAAAAGTCGCTTGAGAATATCGGTGCGAAAGACCTCTATATCCGTGATCTGCAAGGATCCATTGCGCGGAAAGATTCTTTGAATATGGCATTGGTGATGAACCTGAAAGGAGCCATTGGTAATTTGAATGACGAAGACATTAATATCAAAGTAGATAAGGGAGTGGTATATGTTGATATTTCTGATAAACTTTTATTCAAAAGCGCGAGTTACGAAGTAACAGACAGAGCCAAAGAAGTATTGGGTAAAGTTGCCAAAGTGCTAAATGGTCAACCCGAGATCGAGTTTATTGTAGAAGGACATACCGACTCTCTTCCTATTAAAACAGCTGTGATACAAGACAACTGGGATCTAAGTGTAAGAAGAGCAACAACAGTAGTACGCATTCTACAAGAAACCTATGGAATTGATCCCAAGCGCATGACTGCAGCCGGAAGAAGCCAGTACATTCCGTTGAAAAACAATACCACAGCTGAAGGTCGCGCAGCTAATCGTAGAACACGTATTGTTATTCAGCCGATGTTGGATCAGTTCTTCAAATTATTGGAGACAAAACCACAATAATAAAACGCTTACTAACCCAACCATATACGCCTAAAGAAAAACCCCGCAATTGCGGGGTTTTCTGTTGTTATGAGAAAATAGTTAGGCCATTTCCAGTGCCAAAGATTTTTGAACTTCATTAAAATCTGCACAATCCAATGCAGCTGCAGCCAATTCCATCATTTGGTCCATTACAAAAGGAGGTGCTGTAGCCTGAATGGCACGAAACCATTCTGCAATTTCTGTGATCGATAATCCTTTTAACATCCAGTAGCTATATCGCGCATTTTTATCTGGTGGAAGAGAGCTAACGATTTCCATGGTTAACTCATGCAGCTGCTCATCGGTATAATGTTGCCAAATCAGCTCTTTAATGATCACTTCCTCCATATTCATGTGCGACAAATTGAATGCAGTAAACTCGGCAAGAGAGAACTGTATTTGTCTGCCGGCGAAAACTTTATCAGAACTTTTTACTGCTGCTTCGTACTGCTCAATACAGCCTTGTAAATGAGCAGCCAACATATGGTCTTTGTCATGTTGCTGTTCAAAATCCGCGATAACTTCAGGTGCTTTATCCGCGAGTAATGAAAACACTTTTGTGTCTTCTGTATGTGCGTGTCCATCGAAAAGCCAGATCAGTTCTTTCAGTTGAGCAATGGTAGTAGAAGCCTGCTCTTCGTCAGCAAAATTGGTATGTTGCACCTGTAAAGAGCAGTGGTACAACATGGCTCTTAAACCCTGGTGTATCTGATGAAAAGGGTTATAGCGTGTTAATTGATTCATGTGATTGTTTTTAGTTTGTTTGTGCAAAACTGCTATAACATAGTATTCGTCCGAATCACATAAAAGTGTGGTTACGGATGAGCGGCTTAAAAACCATGATGGCGGTACTATTTTTATAAGAAAGAGCGGATTGAATTTTTTATTGTCGAAACGGATTAAAATAGAAATTTTCGAAGAAGAATTAATACATTTAAGAAACGGAACGCTGATACCCCTGCAGCGAATTTTATCAAGCAAGCAGATGAGCATGTATTCAATATTCAACAGAACAGGTATAGTTTTTTCCGTGATCGTTTTCTGTTGCTTTCTTTTTCCATTTTCTTCTTTTGCACAATTACCGACAGCTAAACATGGTGTCATCGATCTTCGTACTATCGATTTATCGAAACAATCTGTTCCATTGGATGGCGAATGGGGACTTTGCTGGGAAAAACTATGTGAACCCGGCGAAGCCGCCGAAAAGATGACGGGCATGATCAGTTTTCCCAAACGTTGGGATAACATGGTCATTGGCGGAAAGAAAATTACCGCAAAAGGATACGCTTCTTATATGCTCACCATTTTATTGCCTAAGAACGCATCCAATTTGGCACTTGATATTCCCGATACTTATACCAGCTATAAACTATTTGTAGATGATGCAGTTTTTGTACAATCTGGTGTACCGGGTGTTTCTGCTGAAACAACCCAACCTAAATGGCAACAGTTTACAAGAGAAATTTTTACAAAAAAAGATACCGTCCGACTGATTTTACAAGTAGCTAATTTCTTACACTCTAAAGGGGGACCGTATAAATCAATTACGATTGGTAATAAAGAAAAGCTATTCAGTAAAAGAAACAGAGACAATGCTTTCAACTTTATTCTCACCGGAAGTATTATCATGTGTGGACTCTTCTTCTTTGGTTTATACTTCTTCGGTCGCTATGATAGAACCATTCTTTATTTTGCGCTTTTCTGTATTACCTATAGTTATCGCATCATTGGTACATCTCAATATTCTTTACATACTGTTTTTCCAAATCTTCCATGGGCGCTCACTATTCACTTAGAATACCTGTCTTTATTTGTGAGTGTTATCTTTTTTACACGTTACACGCAAAATCTATATCCCGAAGATTCTAATAAAATTATTACCAATATTGAAATGTGGGCGTGTATCATTTTATCATTGATCACGATCATTTTCCCTCCTGCTGTTTTCACACAATTGATCAATCCATTCTTAGTGGTGATGTTTTTTGTGATTGCACACGCTTTTTATGTGTATATACTCGCCTATAAAAGAAAAAGATTGGGAGCAGGATATGCGCTACTCAGTACCGGTGTAGTGATGATCATTTTTATCATCATCAACTTACAGTATTTTGGTTTTGTAGCACCACAAAAAGAGCTTTTGTTTGTTGGATATCTATCATTTTTCTTTTTGCAATCATTGATTCTTTCTTATCGCTATTCGTATTTATTGAATAAAGCCAGAAAAGAAGCAGAGCAGGGATTGATTGCTAAAAGTGACTTTCTGTCCAATATGTCACATGAAATCAGGACACCACTAAATTCGGTGATCGGGCTTTCGCATATACTCTTAGACAATCAACCAAGAGAAGATCAGAAAGAGCAACTGAACGTGCTGCTTTTTTCTGCCAATAATCTTTTGAACATTGTGAATGATATTCTTGATTACAATAAAATTGAAGCCGGTAAGATCAATTTTGAATACATCGATATGGACTTGGTAAAAGTATCGCATGACCTTTTATCAGGATTGAAAACACTAGCCGATGAAAAAGGGATTGCACTGATCTTAGAAAAAGATCCAGCTTTTCATCATCGTATTATCGCAGACCCTACTCGTATTAGTCAGGTTATTGGAAATCTGTTACAAAATGCGATCAAGTTTACACGATCGGGTCATGTAAGGCTGATCATTCAGCAAGAGAAAATCCAAAAACAGCACATCACGCTTACCATCAAGGTGGAAGACACTGGTATTGGTATTGCGGCAGAAAAACAGAAATTGATATTTGATCGTTTTACACAAGCAGATACGTCTACTTCCAGAAGTTTTGGTGGCACGGGCTTGGGTCTAGCCATCTGTAAAAAAATACTGGAACTACAAGGATCACAACTGCAATTGAAAAGCGAACCGGGAAAAGGATCGGTTTTCTTTTTCACACAAACCTTCCCTATATCACAAGCGTTTAATTTCTCTCAAGGAGAAACCGTGCCGGAGGATATTGAAAAAGGACGTCCGCTTTCTGGTGTTTCTTTATTAATGGCCGAAGACAATGAATTGAATGTATTGGTGGCAAAAACATTTTTGGAAAAATGGGGAGCAACCATTGATGTGGCAGTTAATGGCGAAGAAGCGATTCGTAAGTTGGATACCACGAAACATCAAATGATCTTAATGGATATGCACATGCCTGTGATGGATGGATATGAAGCAGTAAAGATCATTCGCAGTAGGGGTATTGATATCCCAATTATAGCACTCACTGCCAGCTTACCTTCTGAAGTAGAAGAGCGCGCGCGTGATCTTTCAATCAACGCCGTTGTTACCAAGCCTTTCGAGCCTGAAGAGTTCTTGAAACTATTGGTGAAGATTCATCATCAATGACGCAAGCAAAAATCTTTGATTTTTTCTGCCAATGTGCTTACACTTATTTGTTCTATGGGGTGTGCGGTATTGGGTAAAAGCTCATACTGTCCATTAACCAAAGCCGCTGCAGCATTTTGTGTTTCTTCTGTTGAAACCATATTATCTTTTTCTCCTAATAAAACAAGTGTTGGACAGGTAATCTTTTGTAAAACAGCAGAAGAAAGTAATGGATGTTTACCCAAGCCTAATAGCATAGCAGCGGTTTTATCTAGCACATTTTTCCATTCCATAGCACCATGTCTATTGGCCAATTGCTGAGCAAATGCAGGTAATTTTTGTTCGATAACATCTGGTCGCAGCATTTTGATTTCTTTCGCGGCAATCTCTTCGCTCCATTCATATTTGGTTCCCAGTGTAATCACTTTTTGAAAAGTACTTGGATACATGGACTCTAGGTATAACGCAACATAACCACCCATACTGTAACCAAATACCGGTAGATTTTTGAGTTGATGTGTTTTTATGAAATCAGCGGTTGCTTTAGCAAAAGCATCCATTGAAAAGGATTCAAAAGGTTCTGTGCCACCATGCCCGGGGAAGTTGAAACTATACACATCGAATTCTGTACTGAGTTCATCTCTAAGCGGAATCAGTTGATCCATTGATCCAATAGCACCGTGTAAAAGTAGTAATGGTTGCATCTGACAAATATAAAAAGGGATTATGAGCGCAGCTTAATAAAGACCGCAAAGAATCAATGTAAAAATCAGACGATGTTTTTCTAGCGAAGTTCCACTCATTGTTCTTGTTTGACTGTTCAAATGAAAACCGAAGGTCGTTTCTACGAACAATTTCATATTTGACTGTTAAAAGGAAAACGATGAAAAAAGGGTATCTGTTTTTAATGGCCTTGGTCTTTTTGAGTATCACATCTATTGCGCAGTCATCAAAAAACGGGAAAATAAATGTCAGCATTCGCAATGAGCAACAACAGTTCTTAGAAAATGCAACCGCTGAATTATTGCGTTTTAAAGACTCTTCATTGTTAAAAGCGGCAATCAGCGATAAAACAGGAGCCGTCGTTTTCGAAAATTTAGCTACGGGTAATTATCGGATCCGTATTTCTATGGTAGGTTATACCACTTTGTATTCAGGATCTATTGTTATTGATGAATCTGCAAAGGAAGTAAATGTTGGTACGATCACTTTACAAACGGCAGTCAACAGTATGAGCGACGTAACCGTTACCAGTCGTAAACCCTTTATTCAGAAACTTACCGATCGTATTGTAGTAAATGTTGAAAGCAGCATTGTGAGTGCAGGAAGTTCTGCTTTGGAAGTACTCGAACGTTCACCTGGAGTGACGGTAGATCAAAATGATGTAATTGGATTAAGAGGCAGACAAGGCGTGATCATTATGATCGATGGTAAACCAACACCCATGTCGGGTGCTGATTTAGCCAACTACCTCAGAGGTTTACCTGCTAATACCATTGAGCGGATTGATATCATCACCAATCCATCTGCCAAATATGATGCCGCCGGGAATTCGGGTATCATTGATATTCGAATGAAAAAGGACCAGCGTTTAGGAACCAATGGTACCATGACACTTGGTTATGGACAAGGGGTATACCCTAAATCAAACGCAGGGTTAACGTTCAATCACCGGAATAAGAAAATAAATCTCTTCGGTAATTATACCTATGGATATCGTAAGAACCTGAATCATTTAATTCTGGATAGAAATTTCTTCGATGATAATAAAGTCTATAGTGGAGGTGACTTAAAAGATAATTACACTACTGCACCCTTTCATTTTCACAATACACGTTTTGGAATTGATCTGTTTCCATCAAAGAAAACGATCATTGGAGCAGTAGTAAGTGCGAACTTCAACAATTTTTCAAGAAAAACAATCAATGCATCTGATGTAATAGATGCTCAAAAACAAAAAGCGTCCACTTTTGCTACACTCGCCAATAATAATGATGATGCGCAGAATATTGTTGCCAATATCAATTTCAAACATGCATTCAATACTAATGGTAAAGAATTAACAGCCGATATTGATTACGGTGAATACAATTCTTCCTCACTTTCGAGAGTGGCTACCAAATATTATAACCTCAATGGAACGCCGTTGCAACCAGATTATATTTTAGATGGTGATCAGGAAGGTAAACTGATCTTGCGTACGGCTAAGATCGATTATGCCAATCCATTAAAAGACGGAGGCAGATTTGAAGTGGGTGCAAAAACCAGTTATGTCTCAGCAGATAATGATGCGAAGTTCTTTGATATGAGTACCGGCATTCCGCAAGATGATGTGAATAAAACCAACCGCTTTAAGTACAACGAGTACAATAACGCCGCATATGTAAACTTTAGTAAGGAGTTTAAAAAGTTTAATATTCAACTGGGTTTAAGGGGAGAGCATACCAAGATCAATACACACCAGATCAAGGGCAATCAAAAATTTGATTCTTCATATTTTCAATTATTCCCCAGCGCCTTCTTCAATTATAAGTTGAAGGAAGACCAAACACTTGGTGTATCTGTAAGCAGAAGAATTGATCGTCCGGGTTATGGACAGCTCAATCCATTCTTGTTTTTGATTGATGTAACAACCTATTCTACCGGTAGACCCGGACTGCTACCGCAACTCACTTGGTCGTATGAATTGAGTTATACGATGAAGAGTATCAATTTCACTTTTGGTTATAGTCATACCAAACAAAACCAAAACATAGCCATTGCACGATTTAAAGATGTGTTCCCGAATTTACCATCCAATGATAATGTTACCGTACAGATACCGATCAATCTGAGTTCACAGGATTATTATGGACTAACCGTGTCTGCACCCTTCCGTATCAATAGCTGGTGGAATATGGTGAATAATGGAAATGTATTTTATAATCACTTCAATGGAAAATTGGGCAGTACCACATTGAACAATGGTAAACCTGCTTTTGATGTCAGAACCAATAACAGTTTCACGATGGGTAACGGATGGCTCAGTGAATTGAATGTGAATTATAATTCCGGTGGACAATACGGTTTCATGGTAGCGCGCCCGCAATGGGGTTTGGCATTGGGTGTACAGAAATCTATTTTGAATAAAAAAGGAACTATCCGTTTCAATGTAACAGATATTTTCTGGACCAATCTACCACGTGCAACCATCACTTATAATAACTATATCGAAATATGGAGAGCGTATCGTGAAACACGAGTAGCCAACTTAACTTTCACTTATCGCTTCGGTAAAAACACCGTACAAGCCGCCCGCAGAAGAACAACGGCGTCGGAAGAAGAAAGAAGTAGGGCGGGGAACTAGGGGTTTGTACATAGTCGATAGTCCATAGTCCATAGCAAGAAGAATATGGGTTCTGCTATGGACTATGGACCATTAGCTATTAACTATCTCCCATGCAACTTCTCCAACAACTTCAAATGAGGCTGTAATTTTTTAAGTGTATTTTTTTGGAGGAAACTTTTGAGGTGTTTGTAGAAATGGCTGTGATCATAGTAGCCATAGTCTGCACTGTTAAACGTGTCCGGATCAATAGCCAGATGTTCAGTGGCTTTTCTGATGCGCATGATTTGAATAGCTGTTTTGGTACTGATGCTGGTAGCTGTTTCAAAGTAGCGCTGTAATGTTCGGGAAGAGATATTGTATTGTTTGGCAAAATCTTCAACCGGTGTTATAAAATCTCTCTTGGTTTCACAATGTGCCAATATTTTCGAAACAATTTCAATAGGCTTTAAAGAGCCGGAATATTGATCAATGATCTTTTCAAAATAATCAGTGAGAATAGAAACCCGCTCATCAAATGAAGAACAGATTTTTATTTTACTCAACATACCAGAGTCCATCAAATAACTTAAGGGGAAAATATATTCTCGGTATTCTGAGAAGTTGATTTTCTTCTCAAAAATCACAGGTGATATTTTGAACTTGATACCAAAGAGTTTATTTCCCTTTTGATGGAAGCATTCAATGGCGCGATGTCTGGGAAGAAAACCATCGGTCTTCATGTCAAAACGCTTTTCTCCTACCTGCATTACAAAAGGAGTACCCAAATTGATCAGATAGGTGTAGCCGGTATTTGGGAATAGGGCATCTGAAAAACCCTTGGGATACAAGTCCCACAGGTGATCAAAATCTGTTTCCCAGAAAAAGTCGATGAAATACGAAATAGACGAAGCCGCCCTCTGTCGTCTGTAGTTCTGTTCGAAATGGTCGGTATGAAAAAATTCTACGTGTTGCACCTTATAATAAAGATAGACAGCTCATAAGGGCAAATAGCTGTTAAAATAGGTTGTACGGTCGGAACAAATGATTAAATGAATTTTGACCGTTTGGAGTAGCCGAGTATCGGTGCATAGATAAAAAAACAACTTCCATTTTGAATGGTAGCGATCAATTCGCGATGAATAGATTGAGGTACTGCGGGACACCCCAGGCTTCTTCCCAAATAACCTTGTCTGGCTGCAATGCCTTCTTCTGCATAATCCGCCCCATGAATTACAATACCCCTTTGCAATGCTTTATCATTAATGCCCTTTTCTTTCCCGATCAAACGAAGTGATAAGCCATGTTTTCCCTGATAAGGCTCTCCGGTAGTATAGAAACCAATACTGCTCTGAAAACTGCTGGCTTTATTCGAGAATTTTTTGGCCATCAACTTACCGGAATTTTTTCCATGTGATACATAGGTATGAAAGAGCAATTCGCCTTTCAATACATCAATCACAAATAATCTTTTCTGATTAGAAGGCAGACTAAAATCAACTACGGATAAAATATGCTCTTGCATAATTTGTCCGCCCGACTTTAAACGTTCATAACCCGCTAATGCCCATTCATAGGCTTTTTTGGAAAGTCCGAGTGACGCGAGATCCAGGTTTTCATAGATGGCAGTGGCTGCATTAACATACGAAGTTGATATATGCTTGTTTGTAATAGCTGTTGATTTCTCTTTGAAAGAAAAACCGGTAGCTATTACCAGACAGAATAGAACGAGTTGAATTTTTTTGCTGATCATACACATTTGTTCCATGCCACTTCAACACGGGGGAGGGCAAAACTAAGGGTGTAAAATGAAAGGGGTTGTAGTGATCGTTCAGCTTTAACAGCATCTTGACAGCCATCAGGCATAAAAAAACCCGCTCAAAAAACAGAGCGGGTGCAGTTGGTTATTGGTTGTTAAACTCTTATATATAATTAGATTAAGACATTCTTTTGTCGATCTCGCTGCGTAACGATTCAAAAATTTCGTCAACAGAACCTTCGCCTTTGATATGCACTACTTTGTCAAAAGTGCTGTAATAATTAGCTACCACAGTAGTTTTGGCCTTGTATTCCGCAATACGGGCGCGGATCACAGACTCATTGGTATCATCGCTTCTGCCACTGGTTTTACCACGATTCAATAAACGGCTTACCAGTTCTTCCTCGCTTACATCCAATGCCAGCACCACTCCAATCTCGGTATTCTTCAGCTTTAGGAGCTTATCCAGCGCAACGCTTTGGGCTTCGGTTCTTGGGAAACCATCAAACAAAAAGCCTTTGGCCTGAGGATTTTGGTCCAATGCAGAACTGATCATACCCACCACCACTTCATCGGGCACCAGCTGACCTTTGTCCATAATAGACTTGGCTTCCAGTCCCAATGGGGTTTGAGCTGCAATTTCACTTCTTAATAAATCACCGGTAGATAAATGCTTCAGTCCGTAAGCAGCGATCAATTTTTCGCTTTGCGTTCCTTTTCCACTGCCCGGAGGTCCAAACAGAATAATATTAAACATGTACTAACTAACCTTACGTGAAGAACAAATATAAGCCTGATCGTTTAAAAAAACATTTAACAACACATTAAAACCTTGAATAACTGCAAATTGTAAGGGAAAAAACGACTGTTCGTCAGTTTAACAGTAAACTATTCACCCACGATAAACGTAATTTTAATGTATCAAAAGCATTGGCATATGAAGGGTTTTAAGATGTTGCTCCTCGCAACTTTAATAGTGCAGGGCTGTTATTCACAACAAACAAAACAGAAAGAAGTAAAAATGGATAGTACAGAAAAGAACAATCCGGTGTATTCGAGAACCGACAAGGCAAAAGTGAATTTGAAAGAAGATGAGTGGAAGAAAATTCTTTCGCCTGATGTATATTATATAGCACGACAAAAAGGAACTGAGCGTCCGTGGACCAGCAAGTTTGAGAACTTCAAGGAAATAGGAACATACTATTGTGCGGCTTGTGGTAATGCATTGTTTAAAAGCGATACCAAATTTGATAGCGGCTGCGGATGGCCAAGTTTTTATGAACCGATTAGCAAGAGTGCGATTATTTACCTACCAGATAACACACATGGTATGGTAAGAACAGAAGTGCAATGCGGAAGATGTAAAAGTCATTTAGGACATGTATTTGAAGATGGTCCGCCCCCAACCGGTTTGCGTTATTGTATCAATGGCGTGATCCTTGATTTTGAAAAAGCAGAAGCCGCGAAGAAGAAATACGAGGAAGGGAAGAAGGGTTAGTAGTGTATGGCTGATGGTTCATGGCAAATGGTGATTCACTATTTGTTATGAATATTTTTATGCGAAGGATGGGACGCAGATTATTATGATGGGTTATGATGATATTTTATCTGCCTAGGTCATAATCAATCATAATAATCTGCGTCCCATTTCAATTCATGTATTATTCGAATCAAAACTTGCACATGCGAAATGCATTTTCTATATTCATGTAGAAAATTTTCTATATGAAAAAGAGGGGACTAATATTTATCTACTTTTTGTTTTTCCTCTTCAATGTATTTGCTAAAAAAGACTCATGTTGCATGACGGCTTCTGGTAAATGTACCGGAAGTGCTACCTGTAGAGCGTGTAGTAGTTGTTCGAGCTGTAAATATTGTACATCAGGAGGAAGCTGTGGTGTATGTACTGTTAAAAGAAAGCCTGTCGCGGAAAAGAAACCAGTCATTGAAAAATCATCTGGTCAATGTATCGCAAAAACAAAAAAAGGAACTAGGTGTAGCAGAAATGCGCAATCTGGAAGAAACTATTGTTGGCAACATTAATGAAATTGAACACGGATTTTCTCCGCCAGAGTCCTTTGGATATGATTGTCATGATACGTCATGATTTTTTGTAACTCATCTGCGCAAATCATGATCATCATATCCAAAGGATTCCTGGGAAAAAATCTGCGTTCCATCCTCCGCAAAATCAAACAGCCTTTTTCTTCTGATAAAAATACCAAGCCGCATATACCGTAATTGCAACACCCACTACAGATAATATCATCACACTGTTTGAAAAGAATTGAACCCAATTTAGTTGCACTTTGAAGATTTCTTTGCTTAATAAGACACTCACACTACCTAGGTATCCGAATGAATCAGCGAGATAAATCAGAAATCCCACATTGCCTGTGAAGCGAAAAGCTGCAATCATTCTTTCAAAGAATACAGAGTTAAAAGGAATGTATACCATGTACAATCCGAGTCCAACCAATGTCATCCACCAAATAGGCGCTACCATTCCAAGGGTGAACAAATAAGTACTCACACCTGCAATGATAAATCCAATGGCAATAAACAAATGTGCGATCATCAATGCCTTGAAACTGTTTTTGATGATGACCATACTACCGATGAGTGCGAGTATCACAAGTGTGATAGGCGTTTCTGTTTTGGAAAAAATAGCAGGCTGATTCAGGTATCCCATTTCCTTCCACATGTCTGCACTGAAATTATCTCTGATATCGCGGAAAATGGTGGCAAAACCATAAATAAAAATACAAGCAATAATACCCGGTAAGAAAGAGCGAACAAAAGCTTTACGTTGCTCAGCACTCATGGGTGTTCGATTCATTCGTGCCGCTTCATCTTCAGCATCTGGCGCTGGAATGCGTTCCATCAAATAAATAAATAATAACAGTGGTAATGCAAAAACCAATCCTGTGCAAAACGGCACCCAGAATTCAGTAACTCCTAATTGAATCAACCATCCTCCCACCGACTTTACAAAACCGGAGGAGAAAATAAAACTCACCGCCAATGCAGCTCCAATAAAATCAGTACTTCTTCTGCCTTCTACATATGAAAAGACGACACCCCATAACATGCCCAATGGAAAACCGTTGATGAAGAGAAAGATGATATTATAAGGAGCGGGAATCAAAGCAAAACACAACCAGGCCATCCATGCAATGCCTACTAACAAGAGAATGATTTTATTTCTGCCAAAGCGTTTCAGTTCAGAGATGAATTTTATACCATAAAACTTGGCCATGAGATAACCCATCATTTGACTGAGTACCAATACGGTCTTATAACTCAAAGAACCAACGGTCATTCCATCAAAAGTGCAAACAGTGAATGATTTACGGAAACCGAAGATCATGGTATACGTAAGAAAAGCGGCTACTGCAGCATAGATACCTATTTGTATGGGCGAGCCTTTGAAAACTGATTTTGTATTCAAGTGTTGGTTGTTTGCAATAAATATAGGCAAACTCCCGCCAAAACCTCAGTGCTCTTCTGTGTCTTCAGTGGCAATATTTTTTTGCCGATTAATTGCCACTGAAGACACAGAAGTCCACAGAAATACTCCGTTATTCTTGAATACTTGAGAAAGTCTTTGGCGAAAAACCACCGAGTTACACAGAGTATGGCACAGAGGAACACAGTGAGCTGTTATAAAACACCTTCCAGCTCATGGCTCAAAGCTCGTAGCTCACAGCTTTCTCACCCAATTATCCATCTAATTTGGCAATCCCCCATTAATTGCAGAAATTCCCGATCCCAAAAAACCAATGGAATGAGAAAACTACTGTTTGCTGCAATGCTATTCGGCACTGCAATTCTTTCTTTTGCCCAACAGGCAGATCTTTCAAAACACTTTAAAAACATGAAACCACGCAATATCGGTCCGGCCGGTATGAGTGGACGCGTAACTGCAATCGATGCAGTATGGACCAATCCCAACATCATTTACCTTGGAACTGCGAGCGGTGGTGTATGGAAAACAGAGAATGGTGGTGCTAGCTGGGAATCGATCTTTGACGATCAACCCATTTTGAATATTGGTGCTGTGGCCATCACACAAAGTAATCCTAGTGTAGTATGGGCCGGAACAGGAGAAGGTAATCCGCGTAACTCTATTAGTTTAGGTGGCGGTATCTACAAAAGCATTGATGGCGGTAAGACCTGGAAAATGATGGGACTGGAAAAAACCAGTAACATCCACCGCATCATCATCGACCCTAATAATCCGGATGTAGTGTATGTTGGCGTGATAGGAAATCCTTTCGCTGCACATCCTGAGCGTGGTGTGTATAAAACAACAGATGGTGGTGTTACCTGGAATAAAATTTTGTACACCAATGATACTTCGGGTGTAGGTGATATGGTGATGGATCCTGCCAATCCGAATAAATTGTTTGTGAACATGTACCAGCATCAGCGTACTCCCTGGAGTTTACAAGGCGGTGGTAAGGGCAGTGGTTTTTATGTAACCTATGATGGCGGTAAAAACTGGACCAAACTGGGCAAGACCAATGGTTTGCCTGATGGTGATTATGGTCGTATTGGTATTACCATTGCACGCAATGATCCAAAACGTGTATATGCATTGGTAGAAGCCACTAAAAATGGATTGTATAAAAGTGATGATGGTGGTAATAATTGGGAACTGGTGAACAGTGATGCAGCAGTGGTGACGAATCGTGCTTTTTATTTTCAGGATATCGCAGTGGATCCTACCAATGAAAACAGATTGTACAATATCAATCAGATCATTACCGTGAGTGAAGATGCGGGTAAAACTTTCAAGACAGTGATCCCTTATGCAGGTATCCATCCTGATCACCATGCATTCTGGATTCATCCGAAAGATGGCAATTTTATCATTGATGGTAATGATGGTGGTATTGCTATTACACGCGATCGCGGAAAGAACTGGCAGTTTGATGAGAAATTACCACTCGGACAATTCTATCATATCAATGTAGACAACAAAATTCCTTACAACGTTATGGGTGGTTTACAGGATAATGGTAGCTGGCATGGTCCTGCGTATGTATGGAGACAAAGTGGTATCCGCAATGCATTTTGGGAAGCTGTAGGTGGTGGTGATGGTTTTGATGTAATGCCTGATCCGGAAGATGAAAACTGGGTGTACAGTATGAGTCAGGGTGGAAATGTTGGACGTTACAATATTGCTACCGGAGAAAGATGGAGCATTCGTCCGCCAACAACTGCGAGTGGCGTTCGTCAGCGATTCAACTGGAATGCTGCAATCGCGCAAGATCCATTTGATAAGAAGACTATTTATTATGGAAGTCAGATGGTGAACATGAGCATAGATAAAGGTGCTTCTTGGACACAGATCTCTGGTGACCTTACAACCAACGATAGTGCAAAAATTGATCAAAGTAATAATGGTGGTTTATCGGTAGATATTACGGGCGCAGAAAACCATTGTACCATTATTGCTATTGAACCTTCTGCAAAAGAAAGAGGAGTGATATGGGTAGGAACCGATGATGGCAATGTTCAACTCACGAGAGATGGTGGTAAAACCTGGACCAATTTCCGCGGTAAGATCCCCGGAATGCCAACAGGTGCGTGGGTTCCACAGATCCGTGCATCTAGACATAATGGCGGTGAAGCATATGTAGTAGTGAATGATTATCGTCGCGGTAATAACAAACCCTATTTATTCCGTACAACCGATTATGGTAAAACCTGGACGAATTTGGTAGATGAGAAAAAAGTGACCGGTTATACTTTGTGTGTAGTACAAGATCCAACGGAACCGAATTTGATCTTTGTAGGTACAGAGCAAGGTTTGTTCATCAGCTTGGATTATGGAACCAGTTTCCAGCAATTCAAAAATGGATATCCATCTGTATCTACTTATGATATGGTGATTCAAGAGAGAGAGGCTGATCTGGTGATCGCAACTTTTGGACGTGCATTGTGGATATTGGATGATATTCGTCCGCTCCGCAAATTGGCAGCGAATAAAGGACAAGTGTTCAGCAATAAACTGACTGCTTTTGCATTACCTGATGGTTATCAGGCCAAGCGTAAAAATGCATCGGGTATTGAGTATAGTGTATGGGGCACTTATGAAGGTGAGAACAGAAGATCAGGAGCCCCGATCACTTTCTTTGTAAATAAAACAGCAGCTGATACTGGACGCAACAAATTG
Source organism: Sediminibacterium sp. Gen4 (assembly GCA_013391385.1). GTDB lineage: Bacteria > Bacteroidota > Bacteroidia > Chitinophagales > Chitinophagaceae > Sediminibacterium. Next base: position 204,998 of record JACBFI010000001.1, on the reverse strand, counting down.
AGCGATACAGTAACCATGCGCATTTATGATGCGAACAATGTACTCGTAAGAACTCTTACTGCTAAAGCGGATACCGGATTGAACCGTTACTACTGGGGCATGGAAGGAAGAGGTGTGAGAATACCCGGTGGTGGAGGTTTTGGTGGTAGAGGCGGCGGTGGCGGACGTTTTGGTGGTGGCGGTGGAGCTACTGCAGAACCTGCAGGATTACCTGTTGATCCGGGAACTTACAAAGTGGTGATGAATCTTGGAAGAAATATCAGTGATAGTACCACAATTGTAGTGAATGATGATCCATATGCACCAACACCAAAAGCAGTACGTGATGCATTACGCAAAGCGGTAGATCGCTTGAATAAGAGTTCGATCAGACTGGGTACATTGAATGAGCGTTTCAGTGATGCAGAAGGCATCATGAATAAAGTAGAAACAGCTTTGCGTGATATCGATGCGAAACAAGCAGATACGATCCGCAAAACCATGAAGCCCATTCGTGAAGAAATACAAGCCATTCGTGAAATACTGAATGGTAAACCACAAACCAAGCAGGGCTATGGTAATATACCACAGGTAACCATCAATGGCTATCTGAATGAAGCGCGTTCAAACATCACCGGTAAAACAATAGTACCGGGTGAGCAGGAAGAAAGACTGATGAAAACAGCGGAAGATAAAATCTCAGAAGTCATCACCCGCGCTAATGCATTGTTTGATAATCAATGGAAAGCATTTAGAGCAGTGGCAGATAAGATTGAGTTGAAGTTGTTTAAGGATTATAAGGCGATCGAGTAAAAGCTATTTGATTGATAGTAAAAGGGCTGCAAAGAACTGCAGCCCTTTTTTTGGGTGTGATTCAATCCTCTTGCAAGTGCCAATCAAATTAATTATATTTGGTATATGGAAAATGAAAGTGAAAAGAAAAACATAAAAAACGTTTTTGCAATTAAAAAACTGTTAGCTGTGGGAATGGCTCTTGGAAGTGTAGTGTTTACAAAATCGAAGACCGGTTTTCCAAAGGAAGAAGAAGGCGCTGTTGTGGAACGTGAAGAACAACAGCCGATTGATTTAGATGATTCAAAAGCCGTAGCCAAAGCGGCGAAACTCGCTACTCGTAATGCGTACCTTAATGCGCGAAAAAATAAGATACCTATGATAATGATGAAGGATGACAAGTTGATTCAAATCGATGAAAATGGTGTCGAAACCATCATAGGCGAAAATGAAAATTAGCCTGCAAAACGATCTCTAGAAGAAATAAAGAAACATTGATATGAGTTCAAAAGCGCTAAACGTTTTTGCAGGTCCGAATGGTTCGGGAAAATCAACGATCTATTCACAAATGAATAATAATACAAGTACCAGCATTTATGTTAATGCAGATGATATCGAATCAGAATTAATCTCAAGCGCTTGTATCTCTTTTGATAAATACGAAATCTCAATTACGGATGTAATACTCAAACAGTATTATGAAAAATCTAAACAAATAATTCAGGAAAGAAACGAAACAGATTTATGGGAGCTGATTTCTTTAGAAAATAATGTTTTGTTTATTAAAGAAAACAAAAACATTAAAGGGTCTTATTTGGCGGGTGGCATTGCTTCTCTGATAAGAACTCAACTACTTCAAAACGGCTTTTCTTTTAGTTTTGAAACAGTAATGAGTAATCCTGACAAAGTACAGTTTATGAAACATGCACTTAATTTGGGTTATAAGGTTCGCCTTTTTTTCATAGCTACAAATAGTCCAGAAGTAAATACGAGCAGGGTAAGCGAAAGAGTAAGGCTTGGCGGACATGATGTACCTGCTGATACAATCACTCGTAGATATCATAAGACCATGAATAATCTATATGATGCAATAAAAAATTCTAGCAAATCAATGTTGTTTGATAATTAATATATAGAATCTTATTTATTCGCTGAGATAATAAACGGGGAAAAAGTAGAATATGAAAAAAATACAGTCGCCCCAAAATGGTTTCATACTTATTATCTAGACAAAATAAACAAAACATAACATTTCGAAATCACATTTTTAGATACCCATGGAAGTCATTAATGATCGAGAACTTTTGGTTAGGATGAAAAATACGACAAACATAAAACTTCCGTTAACTGAAATAGAGAAAGCTTATTTGCGAAAGCATAAAATCAAAATTGCCAATATTCTCGATTTCGCACCCGACGAATTGGAAGTGTTATTAAACGCTACCAATGAACGAGCCAAAGAAATTTATGCGTTAGCAGAATTTCAAACGGTTCCTTCAATCGGAATAAAGTTTGCTGAAGACCTTGTGTTTTTGGGTTATTATTCCCTCAAGGAGCTCAAACAAAAAGACGGCGCTCAACTCACAGACGAATACGAACAGAAAAAAGGGTATTGGGTTGACCCTTGTGTGGAAGACCAATTTAGATTGGTCGTGAACTTTGCAAACACACATGACATGCAAAAAAAATGGTGGGACTTTACAGAAGAACGAAAAAAGTTTCGCGCTGAAAAGGGTTATCCAAAAACCAGACCTCAAAAAGCGTGGTTTGATCGATAACTTTCCAAAAGTTACTTAGTATGATATAAAGCCGCAGATTCGCAGATTTTAGTTGAATTAATCTGCGAATCTGCGGCTTTATCATTCTCATGTCACCCAACCGTCAATTTCTCTTCGATATTCATAATTCATTATTCTACATTCAATATTTCCCTCATTCTCCATTGGAAAAACTTAATTTTGCCGCCGGAACAAAACCTTTAGTATGAGTACGCCGAAACTGAGTCATTTAGCAGAAACCTTATCGGGCAGTGAGATCGTGAAACTGGGTAATGCCATCAGTGAGCGTATTCGCAATGGTGAAAAGATCTATAACCTCACTATTGGTGATTTTGATCCTTCTGTATTCCCTATTCCTACAGAGTTGGAAGAACTCATTATCGATTCTTATCGCAAAAGAAATACCAGCTATCCTGCAGCAGAAGGCGTGTTGGATCTGCGTAAGTCTGTAGCAGCATTCATTCAAGAATGGGAAGGCTTAAGTTTTGAACCCAATGAAATTCAAATAGCAGCCGGTGGTCGTCCGTTGATCTATACTTTGTTCAAAGCCATCGTTGACAAAGGCGATAAAGTGATCTATGGTGTTCCTTCCTGGAATAACAATCATTATACACACTTGACCGATGCAGTGCATTGTGTGGTTGAGTGTACTGTAGAGAATGATTTCATGCCTACTGTAGAAGACATCAAAAAAAATATCAGTGGCGCTACACTTATTTGTATTTGTACACCACAAAATCCTACAGGCACCACACTCAAAAAAGAAAGTCTGGAAGCTATTTGTGATCTGATATTGGAAGAGAATGCAAAAAGAGGGGAAGGTGAAAAGAAATGTTATTTGATGTTTGATCAAATGTACTGGACACTCACCTATGGCACTACTGTTCACTACAATCCACTGCACTTAAGACCTGCGATGAAAGACTACACCATTTTCATTGATGGTATCTCTAAAGTATTTGCTGCTACCGGTGTACGTGTAGGATGGGCATTGGGTCCTAGCACAGTGATTGCTAAGATGAAAGCGATTTTAAGTCATGTAGGTGCCTGGGCACCCATGGCAGAACAGAAAGCTGTGGCTCAATATTTATTGCAGAAAGAAAATATTCAACGCTACCTCACCCATTTCAAATCAGAAGTGGAATTGCGTTTGAGAAATATTCATGATGGTTTTATTGCCCTCAAACAAAAAGGCTATCCTGTTGATGCCGTTGCACCACAAGCGGCCATCTATCTCACCATCAAAATAGACCTGGTAGGTAAAACCACAGCCGACGGAAAAAAACTTGAAACACAATCAGACGTAACGTCTTACATTCTTGCAGAAGCCAAACTAGCAGTGGTACCCTTCTCAGCCTTCGGCGCCGGAGCCAATAGTCCATGGTATCGTTTAAGTGTGGGTACGTGTAAGAAAGAAGAGATTGGGGAGATGTTGGAGAAGTTGGAAGGTGCTTTAGGGAAGCTGTTATGAGCCGCAGGCTACAAGCTTCATGCTGCAAGTATTTTTCTAATTAAACAACCGCTGATCTTGATATAGAAGCAAAAGCTCAAATCATCAGATATCAAACGTGAAGCTTGCGGCTTGTCGGTTGCAGCTTAATTTAGATTGTTCACAAACACAAAAGCCTTCAATCTTCTTTCATGCAAAATACTTTGCATCAGATGTGGCTTGCGGATGATTTTGCGTCGGTTGATGTCGAGGATCTCGTGGGAGGAGCAGAAATTATTCCAATTCTCAGCATGGTATAAAAGGGTATTCAACAGGCTCACCTGACGATCGAGTTCAGACTGTGTCATGTAATCATGCTTACAGAGCAGCCAGAGATCACGGTTCATGTCTTTCATACCTCAACGGTTTAACGAACATTGTTGGGACAGTTACAGCCCCCTCTGCCATTCCTTCCTTTCTGGAATATACCACAGGAACTGGCCATGGTAATAAGTAACAGCAGAACGAATATTTGGTTTATTTTGAGTTTCATAATGATCTAAAATACAGCTTTCGATCATATCATCATAAACCCATCAGCACTGCCTACCGATTTTAACATACAAAACGTACTCATCGCACCACTGGACTGGGGTCTTGGTCATGCTACACGTTGTATTCCATTGATCCGCGCTTTGAAAAATGCGGGTTACAAGGTTTTCATAGCTACCGATGGACCTCAACAAACCCTTTTAGAACAAGAGTTTCCTCATCATCGTTTTATCAAACTCCCCGGTTATCAGGTACGTTACAGTCGAACCAAAGGTTGGCTGCCTTTCAAAATAATGCAACAATTGCCTACCCTACTACGTATTGTTCAATGGGAACACCGCTGGTTGGATGATGCGATTGAACAATATGGTATCGATCTGGTGATATCGGATAACCGCTATGGACTATGGAGTAAAAAATGTCCATCGGTTTTTATTACCCATCAATTGAACATCAAAGCCCCTGCACTACTAGAGCCAATCATTCGTTGGCTTCATTATCGGTTTATCAATCGGTTTACCACTTGTTGGGTACCTGATCAGGAGCAAAGGGGTGGATTGGCAGGAACACTTTCACACCCTAGTAAGCAACCAGCCATTCCGGTTACTTATATGGGATTACTGTCGCGTTTCGAGCAAGGAAATCATGCCGACCAACAAGCAATCACTATTTTACTATCCGGTCCTGAACCGCAAAGAACCATATTGGAAGAAAAAATAGTATCGCAATTGTCAACATTCACAAAACCGGTAGTATTGGTAAGAGGATTACCTGCAGATACTTCTTCAATCAATGTACCACCGCATGTGAAACTGGTGAACCATCTTTCGGCAGCCAATTTGCAGGAACAATTATTGAAAACTAAACTGGTGATTGCCAGAAGTGGTTATAGTAGTTTGATGGATTTTTCGCGCTTACGATGCAAGACCCTCTTAATACCCACACCCGGACAAACAGAGCAAGAATACTTAGCGAAGCGATGTGCAGAAAAGGGTTATGCAATGTATGTTGATCAATCTAAACTGAACTTAAATGATGTATTAACAAAAGCAGATCAATCGAATGCTGTTTTTCCTTCTTTTCAATTTTTTGAAGATGCAGACTTACAAAGACTCATGACAACAGTATCTGTAAAAGCTTCTTCTTAAATCGACCTCGCCTCTCTTATTTTTGCAAAGCAATGAATAGAACCACCAAAGCACATCTCGCTGTATTAGCCGCCAACTTTATTTTTGGAGCGGGTTATGCTGTGGTGAAGACCATTACACCTGCATTCATTGCTCCCTTTGCTTTGAATGTGGTACGGGTACTATCCAGTTTATTATTATTCTGGTTACTTTTTTTGATGAAACCCAGTAATGTGGGATTTGAAAGAAAGCATCTTCCTCGTTTTTTATTGTGTGCGCTAACAGGTGTAGCGATCAATCAATTACTTTTCATCAAGGGATTATCGTTAACAACAGCGATCCATAGTTCTTTATTATCACTGGGTACACCCATTTTTATAACTATTATAGCAGCATGGTTACTCAAAGAAAAACTGACGCTTTATAAAATTGCCGGACTTGCATTAGGTATCGGCGGTGCTACCATGTTGATACTGATGAAAGATAATAGTACGACTGGAAAAGATATGTTACTAGGCGATATCCTGATCATTATCAATGCCATTTCATATGCATTTTACCTGGTGTTGGTGCGTCCGTTAATGGAGCATTATAAACCGATACATGTATTGCGCTGGGTCTTTACATTTGGTACATTCATGATTCTTCCTTTCGGACTCGAACAATTCATCGATACCAATTGGGCTGCTTTTGGCACTACACAATGGGTCGCCTTGGCGTTTGTGGCTTTGTTCGTTACTTTTTTTGCTTACCTCTTCAATGTATACGGACTTTCAGTGATCGGTTCATCTGCAACGGGGTCCTATATCTATACCCAACCCGTCTTCGCTGCCATTATTGCGATGGTATTTATGGGAGAACATTTTACTATCACAAAAGCACTGGCAGCCATCTGTATTTTTAGTGGGGTGTACTTAGTGAATCTTCGGAAGAAGAATCTGTGATTTTTTATCCAAAGGACTCCAGTAGAGATTTTGAGAAGAATTAAAAAGTCAAAAGTAAAAAGTCAAAAAATCAAGAAATCAAAGATCAAAGATCATTCTTCGGGTAATCGAAGAACCAAAATTCCTTTTCTCCATCTCTAAACGAACGCCATTCCTTGATCTCTGTTTTGATAGCAAAGATGCCACAAGTGGGCATGTTATCAATACGGGTGTTGGTGAGACTGTTTATAAAATCAGTGATACCCGGATTGTGTGAAAACAGAGCAACAGTGTTACTGTTATCAGGCAACTTGGTGATGACTTGATAAAAAATTTCTTCCGGTGCATGGTATAATTCGGGGAACAAAAGAATGTCTTTCTTGTTTTTACCATACGCTTCTGCGAAATACACAGCAGTAGTCAGTGCACGATTGGCGGTGCTGGATGCAAAACATTGAATGCCCACACCTCGCTTCATCATTCTTTCAGCCATCGCCGGAGCATCGCGGTGCCCGCGATCGTTCAGCGGACGTTCAAAATCGCCTTGAAAGGCATTGGCCCAACTGCTTTTGGCATGTCTGATCACAAGAAGTTCTTTCATGCTGAAAAGTTACAATAAAGTCCACTTACATTTGTATCCATGCCCGTAACCCGACTGCTCATAGAAGATTTTATTGGATTGTCTAAGCAGTATCCTGTCTTTGATGTAAGAAGCGAAGGGGAATACCAGCATGCCCATTTTCCGAATGCATATAGCCTTCCTTTATTTAACAACGAAGAACGAAAAGTAGTAGGTACCGCATACAAACAAGAGAGTAAACAGAAAGCCATTAAATTAGGATTGGAATATTTTGGTCCGAAAATGGTGAAGATGGTGGAGGAAGTGGAGAGAGTGGTTGGTGGTGGACAGTTGACAGTTGACAGTAAGTCGAATGGGAAGAAAGAGACTAAGCCGATAGAGATAGCAGATAAAGTGGTGCTGGTATATTGTTGGCGAGGGGGAATGCGGAGTGCGGGCGTGGCTTGGTTGTTGGATTTGTATGGATTTAAAGTGTATACCTTGGTTGGTGGATATAAATCGTATCGCAATTGGGTATTGAGACAGTTTGAAAAAGAATATCCATTCAAGATCATTGGTGGGTATACAGGTAGTGGCAAAACAGAAGTACTACATGCACTTGCACAACAAGGAGAAACAGTGATTGATTTGGAAGGACTGGCCTGTCACAAAGGTTCTGCTTTTGGTAATCTTGGACAACCACAACAACCCAAACAGGAAATGTTTGAAAATCTTTTGGCCAATGCTTTAACCAACGCATCTGAAACCAATAAAACCATTTGGCTGGAAGATGAAAGTCAGCGTATCGGTGAAGTGAATATTCCCATTTCAATTTTTAAGTATATGCGTACTTGTCGTGTATACTTTTTAGATATTCCTTTTGAAGAGCGATTGAATTATATCGTAAAAGGATATGGAAGTTTTGATAAGGAAAAGCTGATCAATGCTACTGAGCGCATCAAAAAAAGGTTGGGTGGATTGGAAACCCAAAATGCAGTAAGTTATTTGATGGAAGATGATTTTCAAAGCGCTTTCGGAATACTCCTACATTATTACGATCGTCTTTATGCGAAGAGTATGAATAATATGCGTGAAAATCCGGAAATGCTTTTTGAAAAAATACCTATATCAGAAGCTCAACATACTGAAAAAGCTAATCGTATAATGATTGCTGCAAAAAAGGAAACAATTGTACTAAAAGGCTTTTAGTTTTTCTAGAAATGCATCTTTTCTTCTGCTCGAAACATCAATCTCCTTACCATCAGTAAGGGTTACAATACCTGTTTTTCCTTTGTTATAAGACTTAACATAAAACATATTAATTAGGTGTGAATTATGTACACGAAAGAATCCGAAAGGGTGTAGCATATCTTCATATTCTTTTAATGTTTTTGCTACTGTGATTTTTTGTTTATCGATAAGAAACATGGTCGTATAATTCACGTTACTCTCGCAACGAATAATTTCTGCTACCCTAATAAAATGATAACCGGATACAGTAGGAATAGCGATTCTTTTTTCTTGGCTTTCTTTTGCAGATAAATTATATAACAGCGTATCAAATTTCTTAACAATATCTTCTTTGGCTAGTTTTTGAGCAAGCTTTTCAAGCGACTTGTTTAAGTCCTCAATATCAATGGGTTTCAGTAAATAATCTACTGCAGAACATTTAAAAGCCAGCACAGCATATTGATCGTATGCCGTAGTGAATATTACGTCAAAATCAATTTTATCAAAATGCTTTAATACATCAAACCCATTTTTGGCACCAATCTGAATATCAAGGAAAACCAGGTCAGGTTTAAGTGCTTCAATGCCTTTAATGCCGCTTTCTACAGATTGAAATGCATCCAATACTGAGATTTGATTTTGATGATAATTTGAGATCAAACTTTTAAGTCTATTGATACAGTGCATTTCATCATCAATAATGATTGTTTTTATCATAGTGCCATTCATTTGATCAATGGTATTCTAATAGCGAACATGATTCCTCTGGCAAAATTCCGGTACTGAAAATAGCCGGAAGGCAAAAATAGACCCCGATAGCAAGCGCGAATACGTTCTTTAGAAATAGAAATCCCTAAGGATTTTTTTTGCTTTTGAGTCAATATATTATTTGGATGATACCCGGGTCCATTATCATATATACGATATTCCAATTGTTTTCCTTTTTGCGCCACAGCGATAGAAATCTTTCCATCCGGAACTTTCGATACAGCATGCCAAATACTATTTTCTATAAATGGTTGTAATATCATCGGCGGCACCATAATCTGATCAAGGGAAAGATCCTCTTCTACCTGTATTTCATAAGTGAAATTCTGTCTTAATCTGGATGCTTCAAGCTTTAAGTATAATTCGAGATTACAAAGCTCTTCTTTTAATGAGATTTGTTTTTTTGTACTGTTTTCGAGCGTACTACGCATAAGCTTTGAAAAGCTAGACAAGTACTGGTCTGCATGTACCGCGTCATTTTGTTGAACAAAATCGCCAATTGAGTTGAGTGCGTTGAATAGAAAATGGGGATTTATTTGCAATCTTAAAATTTGCTCCTGCTGTTGTTCAAGCTTGTTGTTCAGTTGAGTTAAAAAATAGGTAGTAATGATAATACAGGTAACAGCACAAGCCAATAATTGCAGTAAACAAGGAATGCCACTTTGATGTGATGCAATGAAGGCACTGCCAGTGATACAAAGCAAAATCGTTGCTGTAATACCCAAAAAGTAGCGGTTCATAAGTGTAGTTTCGGGAATAAAACTAAAGAACCGAGTTTTGTTCATTGTCCCCTAAGGGGGGACAGTAAGCAAAACTCAGTTCTAAAAATGTTCTGAACCGATACAAAATTGGATGTTTATGCTAGTTTATATCCTAAAATACCCATTAGGGTTTTCATTTGAGCATCTGTAAGTAGGTTATATTCACTGGCATTTAAATAAGCACTCATAACCTCAAGTTCTTTCTTTTTCTCTGTCGCAATAATTGGATCTGACCATTTAAAATTAATGTAATGATCAATAAAATTAATAATATCCTGCCTTCTTTTCATTTCCCAACCTTTAATAAGCATATTGATGATATTACGTTTAGTAACGGGTATGATAAACTTGAATGCATAATCTGGATATTCGGGATTATTAATAATAAAAAATTTTTTATATGGGTCACCTGTATTTAGATTATTAACCTTTTGATCGTGAATGTTCACAGCAAAAGGTGCTTTAACTATATGAGGAGGTCTTTCATCAACAGCTTGATAAGTATGTTGTTTTGATAGAGTTCTTTTTCTAAGATCTTCCTTAGTCATTTTTAAGAACTCATCTAGATCTTCTCCTTTCGGTATTGTAATATTTGAACGAAGATTAAAATTACAGATATCAGAAAAAGTACTTGGATTTTCAACATTGATACGTATCTCCATTTTCTTTGTAGTCTTAATTTTTTTAAATGTATTATCAATTATGTGTAAGAGATCTATTAAGGGTTTAGATGGCTTTTTAATTTGGCGTTCGATCGAATCTAATTCTAAACCATCAATTTGTCCTTCTGCTTCGACAATGTATTTCAGATAATACCAAATAAATTTAATATACATGGTGAGACGATTATATCTATAATGTTTATCCTCTCTGTATTTTTTTTGTATTGCAGGAAATGCAGTACCTACATAAATGGTTTCTTTGCTTCCTTTGACCTTTCTTTTATGAAAGCTTGTAAATAAAAAGCCAATAACTGTTGTTGGTTCTAATACATCATACATATAGCGTATATCTGCACGTATGAACCCATCGGAATAAAAATCAATGAAGACCTCTTCTGTAAAATCAGGAACTGCAATATCTTTCATTGATTGAAAAATGGCTTTCATTTTACTGGAAAGTTTGCGTTTTTCATTTTTAGTAGAGACTTTATTACTATTTGAATCATAAAAGCCATCTCCAAATACTGAAATCGTTTTTGAGTAGATAATTTTTTCGTCCATAAGATGTTATTTAAAAATTTATAAAAGTCCTTGTTGTTTTAAAACAATAGCCACCTGTTTAGCATTAGAAAACTTATTCGAGAAAAGGTGATTGGCTTTTTCTAGAATTCTTTTGTGATAAGTAATTACAGAGCTTTCCTGTATTTTAAAAGCTTTGGCAATGTCTGCCACAGATAGCTGATCGTGGTATGCATATTTTCGCAGAATACGCAGCTCCTGAAAACTGAAGAGGTTTTTTTCCTGAAAAATCCGCTGTGTTCTTTCTAAAAAATCTTGTAGCCATTGCAATTCTTCCCCCTGGTCATTAGTAGCCCGTACAGAAAAGGGTTCTCCATTATACGCACCTACGACTGTAAATTCATTGATATATTCCAGTAATTGATTTTTATCGTTATACTGAAAAATGCATGCTAGTCTTTTGCATAGAATATAATGTCCATCCTTGTGTTGTAATGCAGCGCTGGTGATATAGCGATGTTTCATGAACTCAATGTTCCAATCGCCACTCATCAGGCCTTCAATAAGGGTGGTAGACGTAATATTATGAGCTGCAACATGTGCAGGATGAATAAGTTTTAAGTAGGTATAAAAGTCAAAGTCTTTGTCTTTATATCCCAACCAGCGCTCAACGCCATGCTGATGCTGCAATTCCATCGTGTGCAGGTTTACTACAAAAAAGAAACGCTCATATTGAATGGTTTCTTTGAGGTGTTCAAGTTCAGCCATCTGTTCCTCTTCAGGTACCATTTTTTTATAAGTTGGTTGAGGAAGTAACCTGGCTGATTGTTGACGGTAAGTTTCAAGTAATTCTTTTGCAGATTGAATTTTAGACATATACAGGGTTATTCAGAAATGAGCTAATAATAGAAGTGTAATTATTATGGTTTAATAATGATTGCACATAGTTCCTCCACATGATTCAAAACCGGAATCAATAAAAGGATTTATAACAGCTATGCGATATTGAAAAATCTAAAATGGGGGAAACCTAAAATAGTATAAAAATTTTATATAAACAAGAGGTATCAAATAATAAATCTAGTCCAACAAATAATCAATGCACTTTTTAAATATCTGGTACCAGAAATAGGTTTGTAATAATCAACAAGATTATCTACCATAAACCATCAGTTATGAAACCAACATCACTACTACTATTTTTTTTCTTGCTAACCCAAATGAGCTGGTCTCAAAAAGTAGAGTTTGAAAAAATAAAAGAACAATGTCAAGGCCTCCCTTACGATAAAAGAGTAAGACTTTCAGTTTCTACTTTCAACTCTGCTACTCCAAAAGCGACCGGTCAATTTGGTGATGAACTATCACAGATGTTGAGTAATGCTTTACAAAATGTGAATTGCTTTAATGTACTATTGAGTGTTAAAGACTCAAAAGATCTGACAGATGAGATTGTGTTTTCACAAACAGGTAATACGGCACTGGGCTCTGGACCTCAAACCGGTAAAATGAAAGGTCCGCAAGTAATAGTAATGGGCAAGGTAACAGAGTTTGCCGAAGGAGAAGTGAGTGGAGGTGCTTTCGGTATAAAAGTAGGTGGGAATAAAGCTAAAATTGGATTTATCATTCAGCTTGTTAATGCTGAAACCAGAGAGATTATTGAGTCTAAATCAATAAACGTTGAAGGGAAATCCAATGGCTTTAGAGGTCTTAAATTCATTGGTTTGGAAACAGCGGGTTCAACAGCGAATAATAAAGCGCTTTCTGATGCTTGTGAAAAGGGTATTATACAAGCCGTAGAATTTATCGCTGCCAATAAAAACAAAATGCCACTCCCGGAAGCATCTGTTGAAACAGCTTCAAAAGTTTATTCGGCCGCTAATTGTTCCATTCTAAAAGGAGATTATGTACCCAAAATCATGGTGATACTTCCTGAGTTTCATATTACAGAACGTATTCCCGATCCTGCTGCCGAAACGGAAATCAATCGGAAGTTAATTGAAGCAGGTTTCAAAGTGGTAGATGCGGCAATGTATGCCACTATTAAAAATGGTGCAAAGTTTATTAATGCAGCAAAAGATCCAAAGCTTGCTATTTCATTGGGTAAAGAGTTCGGAGCAGATATAGTTGTTTATGGAGAAGCTTTTAGCCAGCGCACAGGAACTCAAGGAACACAAGTTACCTGCCGAGCAAGAGTTGAAATCAAAGCTGTTAGAACAGACGACGCTACAATATTGGTTTCAAATGGACTAGAAGCGGGAGCATTAGATAATGCGGAGTTTGTAGCTGCAAAATCGGCACTTAGAAATGCAGGAACATTGGTGTCCAACTATATGCTTGAACAATTTTGTTCTAAAGGAATAGTATTTTCTCAACCCATCACGAAAGAAATAACTGGAGCGACTTCTGATGGAGTAACTATCACTGTTAAAAATGCGGATTATACAAAATTCAAAACATTAACAGATCTTATTGCTACTAAAGGAAAAATTGCTGATAAAACACTTACACAGGGCACAGGAACGGTATTACTACAAACTAAAATTAGTGCAGATGCTATAGCAGATCTGATCAGTCAGCGACTGGGAACTAAATACACTATTCAAGAATTATCATCTAATTCAATTGTATTAATTGCTAAGTAATGAAAAAAAGAAATATACAGTTTCTACTGTTATGGCTAATAGTTATTACAGGGTGCCAACTACAACAAGGGGAGAACCAAAAAAAAGACAAGACCACAGAATCATCAGACAACGTGGTCTTGTCGCCTGGGGCAAGCCTTCTTTTTAAAGATGTAACCAGTTTATTAACTGCCCGACAAAAAAATGAAATCTTTAATCAGACCACCTTTCTTCTAACAAAACAGGGAGACGGTTTTTATTTCGAGGGGGGAGAAGATTTTCCCTTCCTTGCTTCTGTTTTTCCTGTTGATCTAAATAAAGATGGTGTTGAAGAAATTTTTATTTTATGGGGAAACATGTTTACCTCGGGTAATGCAGGAAATAATGTAAGTCTGTATATTCAAAACAACAAAGGTAAATATACAGATCAGTTAGGTGTTCAAGGACAAATGCCATTGCTCGTAGAAGATCCTTCTAAATCTTATCCCGATCTTATTATTCCCGAACCAGGATCATCCTTTCCCTTATGGGGTTGGAGAAATGACGAATATGTAAATGTTGCACAAATTGCTGAAAATATACTGGCAAACTATAAAACAATCAATAGTGTCGATTTAAGTGAACAGTATGTAAAGTCGTTGAAAGGGAATCAAAAATAAGAACAATAACCCGTTCTAATTGTACCAGCTTATTACCATACAATAGTATGCAACAAGCTGTTTTTTTAATAATGTATTGTATAAAATGAATTTCCATAAACGATATAAATGACATCACCTCATACCCATATTCATATTGTGTGTTAAAGTTGTGCAGATAAAAAGAGGAGGTTTCAAAAGTAAAACGAAGGTTTGAGAATCGATAAATGAAAAATTTCTGCATCAAGCTGCCTGAATAAAAAGAGGGTGTATCAAACTTTTGATACACCCTCTTTTTATTTGTATTTTTATATGCCATCCTAAAATGGAATTTTGTCTAAGATATCATCCTTGGTAACACTCATAGTAAGCCTCATTAGTTTTCCTTGGATCTCTTCCAGCTTTTCATATTGTTCATCAGTAAGATCTTTCTTTTCAAGTTTTAGACCCTCATATTTCTTGGAAATGGCTTCATATTCTTTCTTAAAGCGGGTAAGATCCTCTTTTTCAGGTTTTTTGTCTTTGAACTTTGATTCCCAAGAGGTAACAAATGATTCCATGTCGGCAATAGCATTGTTGACAGGATCACCACTATTACATGCAAAAAGAGCAATGGTAAATAGAGTTGCTAATGTTAGAGTTTTGATTTTCATGATCTTATATTAATAGGTGAATAAATAACTAGTTGAATAGGCCCTCAGCAATTTTTGTGGTGATATAAAAGGAAATAAGAATGGTTATTGGTGATAAATACCATGCGTACGCATCTTTAGTTCCGGCTGATTTCAGTGATTGTTGAACGATGTTGAGCAAAAAGAGAAATACATACAGCATTACTAGAGCCGCAATCATACCAACATTCTGGAACGAGCTTATGGCCTCGAATGACGAAGAGATACGGTCGAGTTGAAGACTGTCTTTAGCGAATAGTTGAAGTACAAAAATAAAAATCAGTAAAAGCGATAATGGGATACCGCAGATAGCTCCGGTAAGTAATTCATTCTTAAATATGGGTTTTCCCGAAATAGATTTTATGCCAAATACGATCAGACTAATTACCAGCATGAGTAATAAAATTGTAAGCCCAACTTTGAACATCTTACCAAACCCCACATATTCTCTCATCTCACCTATCATGATGTAAGGGAGAATGATGTATAGTACCATTGTGCTTGCCATTAAAATTATCGCATTGAAATATGACGATTCATTTTTTTCAGATAGAATAGTCTGTGTACCATTGATGGGCTCATAAAAGAATTTTTTTAGAAGCGCCGGTAGGCCTTGTTTATAAAATCTGGCAATTTTCTCTTTATCAAAACTGCCATTTGTTGTTTGGGCCTCCTGCAGAGGAAGCATTTCCGGTTGTTGTTGATTTTCCATTTTTGTAGTTTTTAATTTGATAGTTTGTGTGATTATTGATTATTGAAAGGAGATTTTTTATCGGTTGAACCTGAACTATCTTCATTGAGTGGATATCCGGGTATTTCAGATGATGATATAATGTTGATGTGTAATTGTCTAGGCGATTCTTGTTGAAACCGCTGATTATTAGACTGTTGAATAAAGCTGATACAAGCCGCCAAAGCAAAATGAATCACCGATACCCAATACCCCCATGTAAAATGTAAGATTACTACGTTGTTTGTAGGGCCTGTAATGCTGTTAGAAGCACTGCTTTGTAGTAAGATCAATCCTGTAAAACCCGCTAATCCAAAAAGAAAGCCGTATCCCCTTTCTTGCTTACTGTATAAATACATACACATGCCCCCCAATGCAGCGCTTAAAGAAACTATGATCCAGATGTTCGGTATTTCTAATGGGCGAACATTATTTGAGTGATTGTATAAAAAATCTAATCCTGTTAATGTAGATGCACCATTAGAACTTGTTGCGTATTCGGTAAATACGCCTAAATGAAAGAGTAGAATACTAGAAAACAATAATAATATAATGAGTCGCGAATGATTCTTTTTGGTAGGAACATACTGCATAAATACAAGGTAGTTGCATAGCTAGAGTACAGCAATGGGTGTTTATTAAATGACCCTTATGATTGATTAAATGCGAGACTTGATAGATATACTGTTTCTCCGTAGAAATACCAACTTATTTGCTATTACTTTAACCAACTATGCGATACATATTCACCCTACTATTCCTGATTCACTACCATAATATTCATGCCCAAGATCTTGGTAGACAAAAAATTGGTAGTGAAACAAAGCAGCTCAAGCAAGACGATACGCTTGAGATCAAAAAACTGGTATCAATAGCAGAAAAAAATACTGAGACGAATAAGGATGCAGCTCTACAAGCCATTAATAGAGCTATTTCAATGCTTGGTCGGATAAGATATCCTTCTTTTTCAGGTCTATGTTATAAAACAAAGGCTGATATATTTTATTACTATAGTATTTATGATTCAGCGGTAGTATGGTATGTTCAAAGTATTCAACAATATCAGATCGCAAAAGATAAAAAAAGAGAAAGTTTATCGATGCAATATTATGGAGTTTCACTTGTTTATCTGAATAAAACAGATTCTGCACGAAAAGTGATTTTACAATCCGCTAAAAATTTTGAAGAACTTAAAGAGCATGCTTTCGCTGCGAAATCGTATCGTATTCTAGGTATTATAGAACAAAATGAATCGAAACTCACAAAAGCGTATGAATATTTTAATAAGTCAAATAAATGGGCACAGCAGAGTAATGATACTGCTATACAGATGACTATATTGAGCGATTTTGGAGCCCTCTATTTTTTAGTTTCAGATTTTGATCGTTCGATTCAATATCGACTTGCTTCTTTAAAGCTTGCAGAAGCCGTAAGAGACAGCAATATGATATCCTTATTATACAATGCTGTAGGTATTATTTATAAAAACCAGAATAATATTATAAAAGCAGAAGAGTACTATTTAAAAGCATTACAATATACACGTCTTGGGAAAAATGAAATTACCACTTATTACCATGCTAATACATGGGCTACTCTAGCTAATATTTATAATACGAAAAAAGAATATAAAAAAGCGGATTCATTATATGATAGTGCCTTGCAAATTTTTCGAAGACAAAACGAGTGGCAAGATATATCTAGAGTACTAGTTAACAAAAGTGGGAATTTATTAGATGCTGGAAAAAAGAAAGAAGCCTACCTCATGATTACGGAATTGATTAAACTAGCCAGTGAGCAATCTATCAATCGATCATTGGCATACGGCAGGGTAAAGAAGGCAGAAATTATGATATCTCTAAACCCTAGCGAAGCTTTATCTATCACCGGCTATCCAGATCCTTTAAAAAGAGCGGAGGCGCTCTGTATAGAAGCAATGGAATATTTTCAATCTGCAAAAGACATCGTTGGTGAATCAGAGTGTTATAATCAATTGATTTCTTTGTATAAAAAACAAAAAAATTATTATCAACTTTCGGCTATTCAAGAGAAACTCATTATGCTAAAAGACTCTTTACAGGCTGAAGATAAAAGATCAGAAGTTGTTAGAAAAGAGATGGAATATTTTGCTGAAAAAGATCGAGAAGCCATTTCAAAAGATATTCTAAAAGAAAAAGCAGCAAGAAAAAACATCCTAGTAATAGCAATTATAGCAATAAGTAGTTTAAGTGTTATACTATTAATTTATAAGCGTAAAAGAGATATTCTACAACAAAAAATTGAGTTTGAAAACAAAGTAGCTATGGCTGATATAGAAATGAGGATACTGAGGCTACAAATGAATCCTCATTTTATTTTTAATGCTTTAAATTCTATTTCTCATTATATCCAAATGAATGAAAAAGATAAAGCTGATTATTATTTAACCAGATTTGCAAAACTAATACGTGCAACTCTTGAGAATTCAGAATTTAGAGAGATCCCTTTATCTAAAGAATTAGAGATGTTGAAAATGTATATGGATATTGAGTCGCAAAGAATGGCTTATAACTTTAACTATCAAATACAAGTACATCCAGATATAGATCCGGAGCAGACAATGATTCCTCCATTAATTCTTCAGCCCTTTGTTGAAAATAGTATTTGGCATGGAATAGCTTCTTATTCTTCGGGAGGTATGATTCGCATTGAAATATCTCATACAAATGAGTTTTTAAATTGCATTGTTGAAGATAATGGTGTTGGTTTTAACAAGCAAAGTTCTGATCAGTCAATCCGCCGTTCATTGGGAATGAAAATTACACGAGAACGAATTCTACTTTTAAATAAGATGAAAAAGGCAAATGCAACAATCAATATTATTGATATGGAAAAAGGGGCTAGAATTGAATTGAAGTTACCATATGAAACCGGGGATGTATAAGTAGCCATTTCTCAAAAAATTCCATTTTTTATTGTCACTATGCTGAAATAAATCATCACTAGTACTACCATCCAACCACTTATACTTAACCATTGTGAGTGCTTATAACCCATTATTGGTTTACGTTTTATCACAATAAGCATTACCGCTAAGGCAACAGGAAGTATCAATCCGTTCAAAGCCCCTACTGTTACTAAAATACTCACTGGATTATCTATGCTTATATAAATCATTGTAGAGGAAACAATAAATACACTGATCAGTACCCGATAATTTTTCTCAATCCAAGAATGAAAAGTCCTCAGAAAAGAAACAGAGGTATAAGCTGCCCCCACAACAGAAGTAATAGCAGCACACCACATCACCACACCAAAAAATCGATATCCCAACTCCCCCGCTGCAATTTTGAAAACGGAGGCCGGTGGATTTGTGCTATCAAGTAAATATCCTTTACTTACCACTCCCAGTACAGCCAGAAATAAAACAATACGCATTACTGCCGTCACACAAATTCCTGTTACCGCACTTTTGCTTACTTGTGGTAAGGAGCTTACACCGCTTAATCCTGCATCCAGTAAACGATGTCCACCTGCGAAACAAATATATCCACCAACAGTACCACCTACTAATGTTACGATGGCTTTGGCATTTATTTGTTCAGGAATAAAACTATGTTGTATAGCATCCATCACCGGTGGGGTAGAACTGATCGCTACATATAAAGTGAGTAGAATCATCAGTATGCCCAATACTTTGGTGAAACTATCCATCAGGCTACTGAATTCTTTCATCCAGAAAAGAAACAACGCAATGCCACAACTGATGAGGGCTCCTGTGGTATTGGGCAAACCCGTTAATACATTTAAACCTAAGCCACATCCACCAATATTACCGATGTTGAACGCGAGTCCACCCAGAACAATCAGCAACGACAAAACATAACCCAATCCCGGTACTACTTCATTCGCAATATCCTGCGCACGTTTACCGGTAACAGCGAGTATGCGCCAGATGTTGAGTTGAGCAATGATGTCTAGAAGAACAGAGATTAAGATCACAAAACCAAAACTAGCGAGTAGGCTTTGTGTAAATACAGTGGTTTGTGTCAGAAAGCCCGGACCAATTGCTGAAGTAGCCATCAAAAATGCTGCACCTGTGATAGCGCTGTTCTTCTTCAGTTGTTTCAACGCTTGAAAGATTGAAGGGTGATATGATGGTTGTGTAATAGTTGATGTAATTGTTTCGCAAAAACAATGGCATGTTCTCCATCCCCATGGATACAAATGGTATCTGCTTTTAATGGAACAATACTTCCGTCAACACTGGTCACTTGTTGTTCCTGGATCATTTGTAATACTTGTTTTTCCATTCTGCTTACATCACTGATCAGTGCATTTTTTTCTTTACGGGATATAAGGTTTCCATCCGAGGAATAGCTTCTATCAGCAAATACTTCATTGGCTGTTTGCAATCCAATGGATTCCGCTGCTTGAATACTCTTACTGCCACTGAGTCCGAACAGAATGAGGTTTTCATCAATGTCCTTTATGGCGTTGGCAATGGCGTTTGCCAAAGAGAGATCTCTTGCAGACATGTTGTACAAAGCACCATGCGGTTTTACGTGCTGCAATTTTCCGCCCATCGCAAAAACAAGATCCAGCATAATATAGATCTGCTCCGATACAATGGATACAATATCTTCTTCCGGAAAATCCATTTCTGTTCTACCGAAATTTTCTTTATCAGGGAAACCCGGATGTGCTCCGATGGCCACATCATGTTCAATTGCCAATGCAATGGTTCGACGCATGGTCTCTTCATCACCCGCATGAAAGCCACAGGCAATATTCGCACTGCTGATAAAAGGCATCAGTGCAGCATCATTCGGCATACCCTCGCCTAAGTCGCAGTTGATATCAACTACCATGATCTTTGATTTTTTGATCTTTGATTTCTTGATTTTACTAAGTATTGATCAATTTTTCCCAGATCAAAAAATCAAAAAATCACACTTCGTAATTTACAACCTGTTTCCAATTGTTTCA
The DNA here is from genome assembly GCA_013391385.1 of Sediminibacterium sp. Gen4. Lineage (GTDB taxonomy): Bacteria > Bacteroidota > Bacteroidia > Chitinophagales > Chitinophagaceae > Sediminibacterium. Next base: position 184,291 of record JACBFI010000001.1, on the reverse strand, counting down.
AATGTAATTCCTGCGCTTGTAATGCTTTGTGTGCTTCATGAAGAGAAACGCGCTTGAATTGAAAACTTTCTCCGGCATTGCGCTGTGCAAGTTTTGGAAGATCTGCAGTGATAATATGACCCATTCTTGGATAACCGCCTGTGGTCTGGTGGTCTGCCATTAAAATGATAAGTTGTCCACTAGGAAGTAATTGTATGGTGCCTCGTGTAACGGCAGTAGAAAGTATTTCGGTGTGGGTATTTGGGATAATGGAAGGTCCTACTAATCGATATCCCATTCTGTTACTGCTTTTGTCGATTATAAAAGTACTGTCGTCTACTAATGTTTGCATTGCATCATTCAATCGGCTGATTTCATGTCCTGCAGTATAACGAATGATTGTATCCTGATAATTTACGGGTGAGAGGGCGGTCCAAGAGAATATTTTATTTTCAGCAACCTGAAAATCATTGTTCTTGAAAGGAAGAATCATTTCATTTTGCAATTGTGTACCAATGGAAGTAAATCCAACGGGAGTAGCAGCACTGTTTAGCCAAAGAGCGCTTTGAACACCACCACGAACTGCAATATAAGCACGTGCTCCACGGATCTTTTGTTGAAAAGACAATTCTGTACCTGCTTTGATGGCAATACATCGATTGATCGGAACTGATAAATCACGATTTAATCTTGCATCAAAATCTGCGCCGCCAATGGCAATCAATGCATCTTCTTCAAACAAAAGAGTGGGAGCCGGAAAATGAATTTCCAAAACAGGTTCTTGAATAGCATTTCCTAGTAATGTATTGGCCATACGCATCGCTACAGAATCCATTACTCCGGATGGATGAATACCCAAGTGTTGGTATCCATACCTACCTTCATCTTGAATGGTATCGAGTATTCCTTTTTTGATAACGCGGATACTCATTGGACAGACCAGTTTTGAAATTCATTCCATGAAATCGGATAAAACTGAACCTGATCACCGGGTTCTAGTAAACAAGGTTTCACAGCGTTGGTATTAAAAATTGAAAGGGGGGTCCGACCGATTAACTGCCATCCGCCCGGAGATTCCATGGGGTAGATCCCTGTTTGATCTCCGGCAATGCCCACACTGCCGGCAGGAACTTTTTGTCGAGGTGATGTTAATCGCGGTGCGTTGATCTTTTCATCTACTTTACCCATGTAAGCAAAACCGGGTAAAAAGCCATTCATGAACACACGATAAGTAACAGATGAATGAAGTTGAATCAGTTCACTGGCAGTGATTTGTTTGATGGCTGCAAGTGATGCAAGATCAGGTGCACAACTGGTTTCATAACAAACTGGAATGCGAATGATGTTGTTTGTTTTTTTCTTGTGCGTAAATGTATTGGGAATCAATAATTCATCTACTAGCGATTGAATGGTATCAATAGGGTCTATTTTTCTGTTAAGAAAATACAAGGCATCATATACAAAAGTAATGGTAGTGTATGCGGGAATACAGTCTTTGATACCGGGCCAGGGAAAATTATTGTACCGATGAAACAATTGCAGTATGTATTCATTAACGGTGGTATCCATGCGATCACCGAATGAAAAAGTTAATGCATGGTCACCTACACTATAACAGTTATAAGGTAGTATACATGGATGACCAACATTGTTTTGACTCATTATTTAATACAGTGTGATTATTTCAATACAACGAATTCAATATAAACCCCCAGTAATATATGCCAGATAAGATAGTGTCCGTAACGGATCATCAGGGCACCCAAAAATCCCGCTTTTCTATATTGGTATGCTTGCCAGAGATTCATAGCAAAACCGGAACCGGTAGCATAGATCATGAACCAAATGTTACCTGAAGGCCATTGCTCAAGCGGTTCTCGAACAGCGGTGAGGATGGCTACTGACCAAAAAATGATGTCTCGGTATTTACCTTTAAGTAGCTTTTCTGAAACAAGCCAAAGTAATAATGTTATTGGAATAAGGCGATAAAATATTTCTATTTCCAGTGCTCCTGAGCTATATAATGATAATGAATACGGGAAAGGTTGTAAAAAGGGAGGCATTGTAGTATAAGGTTCCGGATGCATCAAAAAGCCAACAATAATCACATCAGGAATGGCAAAAAGAAAACCGATCAATAAAGGATACCAGATACGCTGTCTATTAGGAATGGAAGGATCATATAATTCAGGTAAACCCGCTTCTTTTTGTATAAGAATAAAAGGAAGACCAGCTAATAAAATAAGCCAACTGTTCCATTGCCAAACACGTATGCCATCCGTTGTTTCAGCAAGAGATTGACTCCACCATACTGTTATAGCAGCAATAGCCAATAGTAATATAAAGATGAGAACAGATCTTTTTTTATTCGGATTCATGAGAAAAGCAGTTCAGGGTGAGGATATTATTATAATAGATATAGTATTGATTATTGTCCTTGGTATTTTTTAGGCATCACAAGTTTGCTGTCTCCATCCCAATACACAGAAACGATATAAAACCTTTTCCCATCATTGAATAACTGAATGCTATTGATACCCTGTGCTTTCATGGGATTACCATTCACTGTATAATCAGATTTATAGGTAGAAAAAGCATGCGTTACTGCACCATAGCTCTCTGTAATGCGATTGAGTTCTGCCTCAATAAAACCAATCTCTTGTAATCTTTTTCCATTTCTTTCAATGTATTGTTCCGGCGTGATGGTACGTACTACTTTACCACTGTCTTTATGCACTGCTACTGTTATCATTCGTGCTTCTTTTGTAAAAAGATTTCTAAAGCGATCCCAGTCGCGGTTCTGTGTACTGGGTCCAGAAATCACATCATAGAGCGCTTTAATAATAGCATCTTCAGAACTCACATCATTTTGGTACTGACCAAATGAGTAAGTAGAAAGTAGGCAAGCAAAGGCAATGAATAATTTTTTCATACAGTGGTTTTAGTCGATCCAATTTAATACTTATTGGCTTCCTGATTTTGTTTAAAAATATGTTTTTAAAAATTTCACAACCTAAAAATTTAAAGGTCTTTGCAATCTAAAATTTTGTCGATATCGTACATATGAAATTTTGCTTGATTCTATAACCCTTGATAATAAAGGATTTCAGACGAAAATAAATTTTTGGCACAGTACTTGAAAAGGAAGAAATAGAAATCCGATTATTCACCAAAATCTATTTATCATGAAAACAATGATGAAAGCAACAGCAGCCTTAGCGGGTCTTTTCTTTTTACAGACCGCAGAAGCACAATTAGGTGTAAGGGCAACCACCAGTACAGCTACCAGGGCTACCGTTAATGCTACACGTGCTACTACAGTAGCCAGTAACGCAGCTGTAAGAGCAACCGCAGCTACCGGTAAAGTAACAGCTGCTACTGTGAATGCTACACGTGCTACCACTGCCGCTACAGTAGGATCAGTAAAACGTGTAACTACTAATACTGATGTGAATGCCAATGCGAGTGTAAAAGCATCTAGTCAGGCAGAGCTGAACAGCAATGCGGGTGGAGAAGAAAGAGGACTGATACGCGCTTCTTCTCGTTCTGAAGCTGATGTGAATGCCAATGCCAATGCTAAAATTCCTTTCCGTGAAGGAGCAGAAATGGCGGATGAGCAAAAAGACATGGCAAAAGAAAAAGTAGTAGATGCTAAAGCGAAGGCAGAAGCTGCAAAAGAAGCAGGCTTGAACAAAGCTGCGGAAGCTAAAACAAAAGCGAAAGAAGTAAAGCCTTCTGTATCAGCATCAGGTGAAGTAAAAGCGAAAGGATCAGCGAAGTCTGGCAGCTAAAAAACAGTATTACGATACCTAAATCGTAGATAGTACCCTCATAAGCCGTCGATAAAAACATACTAAAACTTTATGGTTATGAAAAAGTTCAAAAGCAGCACATTGCTTTTGCTGGCAATGTTTTGTCCCTTATTCATGCTGGCACAAGAAGCCGGAGATGAAACCAAGCAAAAAAATGAATTCACTGCATCTATGAATTATCAATCGGCCTTGCACTTTTTTGGTCGAACCGATAGCTTGCGAAGCAGTGGTTTATTTCCCATGTTAGGTTTTCAACTCAAAGGGGGATTCTATACACAGGGAACTTTCATTTTTGTTCAGAACAGTATGCAATCGACGGCTTATACGGGTGCTACGATTGAAGCCGGGTATCGTTTTCCGGAGACAGATCATTTTTCCGGTAATCTATTTTTCTCTCGCTTTTTGTACAAAGATGAGAGTACATTGGTACAATCAGCCATTAAATCACAAACGGGAGCTAACCTTAGTTACCTAAATAAAATATTGAACTTGAATGGCGGATTGAATTTATTATTCAGTGATAAAACAGATGTCAATGCCAGTTTGGGAGTAGATCATTTGTTTCTTATTAATAAAGGGATGAACAATGCAGCTATTGCATTAGCACCTTCTTTCACTGCCAATTTAGGGACACAACAATTTAGCAATACCTATCTCGAAAGAAAAAACGTATTGGGTATTCCTGTAACGCAGAGAACTACGGAGAATATTACCCAATTCAATATACTTTCCTATGAAATAGCCATGCCCATTGTATTTGTCAAGGGTAAATGCAATTTGGCCATTACACCATCCTATGTAATGCCACAAAACCTGATAACCACGGCAGGAAGACCAGATCTTTCAGAGCGCGGAAAAAGCATGTTTTATCTGAATCTTTCTGCCGGTATCAGGCTTTGAGAATGATGAACGTCGAATAAAGAATATTGAATGATGAAGTGATTTTTTTATTCTTGTTTTCTATAGGTTCCCTGCCAAGGGAAGAGCCCGGTAGTCTTATCGGGCTCTATTTTTTTACTCAAAATAGTATGTAAGAAGTTTTATTTGATGTATTTAGCAGGAGCTAAAATGAGAACAGGTTACACACTTGTTGTGTAACCTGTTTGCTCTGCTTCTAACATACTGCTTATAAAAAACCCAAACTTGCCTTATTTAAAAACCCTTACCAGGGTTGTTCTCGCCTTATGCGAGTGAAGTTGATTTCTTACCACCGGCGATCACTGCTATGATCAATGCGGTAGTGATGAATTTTCCTTTCATGTGCTGATTGTTTTAATTTGATGCTGCAAAAATGCATCGATAAAAACCCTTATTCAACCGCATTTCCATGTGAAAAACAGCAACTAAGTTGTGGAGCAGTCTGCTAGTTTTAACATTCACCACTTTCTATCCGCATTAATCACCGTCTGTCAGTGAAATGCCTGATTTTGCTGTTAAAAATCACATCACATAAGTATGTGGTTTTCGGTGTAAATATTTTGAATCAGGGGCTTAGAGTAGTAACTTTAATAGACCATGGTTCATAGCGAATGGTTCATGGCGAATAGCCCGTTTATGGGAAACAGATAATTACTCTTCCCTAAACGTCTTTTCTACTACTCGCCATGAACCATTCGCCATAAGCTATAGACTACCCTAACATTATTATGCGGTTGGCTAACAAAGTAATAGCCGGTAGTTTTGATGCAGTAAAAGAACGTTATGACCAAATTATTGATTTACGAAGATAACCCCCAGCTACGTGAAGGTCTAACCATGTTGATCAACGGATCAGATGGATTTGAAGTATTGTCTGCCTTTAAGAATTGCAACAATGTAGAAGACGAAGTACGTGCATTCAAACCCGATGTAATATTGATGGATATTGATATGCCGGGAACCAATGGTATTGAAGGATTGAAAAGAATCCGTGAAATTGATACCGATGTAAAAATCCTGATGTTGACGGTTTTCGATGATAACAAAAATGTTTTTGATGCCATCAGCAATGGTGCAAATGGATATGTACTCAAGAAAACACCACCTGCCCGTTTATTGGAATACATTCAAGAAGCACAAACCGGTGGGGCACCCATGACATCTTCAATTGCTACACAAGTATTGAGAATGTTTTCTTCCCTCAATAATGAAAAAGGGGAAGACTATGATTTATCTGAAAGAGAGAAACAAGTATTGCAATTATTGGTGAATGGCTATAGTTATAAGATGATTGCTTCTGAAATGTTTATCGCCATCGATACGGTTCGTTCACACATTAAGAAAATCTATGAGAAGCTGCATGTAAATAGTAAGAGTGAGGCTGTTGCAAAAGCGTTTAGAAATAAGATTGTGTAGGAAGGTGCAAGAACAAAGTAACAAGACACGAGAAAGTGACAAGCAACAAGCTTCAATTTTAAATAGCGCCGGACTAAAGTCCGGCGAGAAAATTCAGGAGAAGTCGACTTTGCTATAGTAAGGCCAATTCCAAAAAAGAAGAACATCATTATAAATACCCGGCTGTAGTTGCCGGGTATTTTTGTTTTTATAAGTAGGTTAATGATCCTACAACCCACTTGTAGCTTGCTGCTTACCGCTTGCAGCCCTCTCCTTCCTTCCATCCCAACCACATTTTTGTGTGATTGGCTGCAGGATTTTGCCGTTTTATGTTTGCCCCGTGATCGCAATAAAGCAGGTTGTTTTCTGTAGATCACCAACGAAACACTTAATACCAACAAACATGAACATGAAAAGCAAAACCTTGCAGATTACCGTGGTAGTATTATCGGTAATCGCAGTCATTGCCGCTTGTAGCGAAGCAAGTAGCAATGATAAAGAGACCAAAAAAGACGATATCTCTACTATTCGCAAAAAAGAGAAAGATGAATTGATTGCTCGTGGTAAGTATTTAGTTACGATAGCACTTTGTCATGATTGTCATTCTCCAAAAATTATGACAGCTCAGGGACCGATATTGGATTCTAGTAGACTCTTATCTGGTTTCCCGGTAGAGAATGGAATTCCTACTTTGAGTAGTGCATTGGCAAAAGATCAAAATTGGGTGAAAATGTCGCAAGATGTTACAGCTTTCGCCGGTCCATGGGGGATGAGTTTTGCAGCCAACCTCACACCTGATGAAGCAACAGGTATCGGCAACTGGACAGAACAGGTATTTATAAAAACACTCAGAACAGGAAAGCACCTCGGACAAGAAGGTGGCAGACCGGTAATGCCGCCGATGCCGTGGGAAATGGTTTCTAAAATGACTGATGAAGACCTCAGCTCGGTTTATACTTATCTGATGTCATTACCAGCTATTAATAACCGTGTTCCTGCTCCTATTCCACCGAATGAAATCAAGATTACTAAACAATAACTAAATAGATGAAAAAGGGTATGCACAAATGGATGGGCCGTTTATTGGCATTGATCACAACGATTGTATTGATAGCAGGATGTACAAAAGAATTTGAAGCGGATCTTCCGGATAACAATCCAGCTACACCCGGGAATACCAAAAAACTGAGTAAGATCAGTTATGATGATGGTAGTTATATGTCTATTCAATACAATGCCGAAGGCAAGCCGATAAAGATTACAGACCTTCAGAAGAATAGCGGGGGCGATAATACCAATATTTATACACTAACCTACAATGGTGATAAGTTGGTTGAAATGAAAGTAACAGATGGAACTAAATATAAGTACACGTATACAGGTGCAAATGTTACAAAAGTGGAGATTGTATCACCGAATAATGTAGTCATTGCCTATTATGCATATACTTATCAGGATGGACGTTTGGTACGAACAGATGCATATGGAAGCATGATGGGAACCATCAGTAATACGCCCAATATGCGTTTTGATCTGGCATATTATGCCAATGGGAATATCAAATCTATGACTACCTGGTATCAGGATTATACCAGTGGGGTATTAGAGAAATCATATGTATACGAGATCGAAACCTATGATACTAAGCATAATACCAGCTTACTGTTTGAGAATAACCCATATATCCCTTTGCTGTTGATGGTACCGAATAATCCATTGACCGAAAAGCATTATGATAAAGCAGGTCACCAGTATGCTACTTTAACCCATACTTATACCTATGATGACCAGGGAAACCCATTGACCCGTAAAACGGTGACCAAGGAAACAGGTATGGCAGATGAAGTAACCACCACCACATTTCAATATTAATTATTTGAAAATCAGTTAGTTATAGAGAATAACCCTGTGTGAACCCAGCCTCGGTCAATAGATCGGGGCTTTTTTATGTGATAAAAATCCGACATAAAAACCTGCAAATTCATGCATTTCACATATTTGTGTGGTTGCAAAGCGGCAGAAACGGGAATACTTTTGTCGGGTAATTCATAAAACATGAAAGCAGCATTACAAAATTTAGTACTCTACTTGCTCTGTACAGCAAGTGTTGTATTGGCTGCCCCCACCCATTCAACACTTCTTTCACACCCCATTAAAAATGACGGAGCAAAGCTTTTTTCCAGACCGTCTTGTGTAAAAGAACGTCCTTATTTCACACAACAGAAAGATACCAAGCCGACAACGGTATCGATTCTGGAAGGTTCAGCTCGTTTTGAGCTTTGGTAAGGGTTTGCGGGTTTTCGATATCCGAAAAACCCGCTACAAGCACCTGATTGCCCTCGTATTTTGATTATTTTTGTGGGGTGATAAATAATTTATCACTGCTTAAATGAACAGGTATGATTAAAACAGGCAATCCCGTTATCAGCATTTATACAGAGATGACCCCCAATCCGGAAACCATGAAGTTTGTGGCAAATAAGCTGTTATATCCCGGTAAGAGTATCGATTTCGCTGAAGAAGCTTTGGCGGGTCCATCACCATTGGCAAAAGAATTGTTCAGCTTTCCATTTATCAAAAGCGTATTTATTGCCAGCAATTTTGTGACTCTTACTAAGACCTCTGATACAGAAGATTGGCAGGATGTAATTCCTACCATCAAAGAATTCTTAAAAGAGTATCTGGAGAATGGTGGCGTTGTAGTAAATGAAGAAGAAGTAGCCAAAGTGAAGCAGGAAGCCAGTAATACGGTGAGTGCAGACGATGATGATATTGTAAAGCGCGTAAAAGAATTATTAGAGAATTATGTGAAGCCTGCTGTTGAAATGGATGGCGGTGCTATTCAGTTCAAGAGTTATAATGATGGTGTTGTGAACCTGATGTTACAGGGAAGTTGTAGTGGATGTCCTTCATCGATGATTACGCTGAAAGCTGGTATTGAAGGAATGATGAAGCGAATGATCCCAGAAGTTAAAGAAGTAGTGGCCGAGGCCGAATAAATGAAGTGTTGGGTTTTTTGGAGCGTTGTATCTGGATGGGTACAACGCTTTTTTTTGCGGGTAATTGCCCGACTTAGCCGTTATCATTGTGATATAGTAGATGGAAACTATATTTGTTCTCAGGTACAACCCTGCAATCAACTAACATGGAAAAAGAAGCGCTTGCACAGTTGCTGCAACAAAATTATCTGCACGTTATCGACCAAATACGCAATCTGAGTGATCGTGAATTGTTATACGCTCCCAAGGACAAGTGGAATGCACTACAACAGTTAGATCATCTGATCAAAAGTGTAGCACCGGTTAACATGGCCATGGGGTTACCTAAATTTGTGCTCAGCTGGAGATTTGGAATTGCAAACAGACCTTCCCGTAGCTATGATGCACTGGTAGATCGGTATCACATTAAACTGCAAGCCGGTGGTAGAGCTTCCGGGGCATTTGTACCCCCTTTGCAGATAAGTCTGGCAGATAAAGAAGTCTTACTAAAAAAGCTTCAGTGGCTGGTACAAAAACTCGTGCGAAAAACATTGAGACAAAGTGAATTGTCGTTAGACAGATATATATTACCTCATCCACTACTGGGAAAATTAACACTTCGTGAAATGCTGTATTTTACAGCGTATCATGCTTCTCATCACGGGAAAAGTATAGAGCACGGACTGGTTTCATTGAATTAAAAAGAACAGCCATCTGTTAAAAGATGCGAATAATATTTGTTATGGTATGACCTTTGCTACTGTTATACTATTATGAAAATCAGGTTCACCTTATTATTATTTCTATTCTCGTCTTTTGCTTTTAGCCAGCGAATGATTTTCTATGTGGCTGATACAAAGGGCGATTGTTATGGAGTAGGAAAGGGATTATGCTTACAGATAAAAGAAAAACCGGATGAACCCTATGCATTGTTTTATTCCGGTATAGAAGGATTTTCTTACGAAGAAGGCTATCATTACAAGCTGGAAGTGATGCGTGTTAAAAAAGAACGTCCACCGGCAGATGGAGGTGTTTATAATTATTACCTGATAAATATTATCAGTAAAGAACGATCAAAAAATTATACATTAAAAAATACGCCGATTCCTGATCAGCGCCCACTTTCATTGGTGCGTATCAGTAAAAGTGGGAAAATGGAAATCGTAGACAACAACGTTGTTCCTAGTATTTCTTTTGATAAAAGAAATGGAAGGATCTCCGGTAAAGCAGGATGTAACCGTTATTTCGGTAAAGTAAGTTTTGATCAACAGCGCATTTTTATTTCCGGAGTAGGCTCTACACAGATGGCTTGTACGGATATGGAAATAGAGTCGCTGTACCTGAAACATCTCACTGCAGTAAATCGATACCAATTATCAGGCAACAATCTTCAATTATTCCGCGATCAGGAACTTTTATTGCAATTCATCGTTCCGGAGAATTGAGAATTGATGGTATTCAAGTCTGAATCTGTATTTTGCTCTTCTTTATGAGCATCCAAGTATTCATTGATCAGTTTATTCAAGGTATTAGACAAACATCGCTTCTTGAGTTTGTAGCTGTATTGGCGGGTATCGCTAGTGTATGGTTTAGCAGAAAAGAACACATACTGGTATATCCGATTGGATTGATCAATACATTGATTTATATCTATCTGAGCATTAAAGGACAACTATTCGGAGAAGCTAGTGTCAATGTTTATTATTCTGTCATGAGTATTTATGGTTGGTTTCTTTGGACCAGAAAAGATGCTGTAAAAAACGAATTCGTTTTACACATTACGAATAGCAATCGTAAAGAGTGGATACAACAACTTTTGTTTTTTGCTTTTTTCTATTTGTTATTGTTTACACTCTTAAGCTGGTTACAGTCTGGTTTTGCACCAGAAGCTATTCCCTGGGCTGATGCTTTTGCCAGTGCTTCGGCATATACAGGGATGTGGTTAATGGCCAGAAAAAAAACAGAAAGCTGGATCTGGTGGATCGCAACAAATATTGCTTCTATTCCGTTGTATTTTGTGAAAGGTTATGTATTTACTAGTGTGCAGTTTCTGATTTTGTTGATTCTTGCCATTGCAGGATTAATAGAATGGAAAAAAAGAGCGCGGTAAAAAAATCTGTGCAACTCCGTGCCAAACTCCGTGTACCCCTGTGGTAAATTAACCACAGCGTGTCACAGAGGTTTACGCAGAGTTGCTCGGAGTATTGGTACTCATGATTCAAAAGATCGTCATACTTGGTCCCGAGTCTACCGGCAAGAGCACATTGTGTGAGTTGCTGGCGCAGCACTATGCAACAGCCTGGTGCCCTGAATTTGCGCGGGAATATCTGTTGACGAATGGAACCGCTTATAAATTTGAAGATCTACTCACCATTGCGAAGGGTCAACTGGCTTTGGAAGATGAGTTTATTTCTATGGTCCATGGTCCATGGTCCATGGTCAATAGTATTTGGGTGAATTCAAGAACAATGCAAACATCTGAACGGCGTCCTCTTCTTTTTATTGATACAGATATGTATGTGATGAAAGTGTGGTGCGAGTACGTGTTTCAGAAATGTCATCAGTATATTTTAGATCAAATTGTGAATCGACAATACGATCTATATCTTTTATGCAAACCGGATCTTCCTTGGGTACAAGATGAATTACGCGAATATCCGGATGAAAAACCCAGACAAGAGCTCTATCATATTTACAGAGATATCATGATGAATCAACAAACTCCCTGGGTAGAGATCAGTGGCGATTATGATCAGCGCCTACGACAGGCGATTGCTGCTGTAGATGCTATACGTAAGTAGGTTTATTTTCCTTTGAGCAATTGTTGTAAATCAGCATCATCTTCAATATTCTGCATCTGTTTCAATATTTGTGGGTAACGCCAACTCACCCTTCTGCTCATGGGTTTGGGTGTGAATTTTTTGGGATTGGGTAAACTGGCTATGATCATGGCTGCTTCTGCTCTCGATAGTTTTGAAGCGGGTTTACCAAAATACTTTTGCGAAGCAGCTTCTACGCCAAAAATACCAGGTCCTGTTTCAATAACATTGAGGTATACTTCCAAAATTCTCTGCTTGCCCCAGATCCATTCAATCATTTTTGTAAAATAGAGTTCAGGGATTTTTCTGATATATCGTCCAACACCTCCTGCCTGCCATAAAAAAACGTTCTTAGCCGTTTGTTGTGTAATGGTACTGGCGCCACCGCCTAGTGGAATTTTTGTTTTCTTCCCTTTTTTCTTGGGCTTCATACTTCTTTCAATTGCATCCCAATCGAATCCGCTATGATCCGGAAAAGTTTGGTCTTCACTGGCTATAGCAGCAAGTTTGATATTATAGGGTAACTGATCCCAAGAGATATAATCACGTTTGAGTCCGTATGAAAAGCTATTGGCAATCTGCGTAATGGTAATAGGGGGCATCACCCATCTGCAGATGATGATATATGCCAATGAACTTAAAAATAGAAATACAGTTGTTCGCCAAATGATACGGCGACATTTTTTCCAAAATGATTTTTTTTCGACCATCAATACAAGATACTATTTAACCGTTTGCGTAGAAATGATCTGCATGGAATATTTTTTTCGAATGCGGATATAAGGTCGGTATTTAAGAGATTGCAACTTACCAATGAGAACAATACCTGCTGCAATACCGATGCTGGTAATATTGGCACTACGAAATACGTTGTCACTTTTAATGATACTGTTCAGTACATTGAGTAAAATATAACTCGACCCCCCAATCTGAAACAATGTGCCGTTACCAATAATGCCACTCCTATATTGATTGCCGGGCATACCAATGATTTCAGATAGATGAATACCCATTAAACCAAACCAGGAAGTGTCAATAGTTGGAAATCCAAACTGATTGGGAATTTGCCTCAATACATAAGAATTGATATAGATTGAGTCGGACGTAATTTTTTTGATCTTACCATCCATCCATTGTGTAGTTACGTATTGAAAATGAATGAAGTCGTCTTTCACCCAACTTTTTACATTTCTGTTCTTTTCTTTAAAAACAAGAATGTTGGATTGAGCGTTTGTTTTCTCCATGCATAGCAGTAAAAGGAAGGCACAAAGCAGTTTCATGTTCAGGAAAGATAATCAGAAAACAAGTTCCCCAAATTGCAGAATTGTTAAACCTGTTTCAATAAAGAAATAGCACCCCAACACAAGGCGATACCAAAACCAATGAGTATCAATCCTGATAATTTATTGATGTAATGTAGATTCTTAGCGGTTAATCGGGAACGTAGTTTACCGGCCAATACTACTTTCAGGATATCAGAAACCAAAACAAAGACCAAACAGGTACCAAAAACAATCAGCCGGTATTCATTCGGGTGCTCAGCAGTTTGTGAATCAGCCAGTATCGCAGCAGTCCAGGCAAACCAAAAAAGAAAAACACCCGGATTCAGTGTATTCATGAAATAACCGGATAAAAAAATAGCAGCATAATCTCTTTTCCTGAATTTTTTATCGGCAATATTATTTTCTTCATCGGTATGTACTTTTTTAAAGAACAAAGTATAGATACCAACGGCGATTAAGAAAATACTGCCCGCAATCGCAATAGATGTTTTATGGGATATGGCAGTATTGAACAAGGAAGTAAAAAAATTACAGATCAACACCAGTGATATATCACTCGCCGAAACCCCTGCAACAAATAAGTAACCTGCTTTATGGCCATTATTAATGCTTTGCTTGATGATGGCAAAGATCACAGGTCCTACAGAGATACTAAGGATAAGACCCAGCAATATTCCTTTTAAAAATGGGGCAATCATGAAGGGGTATCGGTTAAATGCCGAAAATAACGGCTAAAATTGTAAAATCAGAAGAATGTTTGATCAGTGGATCAACTCAGCGAATAATCTGTGCTGCAATAATGTAATCCAGACCAGGAAAATTTTCTTCCAGGTATGCATTACCATAGAGATAAATGGAATCTTGTATCGGGACTATGCGTCTGCCGTATTTGGAATTGAATTTTGCCACCACTTCCATTCCTTTGATGATTTTACCAATAGGAGAAAACCCTTTGACACCGGAACGAACCGTGGTATCGAGTGTTGGATTGTCAACCATATTGATGAAAAGCTGTGTAGCCCTGCTGTTAGCAACATCACGGGCAAACGCTACGACTCCCTTTTTATGTTGATATAACACAGGCTCATCAGTAATTTTTTTTTGATCCCAGAAAAAATTCAATTCGAATTTATCAGATATGCCAAACTGTACCACATAATTAGGTTCTACACGGTAGATCATATTGTTGTTGTAAAAACCACTGAGCACCAACTGATACAATCGGTCTACGCCTAAGGGCGACCACCTTCTATACGCTTCTAAAATAAAATAACCTTTTGTAGTTGTGAAGAGTACCTGAAAACTTTCTGGTGCTTTTCTTTTTAGCAATGCATCTTTTGGTACTTGTGCCTGCGCTTGCAAACAAACTGCTAATAATAAGATGAATAATATTCTCATTCAGTCACCAATTCATTTTTTAAAAATGCTTGCCAATCTTCCAACATCTTTCCTTTTAAAACCCGAGGGAATTTATGTTGTCCACCCACTTTTCCTTTGGAGCGCATGAATTCCATGAATTGATGTTCAGAGAGCACATCCAAAAAGACTTCTTTTAAAGCACTTTTTCTTTCAACAGCATAATCATCATTCAATTCTTTAAGTGCGCCATCAATCAATTGTAATAATTGTTTTTTATCAACAGTATCATCGCAGGCTACATACCAGTGGTGTGCAAAAAAGCTTTCATAAGGAACACCGGCCACTGTGAATTCAGGAATAGAAATATTCATCTTTTCACTAGCCAATTGAATCGCTTTATTCATATTGTCGACGCTGAGATGTTCTCCAACCAAACTTAGAAAATGCTTGGTTCTGCCGGTAATTACAATTTCACAACGGTCTTTGTCTACAAAGCGAATGGTGTCACCAATGAGATAGCGCCAGGTACCTGCAGAAGTACTAATCAGTAATGCATAATCTTTTCCTTCTTCCACTTCATGAATCATCAAGGCTTCAGGATTATCAATCATTTCACCATCTGCATTGAAATTGGTATCATCAAATGGAACAAACTCCATAAAAATATGCTCACTGGTCACCAGTTTCATCCCTTTTGCAAACTGACGATCCTGATAAGCAATAAAACCTTCACTGGCCAGGTAAGTTTCAATATAAGTGATGGGCTTACCAAGTAGTTTTTCAAAACCTATTTTATATGGCTCAAAACTTACACCACCATGCACAAAAAAGGCAAGGTTGGGCCACATTTCGTGAATATGATTCAACTTATATCGTTGAATCACCATCTCCATACACATTTGAATCCATGCAGGCACACCTACAATAAAACCAATATCCCAATCAGGAGCTTTATCAACGATTTCTTCTAATTTTTTATTCCAGTCTTTTTGTTTGGCAATCTTTTTTCCCGGCTTATAAAATGGCTGAAACCAAAAAGGTGCTTTTTTCTGGGTAATACCGCTTAAGTCGCCTGCATAGTAACCCGGACCTTCTTTTTGCAGATCAGTGCTACCGCCCAAGGTTAACCAACCCTTACCGATAGAACTATAAGGAATATTCTCATAATTCCTCAAGCTAAAAAGCTGACGAATCATTACGAGTTTATTGCCACTCAATAAATCATTGGTAACAGGAATATATTTACTGGCTGCCTCACTGGTACCGCTGCTCAAAGCATAATAGCGGATTTTACCCGGCCAACAGATATCAGGAATCCCTTCCAGTGTTTTATGCCACCATTCCTGATGTATTTTATTGTAGTTGAAAGTAGGAACCAGTTCCTGAAACTTTTTTCCAGGATGCTTGCTTAATAAGATCTCATCAAAACGATATTGTTGACCAAAAGCAGTAAATCGGGCTTTCCGCAATAACTTTTTTAATACCCTGATCTGCTGTCTGCGCGGATTGTTTTGCGGCAGCCTTAATGCTTTAAGAATTCTATTGGGAAGTTTGATATCGAAAATGGCCATCGTCAGACTCGGGTTAAGTGAATATACGAAACTACATCAAAAGCTTGTAAAAACAGAGCGCTCAATTGTTAAAGCTAATGGTAGCAGAATCGGCAAAAATAAAGCGAAAAAATATCCCTTTATTTTTTTCCATCAAACTGATGGCATCTGACATATCCATATCAGGGATACGGATCAATATTTGTTCCGCTTTACACTTCCTGATTTCATTAGACAGCATATGGATGGATTGTTGATGGAGATATAAGCTGGACAAATAACAGTGAGACCTGTTTTGTTGCTCTAGAATAGTAAGGATATCAGATTCGTGTTCTTCCTTACAGATAACCAATAAGTTTTTATGCTCTTGCAATAAGGTCTCCGTTGAACCGGATTTTGAAATCTTTTTCTTGAATTGTGTCCATACACTCAGCAACTGAATAAAAGGGATCAGCATCCAACCCAGACGATAATTTTTTTGCACAAAGATTTTCATGGCCTGAAAAAAGATAGCCGTGTGAAAAACAGTTCTGTGTTTTGAGCTTTGTCCTTTGTAATGTACGATGGCAGGCTCTCCTATGTATTGCAGCGTATAACCTGTTTTGGAAATCTGTAGACTCAGATCAATATCTTCACCATACATGAAATAATCAGTATCAAATCCACCAAGCATATCCAAAATGTTTTTCCGAACCATCATAAAAGCACCAGCTAAGACTTCTACCTGATGGTTTTGCGATGGAGAAAGATGTCCGAGTGCATATCGATTGAATACACCTGACGAAGGAAAAATGCGTGCCAAGCCACTTAACTTAAAGAATGCGGTTGAGAGTGAAGGCAAAGCTCTTTTACTTTCCGGTAAAAATTCACCAAATCCATTGATCATCCGAATACCTATTGCCCCGGTTTGTTCATGCGTGGCAAAATGCTGCAAACAGGTTGATAAGGCAGAAGGGGGTAACAGCGTATCAGGATTTAAAAAAAGGATGAACGACCCTGAAGCTTTTTGCAGTGCCAGATTATTGGCTTTGGCAAAACCCAGATTGGTATCTGATCTGATAAACTGTACTTTCGGAAACAAGGGCTGTAAAATGGGAATACAGTTATCGGAAGAACCATTATCCACTACAATGATCTCTGTATCGATATTCTGGGACGCCATCAATACAGTACGTATACACTGCTCCAAAAAAGCACGCACATTGTAATTGACTATGATGATACTGAGTGTCAAATGATGGTTTTCAATATGCAATAATACTCAGAAGCACTGTATTCACTCTCGTTACTTGTGTCTTGTGTCATGTTTCTTGTCCCTTAACCGCAGGTTCGTTATTTTTGCCCCATGTTGAAACAAACACTTATCAAAGCTACTGAGGCGGGAGCCGCACAATTACAACACTTTTTCAACGGACAATTTACCATCAGCAATAAGGAAGGCATCAATAATCTGGTTACAGAGGCAGATCATGCTGCTGAAAAAGCCATTTTTGAAGTGATCAGACAAGACTTTCCAGATCATTTTATTCTGAGTGAAGAAACAGGAGAAATCATTCAAGACTCTTCTTATAAATGGATCATTGATCCGATTGATGGTACTGTAAATTTCGCAAATGGTATTCCCATTTGTTGTGTGAGTATTGGTATTGAACAAGATGGTGAAATGATACTGGGTGCAGTATACAATCCGTTCATCAATGAATTTTACTTTGCTCAAAAAGGATTTGGTGCCACACTGAATGATAGAAAAATTCAGGTGAGTGATAAAACGGAAGTTATTAAAAGCTGTTTGGTAACAGGATTTCCATATACTTATCTGGATATGGAAAACGGTCCGTTACAAGTATTTGAAAAGCTGATCCGCAAAGGTGTTCCGGTAAGAAGACTGGGTAGTGCTGCTATTGACTTATGTTGGGTTGCTGCCGGACGTTTTGATGGGTTCTATGAACATAAATTACAAGCCTGGGATAGTGCAGCCGGATTTTTAATGGTAGAAGAAGCGGGAGGTAAAGTGACCGACTTTAAAGGTGATCATTACTCGCCCTACCAGCCACATATCATAGCCACCAACGGCAAAATACATGACGAACTTGTAGCGATTGTAAATGGAGGTCCGGTTGGAAAATAGGCTGTGAGCGATGAGCCACGAGCTCCGAGCTATGATTGCTGGTTATTGTAGACTATCTGCTATAAATGGAATAAATGGTGGGGCTTGCAAAATAATTTTTGGAAAATATTTGTATAAAGAAGTATTTGATCATTGCAACTATGCTATTTGAAGCTTCAAATTCAATATTAAAAGGCTCATAGCTCAAGGCTCGCAGCTCATAGCTGATGTCACCGGACAACAATGATTCGATATTCATTATTAATTACCTTTTTATGAGTGAAACAAGAACAGAGATAGCGAGTTTGGGTGAATTTGGATTGATCGAACACCTCACCAAGAATTTTGAAACGCATAATGCGTCAACTATTTTGGGTGTAGGTGATGATGCAGCTGTGATCGATCATTTTGGGAAGCAAACAGTGATTACTACCGATTTATTACTGGAAGGCATTCATTTTGATTTGATGTATACACCATTAAAACATTTGGGATATAAAGCAGTAATGGTGAATCTGAGTGATATCTATGCTATGAATGCAACACCAACGCAGATTACCGTGAGCATTGGTATCAGTAATCGTTTTAGTTTGGAAGCAATTACTGAATTTTATGAAGGCGTTCACTTTGCTTGTGAAAAACATAAAGTAGACCTGATTGGTGGCGATACTTCTTCCTCTACAAAAGGATTTGTTATATCAGTCACTGCTATTGGAGAAGTGGCACCAGAAAAATTTGTAAAAAGGAGTACTGCTTCAAAAGGTGATTTGATTTGCGTGAGTGGCGATTTGGGGGGCGCTTATCTGGGACTTACTTTAATGGAGAGAGAGAAGAAGATTTATCTTGAAAATCCAAAAATTCAACCTGATCTAGAGAATGAAAGTTATATCGTAGGGCGATTATTAAAACCGGAAGCTCGAAAAGAGATCGTTGACTTTTTTGAACAAAATAATATCGTTCCTACTGCTATGATGGATGTAAGCGACGGCATCAGCAGTGAAATTTTACATATCTGTAAACAAAGTGCATTGGGTTGTCGTATTTATGAGGAAAAATTGCCTATTGCAGAAGATAGTAGAAAAGCAGCTTTCAAATTTGGTTTAGATCCTACTGTTTGCGCATTGAATGGAGGCGAGGACTATGAACTCATCTTTACACTCAAACAAGAGGACTATGATAAAATTACACTCAATGAAGACATCAGTGTAATTGGTTATATGGCTGAACTCGAAGAGGGTTGCAAGCTATTGACCAAAGGAGGAAACAGTTTTGATATTACTGCACAGGGATGGAATGCTTTTCAGCAGTAGAAGTCTATGAATTTTATCCAAAGATTTATACCAGTTGTTTTTATGCTGATTGTTTCAGCATCAGTACCTGCGCAAAATTTTTATCCTCCACTTCCCAAAATGGCAGTGGCAGATTTAAAGGAAGATATTCGTATTCTTAAAAAAGTGCTGGAAGCCAATCACCCAAGTTTATATTGGTACACGTCTAAAGACAGTATCGATTATTATTTTGAAACAACCATTGCAAATATTACCGATTCTCTGAACGAAGTAGAGTATAAAAACCGATTGTCTAAATTGATCGCAACCATTCGCTGCGGACATACCACCGTTCGATTTTCTAAAGCATATGGTAAAATAGCCAACCGCTACCGCTTTCCTCAATTTCCATTGGCATTAAAGGCCTGGGATGATAGCTTGGTAGTATTGGGGAGTGCTTATAACAATGATTCAATTTTCAAAAGAGGAACCATTGTAACAGCTATCAATGGAAGATCACCTGTAGAAATTTTAGATACCCTTTATCAGTATATCAGTACGGATGGGTATATCACCAATCATAAAAGTCAGGTCATTAGTGGTAATTTTCCCGGTTGGTATAAAACCATTTGGGGTGATGGCGATTCGATATATGTTATCCAATACCTAGATTCACTTGGACAAGAGAGAGAGGCCAGTATCAAAGCATATCGTCCGATAAAAGATACAATAAAAAAACAAATACGCGATACAACACCAACATTGACGAGACGAGAAATTAGAAAACTGCGCTTGTTGAATAAGCGTTCGATGCTGATTGATACTTTACATAGTACCGCTTTTATTCGTCTAACCACTTTTTCAGGAGGAAGACTTAAAACATTTTTCAGACGAAGTTTTAAAACCCTGAATCGTCTTTCCATTGCCAACTTGGTGATAGATTTGAGAGAGAATGGCGGTGGTAATGTTAATAATAGTATTGATTTAACCAGATACCTTATCAACAAGCCTTTTAAAGTAGGCGATAGCATTGTGGCATTCAGTAGACGAATGCAATACAGCCGATACATCAAACCCTCATTTATTTATTGGTTAGCGATGAATTTTGGCGGAAAGAAAATGAAAGATGGAAAAATTCATTACCGCAGGTATGAGCAACATCAGTATAAACCGGCTACCAAACATCATTATGATGGTAAATTGTATTTGATACAAGGTGGGTATACTTTTTCTGCCGCTACCATGTTCATATCGCACTTACAAGGACAATCGAATGTAAAAGTGTTGGGAGAAGAAAGTGGCGGTGGATATTATGGTAATTCAGCCATGCATATTCCTAAGATCACATTACCCAACTCCGGACTTATAGTGAGTTTGCCTTTGTATCGTTTGGTGATCGACAAAAGTCGACTTAAAGGAAGAGGCATTATGCCGGATATAACCATCAAACCCTCTTCACAAGCCATTCGTGAGGGCTATGATATTAAGTTGCGTGAAGTGAGGAGGATGATAGATAGTAGTCGATAGTCCATGGTTGATAGTTCATAGCAAATGGCTGATGGCTTATAGTCCATAGTAAAAGGAAGAGGCGGTATCAAAGTCTGATACTGCCTCTTCCTTTTTAACCATTTGCCATGAACCATTTGCTATGGACCATAGACTATCGACCATGGACTATGGACCATCAACAACCTCAATTACATCCAACGTTTCACTAAGGCCTGTCAATGCTGTATTGTATCCTTTTTCAATTCTTCCGCTTCTGTGAGCCAAGCCCATTACCTGTGCGGGATAGAGGCTGGCCATTCGGAAAGCTTCTTCCAGTGGAATATTGGCTTTATGTACCAGATTTTGTACGCACTTCACCATATTCAAGGCAGACCCACTTAATACGCCATCGGATTCATAATAATCGCCCTTGAGTGTATGTGGGTAGGGGCCGGTAGTTGTATTGGTAACAGCATCTGTAATGGCAAACAACCTTTCTTTCATTTGTTTTTTGGCAATACGAATGGCGGCAAAGTCAACATGATAACCATCGGGTACCACACTGCACATCACTGTTTCATGGTCTAAAATAGCACCTGCCAATCCAGGCTCACGGTGATGTAAAGGACTCATGGCATTGAATAAATGAGTTGCCGCGCCTATTCCGTTTTTAAATGCTAACATACTTTCTTCATAAGTAGCGTTGCTGTGTCCGGCAGAGATCACAATACCATAAGAACGAATCAGCGATAATACTTCCTGACTGCAAACCTCCGGCGCAAGTGTGATCATGGTGATAATACCTTTTCCATATTCCAGTAGTTCACGTACTTGTTCCAATGTGGGAGCATGAATGTATTGCTCTTGATGTGCTCCTCTCTTCACCGGATTGATCCACGGACCTTCTACATGCAAACCGATACAGCCTTTACCACCCATTTGTTTGTAAGCACGAACGGCATCAATACATTTTTTGAATACCTCGTAACTATTAGTGGCAACGGTAGGTTGAAAATAAGCAGCACCCCCTTTTTTGCAATACTCGTATAGACGTTCCAGTGAAGTTACTTCCGGATACACAGCAAGTAAACGATCATAAGCTCCGTAAATCTGAATATCCATGAATGCCGGTGCCATCAATGAGAACTGAGCAGTGTATGGTTCATGAATAGCAGTAGCAGGAAGAATATCAATAATAGCACCACGTTCCGTAACGACTACATATTGATTCAGCCATTTGCTTCCTGTAAATAATCGGTTTGCATAATAAGTATTGCGTTCTGCCATGGTCTAGTCTTGAGTGATGTGAAAATCATCTGCATCTTTCCAAAAAGGAAATTTGTTTCTTATTTCAGTCAATGTATTTTTTTCAAGTATGATGGTAAAAATATCTTCCTCATGTTCTTTGTGGTATAATACTTCACCAAGTGGATCAACCACCATACTATTACCACTGTGATAAATGCCATTGCCGCCTTCACCTACTCGATTCACGCCTACTACATAGGCTTGGTTTTCGATGGCACGCGCAGTAAGCAATGTTTTCCAGGCATGGTTTCTTCTTTCAGGCCAATTGGCTACATACAAAAGCACATCATACTCCGGTTCATGATCTGATTGTTGTCTGGCCCAAACCGGAAAACGTAGATCATAACAGATTTGTAAATTGATCTTCCATCCTTTTACCTGTGCAATGAGTCTTTTATGTCCGTTGGAATAATGTTGGTCTTCTCCGGCAAAAGCAAATCGATGTCGCTTATCATAATGACCAATGGTACCATTGGGTAATACCCACAATAACCGATTAAAAAACTCATTATTTTCTTGAATGATGACACTTCCTGTCAGAATAATTTTTTTTTCAGCAGCCATCTTTTTCATCCATTGAACCGTAGGTCCATCCATGGTTTCCGCCAAGGCAGATGGATTCATGCTAAATCCGGTACTGAACATTTCAGGTAATACAACGATCTCCGTTTTTTGTGAAATGCTGTTGATCTTTTCTTCCAACATCAATAAATTGGCAGCTTTGTCTTCCCAAAAAAGCTGGGTTTGTATCAAAGAGATATGAAGTGATGACATGTATGCAAGTTAACTAGAAACTGCTGTTTTAAAACATGCGATAACCAATTTGAAGAGAACCATAAACCTGAGCACGTGTTTGTCTGTCGGTTTCTTTTGATTGATAGATCAATTCAATTTTGGTACTGATTCTTTCCTCAGCGTATGCTATGCCATATCGCTGTTCCAATACAAAAGGTTTGGGGTCTGCGAGTACAGCGCCAGTTCCTTTATGTAATAGCCCGCCTTGTAAAGTAGCATTGTATGCCTGGTAAGTAATGGATGGATAGGCGTATAGAAAAATTTCTGTTTTCTTTTGAGGTGCTGCAGTTCCATTGTTCACTCTTGTATTAAAAAGAATGCTGCTGTTGTTTTTTTCAAAACTTCCTGCAGACAAAACCATACCTATTTTAGCATTGGTGAATGTGGTGCCCAAATTTGCTTGTGCGATGGGAACAATTTTGAACATATCATTAAACGAAAGAGCAGTAAAAGCATACGAGATACCTGCATCTAAGCCAATGGCGTTTCTTACTTGATACTCCCATCCTTTAAAGCGAAGGAACCCCAATAACTTATGATATTCATTCTGCAATTTTTCTGCCAGTGATGCACTACCGATTACACCCAAAGTACCATGCCACTGTAATATTGCGTCATTAGTGCTAGCAATCGTTTGACTATACCGGGCGAATAAGTAACCACAATACGGACGATCAATATCAGCAATGGTTTCTTTTTTCGACAAGGGCGTAAAAATCATCTGTCCGATTTCCCATGCATGTACTTTTTTACGAACAGTGGCAGTATCGGCAAAGCGATACTGTACAAAAAAACCATTGGTATAATAAGCGTCCTTTTTTTTCAGTAAAAAGGCATCGTTATCAGTTGTAAATGAAAGTTCCTTGCGCAAGAATCTTTTTTCCTGTGCATGCGTAAGACAGGATAAGACAAGCCATATAAACAAAAACAAAAAGCGCATAGAGTGTTTTCAAAAGAGGATACTACTAAGATAAAATTAATCTTTTGCAGCACGACGAATTTGTTGAATTGTTTCCTGAACCAAGGTTGGCTCATATCCCTTATTCATTAAGTATTGAGAAGTCTTTGCTTGTCGATTTAAATATTGTTCATGTTTCAATAATTTCCATTTGGCTTCAGCCAGCTTCATTAAAATTGCCTTATAATTTTCCTCATCAATCTCTTTTAAGGCAGATTTAATATTGACCGGACTCACTCTTTTTTGCTTCAAGGCATAGACGATTTTGACACGCCCCCATTTTTTTATTCTGAAATGCCCACCGGCAAATTGTGCCGCAAAACGCGCTTCATTTAGGTAATCTTCCTCTATAAGTCTGCTAATAAGGGTCTCAACATCGGTTTTGGAGAGCCCAAAGCCAAATAGTTTTTCTTTGGTTTCGAAATGGCATCTTTCCTGATAGGCACAAAAATGTTTGATCTTTTGCCATGCCTGTTCGGGAGTTAGTCTTTTCGAAAACATGAGAGCTGATTAAATTACTGTTTTATTAATTATATTTGTTATTGTCCGGAAACGTTTTCGGAAATACTTCCTAAATGAGTCAGATACAACATACCGTTTGTTTGATAGACGATGATAAGATCTATCAATTCACCGCCAAGAAAATGCTGGAGGCTACAGGTATGACCAAAGATATCCGCTCTTTTTATGATGGCAGTGAAGCCATCGCTTTTTTCTCCGGCGAAAACAGCAAAGATCCTGAGAATTTACCGGATGTTATTTTTCTGGATATCAATATGCCCATCATGAATGGTTGGGAGTTTCTCGAAGAATATGAAAAGATCCGCAACCACTTTCCCAAATCCATGGCTTTATACGTGGTTAGCTCTTCTGTAGATGACGCTGATATCCGCCGCTCTCGTCAATACAATTCAGTGACGGATTATATTGTAAAGCCCATTACACGCATGCGTTATCAGGAATTGTTAGAGGGTATCGGCTCCGTTTCCTGATCCAATCCACAACTCATTCACAATCTATTTTTCCTGTCCAGATGACCCCTGAATTTTGGTTACGGAATGTTAACATTTTGCCTTAGGTTTGTTGCGTATCTAAATTCAGCAGAATGAAATTTATCGTTTCTTCCTCCTCTCTTTTGAAACACCTGCAACAGATCAGCGGTGTTATTAATGCCAATACCGTATTACCCATTCTGGAAGATTTCCTATTTGAAATTCAGGATAAGAAACTGAGTGTTGTAGCAACCGATCTGGAAACCGTTATGCGTGTTCAAATGGATGTGGAAAGTAAGGCCAATGGAAAGGTTTGTATTCCCGCAAAAATCCTCATGGATTCGTTAAAAAACATTGCAGATCAACCACTTACATTCAATATCGACAAGAATTTTGCGGTGGAGATCACCAGCGATAATGGTAAGTATAAGGTCATGGGAGAAAATCCTGACAACTTCCCTAAAGAACCTGCAGCAGATGATACCACGGGTTTTGACATGACCAGTAGCGGATTGCTGACTGCCATCAATAAAACGCTGTTTGCGGTAAGTAATGATGACCTCAGACCTGCCATGACAGGTGTTTTCTTTGAACTTTCTAAAGATGGGGTTCAATTTGTGGCTACCGATGCACATCGTCTGGTGAGGTATAAACGTACAGACGCACATGCTTCTAAAACAGATTCTTTCATCGTGCCTAAAAAACCATTGAACCTGTTAAAGAATGCTTTACCCGATAACGATGATGCCATTACTGTGAGCTATAACAGCAATCATCTTTTTGTGAATCATGGCTCCACTCAAATGATCTGTCGATTGATCGATGCGCGTTTCCCTGATTATAAAGTGGTGATCCCTGCCGATAATCCGTACAAGTTGATCGTAAATAAAGCTGATTTTCAGAATGCTTTACGCCGTGTAAATGTATTCAGTAACAAAAGTACCAATCAGGTAGCGCTAAGTATTACCGGAAGTGAGTTACAGATGGCGGCTCAGGATATCGATTTCAGTTTTGAAGGAAATGAGCGTATGAGCTGTCAATACGATGGTGAAGACCTTCAAATTGCATTCAACGCCAAATTCCTGATTGAAATGCTAAGTGCTGCAGATACGGAAGACGTAAAGATGGAATTGTCTACCCCCACCAAAGCAGGTTTGATTAAACCTACAGAACAAGCAGAAGGGGAAGACTTGCTGATGCTGGTGATGCCATTGATGCTAAACAACTAATCATTTCTAAAAATATGTTTGAGTCCTGCTTTTTTCGAGCGGGACTTTTTTATACAAGCAAACGTGGGCTGCTGATTAATTTGTACATTAGTAAATACACAATTGCTAGCTATGCTTGAGAATATCATTCAATATTTTGATACCATCCCCAGTTTGCACCGTGCATTGATTCTTGCCGGAGGAATTACTTTTTTTTGGTTGATAGAGGGTGTGATTCCACTTTTTGGTTTCCGATACAACAAATGGAAACACGCGTCTATCAATATCTTTTTTACCATCACAACCATTGTTATCAATTTTGCTTTTGCTTTGGTGATCGTTAAATCCAGTGACTGGGCTGTTGCTCATCAATTTGGATTGCTTCAACTGGTAGAAATGCCTGTATGGGTATTCATGATCGGTGGATTATTGTTATTGGATTTGATTGGTGCCTGGTTCATTCATTTTATTGAGCATAAGTTCAAGTGGATGTGGAAATTCCATATGGTACATCATGCAGATACCCATGTAGACACTACTACCGCCAATCGTCATCATCCGGGCGAGAGTGTATTTCGTGCTGTGTTTACAACCATTGGTGTGCTGGTCTGTGGTGCGCCCATGTGGCTGGTGATGATGTACCAAAGTCTGAGTGCGGTATTATCACAATTCAATCACGCCAATATTCGATTGCCTTTATGGTTAGACAAAGCCATCAGTTGGGTCATTGTTTCTCCGGATATGCATAAAGTGCATCATCATTATGTACGTCCGCAAACGGATTCGAATTATGGCAATATCTTTTCGATCTGGGACAGACTCTTTGGCACTTTTAACTATACACCCGTAGAACAATTGCGCTATGGATTGGATGTACTGGATGATCGTACCGATGAAGATCTTTCTTACCAATTGAAAATACCTTTTGATCGATCTGTAAAGACCGATTACTAAACCTAAGAAAAGCTCATCTTTGCTGAAAATAGTTTCATGAAGATCGCAGCGTTTATTCCTGCCCGATATGCCGCCACTCGTTTTCCTGCAAAACTTATGCAGGTATTGGGAAATAAGCCGGTAATCAGACACACTTATGATAATACTTTGGCAACAGGGTTGTTTGACGAAGTATATGTGGTAACGGATAGCGATATTATTTATCAGGAAATAGTCTCCAATGGCGGTAAAGCCATCATGAGTAAAAAGCAACATGAAAGCGGTAGCGACCGAATTGCAGAAGCTGTGGCAGACATGGATATGGATATTGTCGTAAATGTGCAAGGGGATGAACCTTTTGTTCAAAGAGCACCTTTGGAAAAACTATTGGATGTTTTTAAAGGAGAATCAGGCAAGTCTGTACAGGTAGCTTCTCTGATGCAAGTGTTGAAAGAGCAAGCATTTATCCAAGATCCTAACTACGTGAAAGTGGTGGTGGATAGAAATAATAATGCTTTGTTATTCTCAAGAAGTGTGATACCCTATCCAAGAAGTACAGATGTAGCCATTACTTATTTTGAACATATTGGTGTATATGCATTTCGGAAAGAAGCACTGATCAGTTTTACCAACTGGCCAATGACGGCATTGGAAGCTGCAGAGAAAATTGAGTGCTTACGTTATCTGGAATACGGCATACCCATCAAAATGGTGGTGACCGGATACATGGGTGTTGAGATTGATACGCCAGAAGATTTAAAAAGAGCGGAGCAATACCTGCATCAACAATAAAGTATTTTTAATGCTATATCGTTCAGATGAATGCTGTTCTCAAAGGGCAAAACTTTATCTTTACAAGACCCCCATTATCATTTTACCAACAATGTGATCATGAGTAATAATAACAAAAACAGGTCGGTTGTAATGCATGGAAGGGTTCGATGGCTGTTCTTTTTTGCAGTACTTACATTGATCAGTTTTGGTATTGTGCTCTATCTCATCAAAAAAGACCTTGATAAAACCAGGACCTCTGTTGACTTTACTTATTCTGTTTTAAAAGATATTGCTGAATTAAAAAGCTCACTAGGACAAGCTGAGTCGGCTACAAGAAGTTTGTTGATTACGAATGATAAAAACTGGGAACCCATTATTGAGCAATTTCATGGAAAAACAAATGCTTTATTTACACAAATAGTATCTAAAACTAAAAATGACACAGCTTTCTCTCCTTCATCGTTAAACTCATTGGAAGAACTCATCAAGAATAAAGAGCGCTTCCAAAAAGCAGTGCTTACTGATAGCACAACCAAAGAAATCATTAAAAAAAGACTCTCCTCAACGGGTGAAGGACCACAACAGTCTCAGGCTATATTTAATATTCTCAATAGGTTAACGGTATGTGGTGAACTTGTTCTTGGTCAAAGATTACAAGCAAATGCACAGAATTATTCAAACAGTATTTATGCGGCAATCATTGGCGCCATCATTGCGTTTATCATTGTATTGGCATTGATTGTGCAACTCAATAGAGATATCTCGCGTAGAAAAAAAGCGGAAGAAAGTGTAGGATACAGCGATGAACGTTACAAAAATCTTATTGAGAATGCCAGTATGGTGATGTATACTACAGACATTAATGGCATTATCACATTTGCGAATCAACAAGTTGGAGATCTAACAGGATATTCAGTGGAAGAACTTATTGGGAAA
Source organism: Sediminibacterium sp. Gen4 (assembly GCA_013391385.1). Classification (GTDB taxonomy): domain Bacteria; phylum Bacteroidota; class Bacteroidia; order Chitinophagales; family Chitinophagaceae; genus Sediminibacterium. Next base: position 155,431 of record JACBFI010000001.1, on the reverse strand, counting down.
GATTTTTCTTTTCTATTGCATCCTTCTTGGATGCAACAAGTATTCAATCATTATACACAACAATTTCAAAGTAAAACAGCGTCTACGTCTCTAGAGTTTGTAATCAGAACAAAAGCCGGCAACCAGAAATGGGTAGAACAAACATCACAACTCATTTTCAAAGATGAAAGGATACAGGGCTTTCAGTGTATGGTGAGAGATATAACGGAGAAAAAGCAAATAGAATTAGAACTCAAAGAATCGGAACAACGAAGAAAAGAAAACCAACTGCGACTGGAAGCCATATTAGAGAATACTACATCCCTCATTTTTATCAAAGGCTTAGACGGGAAATATATTACCATCAACAAACGATTCAAGGAAATGATGGGTGTTACGGATGAGATGGTGATCGGGAAAACAGATTATGATTTTAGCGAGAAGGAAACGGGAGATCACTACAAAAGATTGGATGAAGAAGTGATCAATACCCGTAAGCCGGTAGAAAGCGAAGAGTGGATATTTGGTCCGGAAGGAAGAAAAAATTTATTGGTGATTAAGTTTCCACTACTCGATCATAGAAAAAAAATCTTCGGTATTGGTGGTATTGCTACAGATATTACGGACAGGGTTTTGTATCAGCAAAAGCTGATAGAAGCAAGGAAAAATGCAGAAGAAGCCAAACAGTTGCAAGAACAATTCTTAGCGAATATGAGTCATGAAATCCGAACACCAATGAATGGTATTCAGGGTATGACAAATTTGCTATTGCAGACAGAACTTAATGGTCAGCAAAAAGAATTCACTTCTATGATCAAAAGATCAGTGAATAATCTATTGGTCATTGTGAATGATATTCTTGATTTTTCCAAGATCAAAGCCGGGAAAATTACATTGGATAAAGTTCCTTTTCAAATTCGAGATGTGTTGAGTCAGGTCAAATCTCAGTTTGAACATGAGGTAGCACAAAAAGAATTGGGACTCATTTTTGATCATGATATGGGGTTACCGGAAACTGTTATTGGAGATCCCTATCGTTTGAATCAGGTTTTGGTGAACATTATTGGTAATGCTGTGAAGTTTACGGTGAGTGGAGAAGTACGCATGAAGACAGATGTGGTTCAACAGGCTGGTAATAAAGCTACCATTCGATTTACCATATCTGATACCGGAATGGGGGTACCCGAAGAAAAAGCAAATATCATTTTTGAGCCATTTATGCAGGCCGGACCGGAAATCGCCAGAAATTATGGGGGTGCCGGATTGGGCTTGTCCATTTGTAAAGGACTATTGGAGTTACAAGGTGGAAGCATTCAATTTGCGAATAAATCAGGTGGTGGAGCCGAATTCATTATTCAAGTTCCTTATGAAGTGCAACAAGAGCCATCAGCGGAAAGAGATGAATCACAACTATTAAAGGATAAACATTTTCTAGTGGTGGAAGACAATGAAGTCAACCAAAAACTGGTAAGTTATGTTTTGAAAAAAGTGGGTGGAACAGTAGATATTGCCAATAACGGCAAGGTAGCTATTGATCTTTTGGAACAAAAGAAGAACGAATATGATTTGATCATCATGGACCTTCAAATGCCGGTGATGGATGGATATGAAGCAACGGAATACATCCGGAAAACCTTACAATTGCAAATTCCTATCATTGCCATGACGGCTACCGCATTAAAAGATGATCGTGATCGTTCAGTACAAGTGGGGATGAATGATTTCATGCTGAAACCTTTTGATTTTGATGATCTCTACAAAAGATTAATACGACTCCTTATCAAAGAGAAAAGCGAACCTGATAACTATGATGCCATGAATAGCCAGAAACTATATGACCTCTCTTTACTCGAGGGCCTAGATGACAAAGACTCGCTATTGGATGTATTGAACTTATTCCTGGAAAATACACCTGCTCAGATGACCGAACTTGCTGAACTATCTAAAAAAGCAGAGTGGGATGCCCTTTATCAATTAGCGCACAAATTGAAGGGGGCACTTGCGATGTTACAGGCAACCCATATTTCTGAATTATTAGGAAAGATTGAAGCGGGTGCAAGAGAGAGAAAAGATATCGATCAGATACCCGCTAAAGTAACGGAAGTCTGTACTTTATTTGATCAGATGAAAATCCAATTGATAGACGAAAAAGAGCAGATCATGGGTCGATAACCCGAAATCTCGTATTTTTATTAAGTATCTTAAAGTCTGAAAGACAAATATGAAAATCCTGGTTGCAGAAGATGAACCCATGTTATTGAAAACAATTGAGCTGAAGCTTAAGAAAGAGGGTTACGACGTTATTGCTACAATAGACGGAAGAGAAGCTATCTCAAAAATTGAATCTGAGCAACCTGACTTGGTTATTTCAGATATTATGATGCCTTATGCATCGGGTTTGGAGTTAACTGCCATGCTGAAAAAAGGAGAAAAGCAAGTGCCCATCATTATTTTATCTGCCATGGAGCAGGAAAAAGTAGTAATGGAAGCTTTTGAATTAGGCGCTGATGATTATATCACCAAACCATTTAGTTTGAATGAGCTATCTATTCGTGTAAAAAGACTCATGACACGATTAGGAAAATCCTGATCCTTAATATTGATTGTATGTCTTTCATGATAAATATCGGACGAATTCTTTTTGTAGCATTAGCCATCTCGGTATCTCCTGTTGTTGCTCAAATCGATACCAGCAGTTCAGATGGGCTACTGAAAGCCGCTCGTAAAGCTGCATTTGATGAAAATAATTATCCGCAGGCTAAAGCCTATTTGTATAAAGCCATTGAAAAAAGTCCCAATTACTCCGATCTCCGTGTTTTTTTAGGAAGGATCTATACCTGGACGAAAAATTATGACAGCGCAAGGATTTGTTTTGAAGAAGTATTGAAACAAAATCCGGGTTATGAAGATGCATGTATGGCATATGCAGATATGACATTCTGGAATGATGAGGATGAAAAATCTTTGACCATTTGTGAAGAAGGCATTAAGTATAATCCCAAATCAGAAGGATTATACCTGAAGAAAGCAAGGGTATTGAATTCCATGCGAAGATTCAATGAAGCTGATAAAGCAGTTCAGGCAGTATTATCACTGAATAAAAACAATACAGAAGCCAGAGCATTGGCCAATCGTATCAGAGAAAATGCAGTGAAAAACAGAATTGGAGTGAGTTATGATTTTGTCACCTTCGATAAACAATTCTCTGATCCATGGCATATGGTGAGTGTGGATTATGGTAGAAATACAGGTATCGGTTCTATAATAGGACGATTCAATTATGCCAATCGTTTTGCATCCAATGGGTATCAATATGAGCTAGAAGCTTATCCTCGTATTTCTAATACTTTCTACAGTTATGTGGGATTGGCTTATTCTGATAATGTTGGCGTTTTTCCGGGATGGCGTGGTGGATTTTCTTTGTATGCAAATCTTCCTAAAAGTTATGAGGCAGAATTAGGTGTACGTTATCTGAAATTTTCCGGAGATCCTACTTATGTATATACCGGATATATTGGTAAATACTACAAGAGCTGGTTATTTGGTGCCAGAGCCTATATAACACCGAGTACATTCACCAGTACAGTTTCCTCTTCTTATAATTTATCTGCACGTTACTATTATGCCAGTGCTGATGATATGTTGGGTTTCAATATCGGTTATGGAGTTTCACCCGATGACAGGCTCAATGTAATTCAGTTAAATGGAGTACAACAATTAACTTCTTATAAAGCAGGATTTGTTTTCAGAAAAAAGTTTGCCAAGTTTAATGTACTGGTTATTGATGGTAGCTGGTTGAATCAAGAGTATCTGCCGAAAACTATCGGTAATCAATATCAATTCAGTATTGGATGTCTGAGAAGGTTTTAAATAAAAAAGCCCGTATTAAAATTTCTTGGCGAGGGCTACTCGCTATTGTTATATTTCTATTGCCTTTCTGGATGTTGGTAGTTTGGTTTTTTCTACCCGGAAGAAAACTACTGATTGCTATTGTTGATAAAACAGTAGTGGAGCACCCCGGACAAGAACACCTTTCTTTACATTGGGTATTGAATCAGGAAAAATTCTTGAAAAACAATACAGACCGTTATGAGCCTGATAAAGATTATTTTGGCTTTTTCCCATTGGAAGATGAAAAGTACAAACTCAAAGGATTGGAACGCTTTGATTCTACACAGTTACAGAAGCTAAGTGTAGACGCAGATGCAGCTTATATTACAGATGCCTACGGTGTTTTTCGGAATGAATGGTTTAAGCAAGGTAATATACAAGACAGATCCGGTATCGTATATGGTGGTATGAGTAAACAAGATCTTTATTTTCTGGAGTTAATGAAACAAAAAAGAAAACTCATCATCACCGAGTTTAACTCTATTGGCTCTCCAACAGAGCCTGCCATCAGGAATAAATTTGAACAAACTTTTGGTATTCACTGGTCAGGTTGGATTGGTCGATATTTTGAATCATTTGATACTACCATCAATAAAGAACTGCCTGGCTGGTTAATTAAAAATTATAAAAGAACACACAATAATCAGTGGCCTTTTAAAAAAGGGGGAGTGGCATTTATTAATGCAGATAATGATCTGGTAGTGATTTTAGAAAATGAAAAGCACTTGAAAACGGGGCTGCCCTATATTTATGCTTCTCAAGAAGGGATGGATCATTATGGTATGCCGGATAAAATGAAATATTCTTTTTGGTTTGATATCATAAGTGTCAATAAGAATATAAATCATGTGATCTCAGATTTTAGGATAGATGTGAATGAAGTCGGGCAGACAGAATTAGCGCAATACAAAATACCGTCAAGTTTCCCGGCGATTACTACACATATAAATACGGACTATCGTTTCTTTTATTTTTCAGCAGATTTTTGTGATAATCCTATTTCTCTCTCTTCTTCTTATTTCAAAGGCGTGGCTTTATTTAAATGGATGATGTATACAGAAAGAGAACCGCTCGAACGTAAAAGCTTTTTTTGGCGCTTGTACCGTCCTCTTGTAACCACTATACTGAATGATTATTATGACAGTATTAAAAAAGGTCAATAGCGGGTATATTTTTGAATAAGACTATCCGGAACTAGTTTCTTTTCTTGCGTAAACTGAAGATTCTTTCTTTTGAAATCGTTGAAAAAAGACTTCATTTGAAACTTCATATTATTAGTCGGATCTGGTTCTAAATCCATATTACTACTGATCTTGAACAAGTTGTCTCCACTCAGCATATAAGAACCTCTTACAAAATCATTTAATTCGGGTTTTGTTTGTTTCAACGGAATAGAATGATTATTTCGGAACTTTTTGCTTGTATCTATACCTGTACCTAGCCATGCATTTATATCGGGTATTGTTAAGCCATAGCTATACTTTAACCAAGCTGTTAATGTTGGCGCAATATCAAAATGACTGGAAATCGACGAAAACTTCTCGGGTTTCTTTAGCATGGGTGAATATACTATCAATGGTACATGGTAGCGATCTAGTTTCGTACTCATAGGAATTTCCGGCATTCGGTGGTCGCCGGTTATAATGAATACTGTTCTAGTAAAATCTTTTCTTTTACTATATGCGCTGATAAAGTTTTTGATAGATTGATCCGCATAGAGAATGCTCGCATATTGCTTTTCATAATTCCTATAATTTTCTTTTTGTTGAGCAGAGAACTTCAGCTCTCCCATTCTTTTTTCAAAAAGATTAATATACTCTTCTTGATTATTAATTATGAAAGAACTATGAGTAGATACCGTTAAAACAATACTGAGATGAGGGCGAGTACTATCATCTCTAGTTTTTGAAAGCATATAATTGAAAAGCGAAGCATCATCATATCCCCAGCTTACGCCCGAGGGGGAGATGGGAAGTCGTTGATATTTGGCAGCAGAAAATGATGTTTCATCATAAATATTTTCGACCCCTGTTTTTTTCAGGAATACTCGCATATTATCGAATTCAGCATCCCCACCATAAAAGAAGGATGTCCTATAATTATTGTATCGTAGCAAATTGGCGATAGATAAATGCGCAGGCATCTGATCGTCTAATTCATTAAATCCATTACTTGCAAAAGGAAGTGAAGCTAACAGTGAAGGAAGTACTGTAAACGTCCTACCACCTGTACTCAAGAAATTCTCCCAGTATAAACTATTATCGGAGAGCGAATCCAGGAATGGTGTGAAGCTGCCTAAATATGCATTTTGATTACTAAAAGCCCTACCCAATCCCTCTACCATCACTATCACAATATTCGGGGGCATAGAGTCTTCTTTAGAAAAGAAGTTAGCTAACACATTTTTGGTACTATCTGTTTTATGTAAAAAAGGATAATTTTTTTCATCAATTTCTGCGTCAGCGAAAATATTGTCAGACTGATAATCATCACGATAAATATCTTCTTCCAATTCTTTCGGGAAAAATCTATTGAAGCTAGACGAATAGAAATAATAAGATTTGTTGAGGGATAAATTATTACTGTATTCTCTACCAGGTTGGAGATCGGCAGTGACTGTATTCAAATCTCTAATACCAGCAGTTATGACCATCAGAATAAAAAATACGGCGATACCATCATTGGCTTGCAATCTTTTCGGGAGTTTTATCAATACAAAAATCGATAAAGCACCAACGGCAACCAATCCAATGATGGTAATCAGTGATAACCCAGCAGATGCACCCACCGTTTGTTGAATATCTTCCCAAGAGTAAGTCCAGAGATCTGCGCCTAAGGGTACAAATGATTGTATAAAGTACTGCGACAATGCCAACTGAATTAACACCGCAAGTGAACCTAAAATAATAAAAGAGATATGTGCTGCTTTCTTACTGAATACATAGATCAGTGTAAATGGAACAAAACACCAAATGGTTAACGCAGAAATGAATGCAACATCTTTCGCTAAACCATAAAGAATTACTTGTTTGAAAAATTCAGGTTCTCCATGCTCTTTATAATCCAATCCAATTTCAATGCCTCTGGCTATGATGAATAAAAGCAATAAAGCAAGTATATGACCTAAATAATAACGGAAAGATTGGAACAACACATCCGGTATTTGATTCAAAACAGGCACTACTTTTCTTCTGTACCAAGATATTTTCACGGGAGCTTCTTCTGTAACAACAGGTATTGGTTCAGGAACGACTTCCACAACAGGTGCGGCTTCAACAACCGGCACTACTTCTTCTGCAACTGCAATGGGTTGTGGTGTATCAGCTGTTTTCTTCGCAAAACCTTGTCGGGTCATTTCGCCCCAACTCTTCTTTTTTCTGATGTAGTCAATATAACCTTTGATAGCACTCCATACCACAAACGGATGGAAGTAAAAAGGTTCTGTAAGTGCTGTCAGTAATAAAATCAGAATATCAATCCTTCGTTTGTATTGATGATACGTAATTACTTCCATGAGTATGGCGAAGGCAGAATACAGGTATCCAAATGAAACAATGAATAATAAATACGCAAAGAAGAACCCCCAATCGAGCATACCAAAAGCAGCAAATAAAAAGAAACAAACAAAACCAAAGAATTCAATAACCGGCGCGCACATTTCAAAGAAAAACCAATAAGGATAGCTTAGCATCCCCAGCAATCCATATTTCGGGTTGAAGAACATTTTTTTGTGAAACTTCAATGTTTCAATGGTGCCTCTGGTCCATCGATTCCGTTGCCTGCCTAAAATATTAAAAGAGTTCGGAGCTTCTGTCCAACAAAGCGGATCGGGAATATACGTTACACGGTATTTTTCATTGCGCTCTTCCATGTAACGACGCATGCGCACCACCAATTCCATGTCTTCTCCTACCGTATTATGATCATAGCCACCGCATTTGATGGCAATTTCCTTATCAAAAGCACCGAACGCCCCTGATATCAACATCAATCCATTTAATCGGCTCCAAGCCATTCTTCCTAAAATGAATGCACGGATATATTCGAGTATCTGCATTCTTGGCAAATAATCTTCCGCCAATTTTACCTTTACCAAACGACCATCTTCAACAATACAAGAGTTGGCAATACGAACCACACCACCGGAAGCAATTACACGTTCATCGGTTTGTTCGAGGAACGGCTTTACCATTTTTAATAAAGCATCCTGTTCCAGAATACAATCTACATCTATACAAACAAGGTATTTATTGGAAGATATGTTAATGCCCACATTTAATGCATCAGCCTTACCACCATTTACTTTATCTACTACCAATAGTTTATGATAAATAGGATTACGGCTCTTATAAACACCTCTTACTTCTTTGGTCTGAATTTTATAGTCAACGAAATAATCAATTTTCTCCAGGTCGTAGGCTTGAATCATTTTTTGTAAACAATCATCCTTACTACCATCATTGATAACGATCACTTCAAGGTTTACGTAGTATATGGAGAGTAGCGATCTGATATTTTCTACAATGGTCATTCCCTCATTATAAGCCGGTGCAAGAATACTGACAGACGGTGCATGTGTGGATGAAGCAAGAATCCTATAATCTGTAAAACTATTTTTATGAATATATTTTCTCGTTTCTCCTATGGAAAAAATAGCAATGGCGAGATACGACAATAATAATAGCGTGGAATAAATGAAGATCCCATACGTGAGTACATCAAAAGCAATATTTAATACTAAGTCCCAGTTCATTTCACGCTTTTTACATGTCTGAGTATTCTTTCAAAAGGTTCCGGCTCTATTGCTGCTTTTTGTTCAATGATTTGAATACCATTGGTACAATTATTGACCAATACAGTAGCCGCTTTTACTTTAATAATGTTATCAGGCGCATCTAACAATCTGATCATAAAATCTTTTTGATCATCGGTAGCCATATTCAGAAGACTATTGAGAATGTGCACTTGATTCTCAAAATCTTCTTTTGTAAAATAACCCACGAGCATGGATGGCGTCCGTTCATCAGATAATACAATAAGGGTTTTAATAGCTTGTGTACGAACAATTTTAGCCGGATGAACAAGACAGTCTATAACATTATTTTTAATAGCATATTGCTGATATTCTGCTGCAAGCCTTAACGCAAACACGACAACGGTATCATTTTTGGAAGATAGCCATTTAGGTATTCTGTCTGACAGATCTTCTTTTTTACCAAACAATTTCAGCTGTTCCAGTAATTTGATCTGTTGCCATAAGGTTAGCGGATAAGTGATCACATCTAAAAAACGCAGACCATTAAAACCTGTCAGGTGAATTACGGCGATCTGTGCTTCAGAACGAACAAACTCATGTTTACTATTGGTTTCCCGATAAATTTTTGTCAATAGATTTTTTTGATCCATTAAATACAATTCCTGAATTCCTCTGGCCTGTATATACCATTTTCGCTTATTCTTCATTTTTAACAAAGAATCTTCCCGAAGTCCCAACTTATTGTATAAGGCAACAATATTATCTGCAACAGCGCCGGAGAAATTTTTCTTGCACTTGATCAACTCATCAATGGCCACTTGTCTGGCTTTAGGGTCATTCAACATGCGGAAGAATTTTTTAGGGATATCAATACCTTCTATGGTTTCTTCCAAAATGATATGACTGATCCATACCTCAATATTGCTTTTGATACGTACTGTGTGAAAGAAAAGCCTTTTTTTAGCGATTGTTTGTATGTATATCAACGCTACGATCAATAAAATGCATACTGACATGATCTTAACACCCATCATGAGATTTTCAGGACTCAAGAATTTGAGGAAATCCCTTCCAATGGATCCAGAGAGGAGTGTAAAGCAGAACGTACTAGTCCCAGTTAAAATCATTGGGCAAATAATAATGAGTGTTCCCGTTAGGGGATATTTAAGACATTAATTTACGTAATCTGAACATAATATGTTCTCAAAATTGCCGGTTTCTTATAAAACAGTCAATAACGAAACAGTCGGCTAATTATTACCTGAGGTATAAGGGAGATACAATTTTTTCAAAATTATTCCGTAAAACCATAGAATAACTTTGATCCAATAAAATTTAGTCGAAATTTAAGCTAGCAGCCTTGTTTTGAGCAAGGCTTCTTTAGGAAGTAAATGGTTCTGACTATGTTTGTACTATTATAAGGATTCAAAACTTTTGATATGAGCTTTCGCAATTTTAAAATGGTGGATTATGTTGTTTTTGGTAGAGGGGCTTTTAACCAGTTAGATGATATCCTGGCACCTCGAAGAAAAGCAGATGCACCCATGATTTTTCTGGTAGATCATTTCTTCGAGGGTAAGCCATTGGTGAACAGAATACCCTTACGTGGTAAAGACAAGATCATTTTTGCGGATGTTACTTACGAGCCTAAAACAACACAGGTTGATGCATTGGCCAATGAGCTCAAAGAAAGCTTCGGAACCGTTAGTGGTATCATAGGTATTGGTGGAGGTTCTACCATGGACTTGGCGAAAGCAGTATCTCTCATGATGAATAATCCCGGCTCTTCTGCCGATTATCAGGGATGGGATCTGGTGAAATTTCCGGGAGTTTATAAAGCAGGTATTCCTACATTGAGTGGAACAGGAGCTGAAGTAAGTAGAACCACTGTACTGACCGGCCCCACCAGAAAACTGGGGATGAACAGCGATTTCACCCCCTTTGATCAAATCGTATTAGATCCGGAATTAACCAAAGATGCACCGGTGAACCAACGTTTTTATACCGGAATGGATTGTTATATACACTGCATCGAAAGTTTGGAAGGAACTTACCTGAATGAATTTAGTAAAAGTTATGGCGAGAAAGCATTGGAGCTTTGTCAGAAAGTATTTGTCACCAAAGATCATTGGGATGATGAGAGTGATGATCAGCTGATGATGGCCTCCTATGCCGGAGGAATGAGTATTGCGTATTCTCAAGTGGGTGTTGCCCATGCGGTGAGTTATGGACTCAGCTATTTACTCGGCACCAAGCATGGAATTGGTAATTGTATTGTGATGAATCATCTGGAAGAATACTATCCGGCAGGGGTGAAAGAATTCAAATACATGGTTGAAAAGAATAAGATCGATATTCCTCAAGGGATCTGTAAAGGACTCACAGATGAACAGTTTGATGTGATGATCAATGTTTCATTAGGCATGAAACCCTTGTGGGAGAATGCTTTGGGAAAAGACTGGGAGAAGATCATGACCCGAGAGAAATTAAGAGCTTTGTATGAGAGACTGTAACGGCTGGTTCTAGTTTGTTTTCTAAGACGCGAACATTAAACAGTATCTTTACAGGAATTCAATTAAATACAGACCAATTTGAAGTTTACAGATTTAGGGCTTGATCAACGCATTTTAGATGGTATTGATGCCATGGGTTATGAAACCGCCACACCGGTTCAACAACAGGTGATGGTACCCATTTTAGAAGGAAAAGATATCATTGCTTCTGCACAAACCGGTACCGGAAAAACAGCTGCTTTTTTACTGCCACTGATACATCGTTTATTAACGGTTCCACATGACTCCCATGAGATCAATGCCATGATCATTGTTCCCACACGTGAACTGGCCATTCAAATTGCAGAAAGTCTCGAAGGGCTTTCTTACTTCACAGATGTAAGTTCTATTGCGGTATATGGAGGAAGTGGAGGGGATTCTTTTAATGCAGAAAAGAAAGCTTTGACACAGGGTGTAGATATTGTGGTTTGTACACCGGGAAGAATGATTGCACACCTGAACATGGGCTATGTAAAGCTCAAAGGCTTGAAGTATTTGGTATTGGATGAAGCAGATAGAATGCTGGATATGGGATTCAATGATGATATCATGAAGATCATTTCTTTTCTGCCCAAAGAAAGACAGAACCTGCTTTTCTCAGCCACCATGCCGATGAAAATGAGAGAGCTGGCGAGAAAGATTTTACGCGAACCGGTAGAAATCAATATCGCCATTTCTAAGCCACCGGAACAAATCGTTCAAAAAGCTTTTATTGTATACGAACCACAAAAGATTCCCATCATAAAAGATATGCTGGGTAGTAATAAGTTTCAAAATGTCATTGTTTTCTGTTCCAAGAAACAAAATGTAAAACAACTGACAACAGAATTGAAGCGTGCTAAACTTTCTGCAGAAGAAATTCATTCTGACCTAGATCAAACCAAACGAGAGCAGGTACTACAAGACTTCAGAAATAAGAAGCTGAATATATTGGTGGCTACAGATATTTTGAGCAGGGGTATTGATATAGAAGATATTGATCTTGTTATCAATTTTGATGTGCCCAATGATGGAGAAGACTATGTACACCGTATCGGCAGAACAGCCCGTGCAGCCAGCAAGGGCACGGCTTTTACACTGGTAAGCGAAAAAGAACAAAACAAATTTGCCGCCATTGAAACACTACTCGGTGAGCCGGTTTTAAAAGGAACCGTACCTGAAGAATTTGGCGCAACGCCTGCTTATCATCCCCGTGCACCCAGACAAGGCGGACAAAACAGAAGATCCAACGGAAACAGAAGATCGGGTCCACCAAGAGGCGGGAGACAAAGACAGTCATAAACTTTTATACCAAACATCATTTCATGAAATACCTGGTTTATATCCTGCCCCTGTTGGCGGGATTAACGATTACCACGCAAGCGGGCGTGAACAGTCAGTTAAAAACAGCCGTGAACAATCAGTGGGTGGCGGCATTTATTTCTTTTGTGGTAGGAACCATTGCACTGGCATTGATCATTCTGCTTACTAAACAAACATTACCGAGTACCCAACAATTACAACAAATAGAGTGGTATAAATTTTCTGGGGGCTTACTTGGGGCGTTCTTTGTAACTGTCATTATTTTTTCCGTTCAACAGATCGGTTCAGCCAATGTATTTGCGTTGGTGATTGCCGGACAGCTATTATTTGCCCTTGTATTTGATCATTTCGGGCTATTTGGATTTAAGCAAAGTCCCATTAACTGGGGTAAAATAATGGGTGTATTGATGTTGATTGGGGGTGCTTACCTCATTAATCGTAAGGGCTAGATTAAAATGCGCAGAATGAGCAATTTTCTAATTTGAATGAACGTTATAGTAAAAAATAACGTCTTATGGCCTCTTTCAGAAGCTTTGTAGGATCAGAGTTAATGTCGTTCAGGCAGCATATTGCCGCACTCAGAAATATGCTTCCGCAGAATATCAAATTAAAGCCTGCCGAACGCAGAAGTATGTTCAAGTTGAATGATAAAAAGAAAGAGTTTGTGGAGAAGGCGGTTTTATCTATGCGTAAAAATCCCGCTACAGTTCCTTCTTATGTAGATGTCAACACTTGTAACAATTATATTCAGTTATATAAACAATACAATGAGTTATTACATGAATTGGAAGAAGTAAAAACCAAAATGGAAGATGCGAAACTATTGTTGGGAAATGAAATCTTAAAGCAAACAAGGGCTTATTTCCATAACTCAAAAAATGCAGCACTATCCGGTAGCGAGCAGTTCGGTCAAATTTATAAAGACTTAAAACCACATTATGCGGTTGGAAGAAATAGCAGAAGAAAAGAGAAAGAAGCGTAACTATCTTTTATACTGAAATAAAGAAGGGCGACAGATTCTGTCGCCCTTCTTGCTGTAAACCATTCTAGTTTGTTAGATAATGAGGTCTTAAGTATTAATACAAATAAGCCAATGCTGTTTTATCGTTGGCGTTGAATGGACGGTTTACACCGCTGCCAATACAAGCTAACATCCATGAATTAGGATCGGGTCCGGTAGGTGTGCCGGGAATATGAATAGCTCCAACAGTAGAAGCACCTTCATTTACAGCAGAGCCACCACAACTATAGGCACGGTTCATATAATCTGTATGACGGAAACCAATACAATGTCCTAACTCATGCGCAAAAATGGTTGCTGCATAATTGATAAAGGTAGAAGAGGTTCCGGAGCCGATTGCTCTGGTATTTACTTTTACAGAATTAAAAGGATCTCCGCTTGCAGTTGGGAAACCTGCAGAAGCCAGATAGCTACCACTTGCACGATCGAAAGTGATATTGGCTCCTGAACTTACTCTCTGAAGAGTAATTTGTAAATTTTCAGCATTAAATCGACGAACCACTTCATCCAGAACAGGACCATAAATGGCTGCATCAATTCTGCTGGTCAATGCAACAGTAATGGTTCTTGGTAAGCGTGTTACCAAGTTCGTAGTTCGGTACTGCTCCACTTCACCAACGCGCAAAATGGCTCCATTTAAAGAGCGCTTCAATTCATTGGTAGGAATAAAAATATCTCCTTCAACAATATAACCGCCTTCTTCGGCGATAATATTATCAGCAGAGAAGCCCAGTGCTCTTACACTGTTAATAACATCTTGTGAGATTTCTTTTTGGATTTCTTGCTCAGGAGCAACTGCTTTTTGACAGGAAACAGCTGTTATCAATAAAGCAATAACAGCTAAAGAAAGGCGCATGTTTTTTCTCATGTGTTTTAGTTTGGATTTTACAAATGGTTTACAGCATCATTGGATTTCAGACTGAATTTAAGCAATGTATGAATCAGACGAAAGCAAATTTGGGCAACGCTGTTGCAAAACAGCAAACTGATTCACAAACACGAAAAAAATTGCAGTCCGTTCTTATTTTAGATACGTAGATAACTGAAAAAACGATTTACCTATCTTTAATATTCCAGTCTCCTATATACATGAGAAGTGCTTTGGTTTGTTTATCCTTATTTGTTGCTCTGTCTGTCCAGTCTCAATCTATGCGCAGACAAATCATCCCGGATGTGCTGAAAAGTTTTGTTGAATCATCTAATGCGTATTCGTTCAAAAAAGATTCAACAAAAAACGTATTTGCATGCACCGGAAAACTACCTCCCCATACACAGGTTCTCAGAAAACTGGCAGATACCATTGCCATTGTACGGATACAGGACCCTAAAATCCTTGCGTCTCTTTTACCTCAGGGCAAGTTGATGTCTGTGAATGATCTTTGGAAATTTCCTTCGGGCTTTATCATGCCAACAGCAACTGATAACGATCATTTACAACAAACATGGCTGATTGAAACCATCGATACAGCCATCGTAAAGCAATGGGTAGCATCAAGGGATTCGGTAACGGTGATGCATGTATCCGGCAAATACATCCAAATCAAAACCTCATGGAAATGGATGGAAGATCATGTAATACCAGATCCTTCTATTGTATTCATTGCGCCCGTATCTACACCAAGGGTAGAAAGAGAATTGACCGGGTTTGATCTATCTGCCAATAAAGGCAATCTCGCACATCGTACATGGCCATCGATCAATGGTAGTGGTAGAATTATTTCCATCAAAGAAAACAAATTAGATACAGCAGATATTGATTTTAAAGGCCGATACATTTTTTCATCATCGGCATCGCCCAGAATGGAAACACATGCTACAACAATGGCCACCATTGCGGCAGGTGGTGGCAATAGTTTTTATACCGGAAAAGGCTTTGCATACGGCGCTCTTATTACTTCATCTGATTTCGCTAATCTCTTACCTGATTTTTTTCCTCCCCTTCCCACTCCAGCCATCACGGTTCAGAATCACTCTTATGGAACAGGAATAGAAAATTATTATGGTGCTGATGCTGCTGCTTATGATCAGCAGATGACGCAGCCTTCATCACCCATTCATATTTTTTCTGCAGGTAATCAGGGAACGCAAAGTTCTTCATCAGGGAATTATGCAGGCATCAACGGCTTTGCCAATCTAACAGGTAGTTTTAAAATGTCTAAAAACAGTATTGCAGTTGGTGCTGCAGATTCTTTTGGTGTGGTTCCTTTACTCAGCTCACGTGGCCCTGCTTATGATGGTAGACTAAAACCCGAACTGGTAGCATTAGGCGAGGATGGTTCTTCCGGTGCAGCAGCCATTGTTTCCGGTATTGCCGCATTGGTACAACAAGCCTATCAGCAAAAAAACAATCGCAGCATTGAATCAGCAACCACAAGAGCCATACTGTTCAATAGTGCAGATGATGTAGGAACTTCAGGCCCTGATTTTATTTCGGGATATGGAATGGTGAATGCTTACAGGGCTATACAAACCATTCAAGAAAATAGGTTTTTGCATGACTTGGTCAATGATCAAGAACAGCGATTGCATTCAATCACTATACCCAATGGGGCTGTTAATTTGAAAGTAACACTTAGCTGGACAGATCAACAAGGACAAGCCAATTCCTACAAGGCGTTGGTGAATGATTTGGACTTGGTATTAGAACATCCGGCAACATCGCAAACATGGCAACCCTGGGTTTTGAATTCCTTTCCACATGTAGATTCGCTGCGTAAACCTGCAGTAAGAAAAAGAGATACGCTCAATAACCATGAACAAATAACCATTGCCACACCTCCTTCAGGTAACTATAACATTAAAATTATTGGTGCATCCATTCCATTATCTAAACAGGAATTTGCGGTTGCCTGGCAGTTTGATACGGTTTCACATTTTGTATTTAGTTATCCTGTAAAAGGGGATTTGCTGGAACCTGCAAGAAAAAATACCCTGCGCTGGGAAAGTACAATAACAGATACAGCTACTTTAGAATACAGATTAAATGATGGTCATTGGCAAACAGTAGCACATGGAGTGAATCTTGCCCAACCCTATTTTCAGTGGCAACCACCGGATACCACTGCTGCTATTCAGTTGCGTATGAAAACAGCACAAAGATTCTGGCTAAGTGATACCGCCGGGATCTCAACAAATTTACTGATCAATACAGGGTTTAATTGTGCAGATTCATTCCTCATCTATTGGCAAAAAGCGAAAGTAGATAGTTATCGGGTGTACAGACTCGGAGAAAAATACCTCGAATCTTTTATTACACTTAGCGATACCGCTTTGATTCAATTGAAGCAGAATAATCCGTATAGTTTTTTCAGTGTAGCACCCATACTACCATCGCAAATAGAAGGAAGACGTGCTTACACATTTGATTATAGACAACAACAAGTGGCTTGTTATATCAGTGGATTTATTGCAGACCCCTCCGGTACGAATGCTGCAAGACTTAGTTTACAGCTGGGTACAACTTATCAGGTTGTAAAAGTGGTATTTGAAAAATTAACCGCTTCCGGATTTGCAGCGTTTCGCGAAATAGCACCTGTTACTAATAACCAGCTAATAATTACTACTCCTGCCAATAATGGATTGAATGTGTATCGTGCAAAAATTGAACTGCAAAATGGAGCTACTTATTATACACAACCGGAGCAAGTACTTCTTTTTGGTACAGCAGCCTATTATGTATTTCCCAATCCGATACAACCGGGTGCTGCTTTAAATATTATGGATGCGGATCCTGATAATCGAGAGTTTCGTTTGTACGATGTGTTTGGCAGATTGGTGATGAAAGAATCGCTTACAGGATTTCGTAATCAGCTTCGCATGCCGCTTTTGCAAAGAGGCGTTTATTTTTATGTGATTATGCAAGCCAATAATCGAACACTGAATGGACGGCT
The DNA here is from genome assembly GCA_013391385.1 of Sediminibacterium sp. Gen4. Taxonomy (GTDB): domain Bacteria; phylum Bacteroidota; class Bacteroidia; order Chitinophagales; family Chitinophagaceae; genus Sediminibacterium. Next base: position 138,040 of record JACBFI010000001.1, on the reverse strand, counting down.
TATTGTACAATAAAAAAGCTGCCCGATTAACGAACAGCTTTTTTCATCAAGGGGGTATATCTTTTATCCTTTATTTTTTCCTTTACCATTTCCATTACCGTTGCCGCGGCCATTTCCATTACCATTACCTCTGCCGGGATGATTTCTATAACGATCATCATCACTGTCTCTGATCACAACTTGTTTAGGCCCTTTCCAATTTTTATATTTCACACGATATACATCTGCTCTCAGGTAAGGCCTAGGTTCATTGATCACGATCTTGGGTACTGCATATAAATTATAACCCCTGTATCTACCCGGTAAGGAAGCGGCAAAAATCCATTTTCCACGATCCAGATAAATAAACTGACGCTGTGGAACATGGTAATACACATCAATATCAGGCATGTAGTAATAATCAACATAATCATATCCCACAGGTCCCCATAAAGGCTGGTTTCCAATATTGATATTGGCATTGATACGTATTTGTGCATCAGCATTCTGCTGACTTAAATAGCCAAACGAGATCAACAGGAGTAATAGGGCTTTCTTCATATTTTAAAGTTTTATACCTATATAGTGCAAATAGGATGCCAGTTTGGTACTGAACCAAATATTAATTGATTTATAGTTGGTTATAGCGGTAGCTTGTGCTCAGTATTGAATTTTTCTATCGCGTGCAGTAATCATCCATTCCCCGGCTTTTTGATGATCGATAATTGTGATCGCTCTTTCATATAAAGCACAGGTTGGACAAATATGCATCGGTAATCCATATAAAATATCACCGGGTCGGTAAGTATGATTTTCCGGTGCTGCCAACACCAAATGTTCCTCACTTTGTGAAACAGCTTTTAATTCCGGAGCATTTAAAAAAACGACTCTTTTCTCCAATGGGTTTTCAGCCGCAATGGATTTATGTCCAAGATCTGTACAGATCATTCCGGGAGCAGGTAAAGAAATGATTCTTGTTAAAACCAATGCTGCAGGAATAAAAGGCTGTTCGGGAAACAGAGAAGCATAACCATGATCCCAATACACAAATGTACCGGGACTGCAAACCATGTTTTCTCTTTGTGCATGAATGGGGAAACTGGGACTACCGCCGGCAATGATAGATAGTGTGATGCCATATTGGTCTTGTATCTTTTTTTGTAAAGCCTTTGTTCTAGCAAATGCAGCATCACAAATTTGTTTTCTTTCTATGGGGTCAGGATGACGGATATGTCCATCATAAGCATGCAATCCGGCAAGTTGAATAGATGATTGTTGTAGACAAAAATCAACTAGACTCAATGCAACTTCCGGTGCAATACCGGTTCTGTTCATTCCCACATTCAGATCGATATAAACAGTAAGAACAATATTCGCTTCTTGGGCAGCAAGTGCTATTTCTTGTGCAGCAGCAATCGTATCGGTCAAACATGCATACTGTGTATCAGGATAATGTGCGATGAGTGAAAGAAAACGTTTCAACTTAGGTCCAACAGGTTGGTATGCCAGTAACACATCTCTTGCTTTACAGATTCCCAATAACTCTGCTTCAGCAATGGTAGCACATTTGAATTGTTCTACTCCTGAACGCATCAATAACTCAGTAACTTCTTTTGTTTTATGTGTTTTGATATGTGGTCTGAGTCTTGAAGGGTTGCCTACCAAACGAATAGCCGCATCAATATTGTATTGTACCCGTTCAGGATAAACCAATAAAGCGGGTGTATCCAATACAGATGGATCAGTTATGGTATACCAGGTATCTTGATGATTGTTCATACATGTAGTTCAAAAATGGCTTCAATTTCAACAGGAATATTTCCAGGTAAGGAGCTCATGCCTACGGCACTTCTCACTCCAATACCATTATCGGGTCCCCAGATCGCAGCAAACAATTCACTACAACCATTGATCACAAAAGGATGATCTGCAAAACCCTGAACAGCATTAACCATCCCTAAAACTTTGATCACACGCTTGATTTTATCAAGACTCCCTATGTTTTTTTTAATGGTGGCAATCATGGCCAATCCTACTTGTCGGGCCGCCAGTTTAGCCGCTTCTTTGTCCATGTCCAATCCAACAATACCTACAATCCAGCTACCATCATTTTGTAAAGTACCGTGTCCGGATAAATACAGGTACTCGCCATCTACTAAGCAAGGCTTATACACGCCGAGCGGTTCAGGAGCGGGAGGTAAGCTCAGGTTCAATGCAGCAAATGCTTGTTCCGGGGTATGTTGTGGCATAATGGTCAGTGATTCTTTACCGGCAAGTTATCAAATCCTGTAACAAGCTGTTCATTGTTGATAATTCATATTCAAAATGTGGACTAATAAACGTTGTAATTCATACAGGTATACTGTTCTATTGGAGAACTTTAAGCAACCAACGATAAACCCGGCATGATACCACTCCCACTCGTGATTCCCGAACCGCTCAAGAATGATCGGGTAGATTTTGCAAGGGTAGTTAGAAACCCCGCAACTGGACAATTTTCTTTACACGCCACTGCTTTTTTTGATCAGGGAGAAATCATTTGTGAATTCGGTGCTGCTGAAATTGTAGATACGCCTAGTTATAAAACTTTACAATTGGGTTTGAAAAAACACATCCTATTATCACCAGAATGTTTGCAGTATACCAATCATAGTTGTGATCCCAATGTATTCTTTGATACAGATAATTTACAATTGATAGCGTTGAAGGCAGTTCAACCGGATGATGAAATGGTATTTTTTTATCCCTCTACAGAATGGAAGATGGCGAGTGCATTTAACTGTACTTGTGGCGCTAAAAATTGTTTAGGTATTATTGAAGGTGCTGCTGCATTGAGAGAAGAAATTTTGCAAGCCTATCGTTTGAATTCATTTATACACCTGCAATTGAAAAACAGATAAGATTTACATGTTGATGAATTTATTAACTGCAGAAGAATACAGTCGTTTAAAGATTTGGGTACTGGCTCCTTCTTTGGTAACAAATGATCCAAACATTGATTATTACTACGATTTTTCACAGAGTATTGGTGAGTATACACGTGTTTTTGCTGCATTGAATATGGATTGGCAATGGCAGCCGGTAACAATGGAAGATTATGCAACCATCATCGCAACTATTCAGGATGAAAAACAAAACGGAAAAAGTTTTCCTATTGTACTCAATCTTTGTGATGGTGATGAAATCAATGGAACACCGGGTATTTCAGTGGTACAGTTGTTGGCATCCTCGGGTTTGATCTATACAGGTGCAGATGAATATTTTTATCGGATCACCACTTCTAAAATCCCAATGAAAAAAGCATTTGATGCAGCAGGCGTTGCTACCGCAGCATGGAAAACCATTTTGTTACCGGAAGATGCCACCAAACAAGTAGTGGAAGCATTGGGGTCTCCCTTAATTGTAAAACCTGCTGTTTCCGGTGGTAGCATGGGCGTGGGTATTCGCAATGTGGTGAGTAATGAACAAGAGCTGAAAGAGCAAGTGATGCAAATGTTCAAAGGCTACCGTGGATGGAATTTGGCAGCTGATGGAATCATAGCAGAACAATTTATTCAGGGTCCCGAATTCACAACCATGATTGTAGGTTCTTGGTATGAACCGGATCACTGCAGGGTGTATGATGCAGTGGAAAGAGTATTTCATCCTTCTCTTCCGGAAAAAGAAAAATTCCTGTCATTCGATCGTTTATGGGAGATCTATGAAGAAGAAACACCCATGCCTTCCGATGAAAATTTTTATGAATACCAAAAAGCGCCTACATCACTTCAAGACCAAATAAAAGCACTGAGTCTGGCTGCATTCCTGTCAGTAAAAGGAACGGGTTATACAAGAGTGGATATCCGACAAGATGCTAATACCGGAGAATTGTATGTACTCGAAGTGAATGCGCAATGCGGATTGAGTGAGGATGAAGATTACACCTCTATCGGTGCCATCTTAAAAGTGAATGAAGAAAGTTTTACTACGCTGATACAAAACATTCTTACAGAAGCGGTGAAACGTTATCAATTAAAACAAACGGAGAAATACCAAATGGCTCCAGTGTATGCAGGATATTAAATAAAGTTTCGTGAAAACAACAGCAGATACAGCAAACAACAACTGGGCAAAAGGCAAAAAAATTTGTGTACTGCAACCCGATTACAGCACTACCAATGTTGATTATAAAAATTATGATCCGCCAAGAGATCTTTCTTCGTTACTCCCCGGTGCAGAGGTAGATCATATATTTCTCAATAAACTCACTACCTACAAACAGCTGAAAGCGTTACAATACAAAAATTATGATGTATTCATCAACCTTTGTGAAGGCTATCTGGAATGGGAAGTTCCTTCCATTGACGTAATCTATACTTTGGAGTTATTAGGACTACCATACACAGGACCTAATACCAAATTGTATGATCCATCCAAAGAGATCATGAAGTATTTGGCTTATTGCGAGGGCGTTGCTACACCGGCTTATGCACTGGTGAATGATTTAAATGATTTGAATACGATTGATATTCCTTTTCCATTGTTTGTGAAACCTTCTAAAGCGGGAGACAGTCTTGGCATTGATGAACATTCCCTGGTACACAATAGAGAAGAGTTGTTGCAACAGGTACAACTATTATTGCCGGAATATCCACAGTTATTGATCGAACAATATATTGAAGGAAGAGAGTTCACGGTTTTAGTGATGGCTGATGCCAATGGAAAAACCGCTACGGCTTTTCAACCGGTTGAATTTATTTTTCCGGAAGGGTATCAATTCAAGACCTATGCATTAAAAACATCAGCCTTACATCCTTCTGCCAATATTCCTTGTAAGGATACTAGAATCAGTGATGCGTTAAAAGAAGCTGCTATTAAGATCTTCAAAGGGTTCAATGGCGTGGGCTATGCGAGATTGGATTTTAGAATGGATGCAAATCAGCAGTTGTATTTCCTGGAAATCAATTTTACCTGTTCTGTTTTTTATACAGATGGATATGAAGGATCGGCAGATTATATTTTACAATATGATGGAATTGGTCAGGCCGGATTTTTAAAAAAAATGATTGAAGAAGGAATTTCACGTCACTTACGCATGCAGAAAAAATATCAGATCAAAGGAAATGCATTGTCCGGTTTCGGTATTTATGCAACACGATCTATCATGTGTAATGAAGTGATTTTCATGGGCGAAGAACAGTCTCAACGCATGGTCACAAAACGTCATGTAGAAACACATTGGAATGATGTTGAAAAAGAAATTTTTCGTCGCTATGCTTATCCGGTAAGCAATGAAGTATTTTTGCTCTGGGATAATGATCCGGCAGCATGGGCTCCGCAAAACCACAGTTGCCAACCAAATACTGCTTATGATGGCTTGAATGTCATCGCCATCCGACACATAGAAAAAGGTGAAGAACTAACCCTCGATTACGCCACATTCTTGGATGAACACATGGAGCCATTTGAATGCCAATGCGGTTCCACCAACTGCAGAAAACGGATCACCGGCACAACGAGTAATACCATAACACAAAGAGAAAGTACTCGTCGTTCTTAAACGAAGCGCTGGTTCAATTGTCCAACTACTAACCCAATTTTTTTGCTTCAATGGTCTGATACAGGCGATTGTGAATGTATTGTAATGAACTGATGTGTATGATTAGAATGAATGTTTTGGGTAAGTTGGTGCAAGCGCACAAAATGAGATTAGGCATTACCTATGTGTTGTTTTCATTGGAAATGACAGGGGCTTTATTACGTCCTTTTTTTCTGGGAATGGCGATCAATGATTTGATGGAACATTCCTACAGAGGATTGATATTATTGTCATTGGTACATTTTGTATGGTTGGTAATTGGTACTATTCGACATCGTTATGATACCCGTACCTATTCTGCTATTTATACTTCACTAGTGACTCATTTTCTTTCGCGAAAAATAAAAGCCAAAGAAGTTTCTAAACTAAGTGCTCACTCAACGCTTGCCAGAGAGTTTGTAGATTTTCTGGAATTCGATCTGGTATATATCATTGAGGCAGTCTATAATATTCTGGGGTCTATGATCTTACTATTCTTTTATCAATCCTCAGTTGTACTGCTTTGTCTCGCTATACTCTTGCCTGTTATGGCCATCAGTTATTTTTATGGCAAGAAAATGAAACGTTTGACGCAACTGAAGAATGACGAGTTAGAAAAACAAGTCAATGTTATTTCTTCCGGTGATTCCAATGCTATTCGCAAACATTTCAATAATCTTCGTAAATGGCAAATACGAATCAGTGATCAGGAAGCATGGAATTTTGGAATGATGGAATTGATGGTAATGGTAGTGATTGCATTATCACTTTTGATCACCAATCAGGTAGCGGGTACTACTGTATTAGCGGGTAATATCATTGGTATCTATAACTATATCTTAAAATTTGTTTCGGGGTTGGATACGATCCCATACACTGTACAAAGAATAACAGCCTTGAATGATATCACACAAAGAATTCGCTTGCAAGTAAATGAATACCCAGAGGAGCCTGATCAGCAAAAAGGTATTGCTATTCATGTTCTGAAGCAAACTGAAACCGCTGCATAAAAAGCAGATCAGGGTATCTCATAAAATCTTCTTAAATTATACCCTCATTTATCAACTACAAAGCAAGGAACATATGAAAAAACAGCTACTGCTGATGACTGCCATTCTGTGCGGAACCCTTACACAGGCACAAAGACTGAATATAGACAGTCTGATGAAAGAATCTAAAAAAACAGAACAATGGGAGCCCGTTCCCCCAGTGGTTACGCCCGGTAAAACAAATGCAGATGCACCTTCAGATGCGATTATACTTTTTAACGGAAAAGACCTCAACAGTTTTCAAAAAAAAGGTGGCGGACAACCCGGTTGGAAAATTGAAAAAGACGGATCATTGACCGTAGTGAAAATGTCGGGTGATATTGAAACCAAACAAGGCTTTGGTAGTTGCCAGTTGCACATAGAATGGAAAGCACCTGCGGTGATTGCAGGTAATGGACAGTCACGCGGTAACAGTGGTATTTTCTTCATGGGGAAATATGAACTGCAGGTGTTGGATTCTTATAATAATCCCACCTACGTGAACGGACAAGCAGCCAGCATCTACAAACAACATATTCCGCTGGTGAATGCAAGCAGAAAACCCGGAGAGTGGCAATCTTATGATGTGATTTTTACTGCACCACAGTTTTATGCAGACGGACAAATACAAACACCAGCACGCATCACAGTATTCCACAATGGAGTATTGGTACAAAACAATGTAGAGATCAAGGGAGGAACAGAATGGATTGGTCCGGCCAGCTACAAAAAGCATGGCGATAAAGAACCTTTGATTTTACAAGACCATGGTAATGATGGTGGTAATCCGTTGAGTTATCGGAATATTTGGGTGAGGGAACTGTAGGGAACAAGAAACAAGAATAAAGAAACAAGGTCCAAAGGACTCCTTCGGAGAACAAGGAAGGAGTAAGGGGCAATATTCAAGTAATCATGAACAGCTGCAAGCTACACGCCGCAAGCCACAAGGAATTTTGAATATTACATATTGCCGCTTGATCCTTACTTGTAGCTTGTAGCTTGCGGCTTGTCGCTTCAAGCCTCGCAAAAATTGCGTAAAAATACCTATTGCCATCCTCACCTTTCTGCCCTTATCTTGCGCATCTGATCAATTCAGGTATTCATGATGGTACAACCTGCAAGTATTTTACAATCTGTTTTTGGTTATACTTCGTTCCGGCATAATCAGGAAGCGATCATTGATCATTTGCTAAGTGGGAAAGATGCAGTGGTATTGATGCCCACGGGTGGTGGTAAGAGTTTGTGTTATCAGGTACCTGCATTGTGTCTGGAAGGGGTGACTATCGTAGTGAGTCCCTTGATCGCACTCATGAAAGATCAGGTAGATGCATTATTGTTATCGGGCGTTAAAGCGGCTTTTCTTAACAGTACACAACATCCGTCTGAGCGGGAAGCCATTTTACAACAGTTGCGTAACAATGAATTGAAGTTGCTCTATGTAGCACCGGAACGTTTGGTGGGATCAGAGATCAACCTGCTTCAGTTTTTGAAAGAGCAAGCATCACCCGCCTTATTTGCCATTGATGAAGCACATTGTATCAGTCAGTGGGGACATGATTTCAGACCGGAATACCGCATTTTACATGAACTGAAAATTCAGTTTCCTTCTGTTCCGGTGATTGCGCTGACTGCAACTGCGGATGGTCTGACTAAAAGGGATATTATTGATCAACTCCAACTCAAAGACTATCGTGTTTTTGAAAACAGTTTCAATCGACCCAATATCACCTATTATGTGAAACCCAAGCGTAATTATTATGATGAATTGGTAGATTATTTGGAACAGCATAAAGAGGATAGCGGTATCATTTATTGTTTGAGTAGAAATGCAACTGAAAAATTAGCAGAGGATTTGAAGGCAGATGGATTCAATGCAGAAGCGTATCACGCAGGATTGGATAAAACAACACGCGATCAGCGACAGGATTTGTTTCTAAAAGATGATATCAATATCATGGTCGCAACCATTGCTTTTGGTATGGGAATCAATAAAAGTAATGTGCGTTATGTGATTCATGCTGATCTTCCTAAAAATATTGAAGGGTATTACCAAGAGACAGGCAGAGCCGGAAGAGATGGGTTACCGAGTGAAGCCATTTTATTCTATGGACCCGGTGATGTGATGAAGTTGAAAAATTTTGCGCAGATCGATAACAATCCGGAGCAAACAAAAATTCTTTTGGATAAGCTCGATAAAATGGTGGCTTTCTGTGAAACCAAACAATGCAGAAGAAAATACTTACTCAATTATTTTGGAGAACAGGCGCCCGATTATTGTGGTACCTGTGATACCTGTATTCACAAACCGGAATTATCTGATCAAACCATTGTAGCGCAGAAGATCATGAGTGCCGTAGCACGCGTGAATGAAAGATTCGGTTTGGGGTATATTGTTGATTTGTTGCGAGGAAGTAATAGTGAGAAAATAAGACCTGAGCATAAAGAGTTGAAAGTATATGGTATTGGCAAAGACAAACCCAGAGATGAATGGATGCATTATACCCGTGAACTTTTATCGAGTGGCTATTTGCAAATGAGCGATAACCAGTATCCCGTATTACAACTCACAGAAAAAAGTAAGGGCGTTTTATTTCAGGGTGAAAAAGTATTCTTACATGCACCTATTCAGATCACTACCACTACTAAAGAGCCTGTTGTTTATCAGCAATTGCCATATGAAAAGGAATTATTTGAGCAACTGAAAAAGCTGCGTAATACAATAGCACATGAAGAAAATGTACCCGCTTATTTGATTTTTAGTGATAGCAGTTTGATTGATCTGGCTACCTATCTTCCTTTTACAACAGAAGACCTGAGTAAGATATCGGGATTTGGTGTCTATAAAATTGAAAAGTATGGCGAAGCTTTTTTAACGCAGGTACAGGATTATTGCAACGAACATGGATTGGATACCAGAATAGAGCTGAAACAACCCAAGCGGGAACGGAAAAGTAAACTACCCAGAGAAAGAGAAACTGATACTAAAAAGATTTCACTGGATCTGTATCAAAAAGGGATGAGCATTGAGGAGGTCGCAATACAAAGAACACTTTCAATCAGTACCATAGAAACACATTTATCATACTATATTTCTTCCGGGAAGCTGGACATTACTAATTTTGTATCCCCCAACAAGCAAGAACTGATCCAGGCGGCAATCGCAAAATATGGTAAAGCAAGTCTACGGCTTTTAAAAGAAAATTTGCCCGAGACAATTAGTTATGGTGATATCAGATTCACTATGGCAGCTACGGAAATCAATGCATAATCAGCGCATGTATTTCGCAAGGGAGTTGGTATACTAATTAGTAGTATATCACCGGTAATATCGTGTGCTTTCAAATTCAATACTATGAATGGAAAGATCTCAGTGATAATAGCCGATGATCATCTCGTTTTTCGTGAAGGATTAAAAGATATGTTATCCTATCACCCTGAAATTGTACTCAAGGCTGAAGCATCGAATGGAAAAGAGTTACTGCTAAGGGCAAAGCAATATGCTCCGGAAGTGATCATTACCGATGTAAAAATGCCGTACATGGATGGTATTGAGACTACGAAGAAACTTTGTAGAATGTATCCCGGTGCCAGAATTATTGCACTCAGTTCTTTTAGTGAAGATCATTTAATTATTGATATGCTTGAAGCCGGTGCCTAAGGTTTTTTATTGAAAGGAATACGGGAAGAAGAACTCATTACGGCTATCAAAGCCGTGTATGAGTACAAGCCTTATTTCTCTCCGGATATAACAGAAAAGCTAACCCGCATTATTGCAGGCAGATACCATCATAAAAAGGGGCCACAACATGTGACATTAACCGAAATTGAAAAACAGATCATTGTTTTGATCTGCCGGGAACTGACCAGTAAAGAAATTGCGGAGCGATTAGAAATAGGCAAAAGAACGATTGAAAGCTACCGGATGCGTATCATGGATAAACTGGGAGCCAAAAGTGTGGCATCTGTTATTACCTATGCGCTAAAAGCCGGTTTGATACAAAGAACAGCTTGATTCTACGCGTTTATTGCCATAATCGGCATAGAAAATGAGATAAAAGCGGGATTTGACTAATTTTTAACCACTTCTGTGCAGCCATTTCTGTTATTTTTGCGCCCTATTGCCATATATTGGCGCAACGAAACGAGACAATGAAAAAATTAGTAGTACTCTTATTGGCTATTTCAGGAACCCTGCTGGCCAACGCTCAGAAGAAAACAACCAAGACCAAAACAGATTGGAGTAAAATAGACCTTAGTGGTCGCCCTGCCGATCATTTCATGATTCAGTATGGAGGTGATTCATGGACAAACCGTCCGGATAGTGTTCGTACCGGAAATGGTTTTAGCCGACATTTCAATATCTATTTTATGATCGATAAACCCTTCAAGACCAACAAGAAAATGAGTCTGGGTTTAGGTGCGGGTTTGGGAACCAGTAATATCTTTTTCAATAACACACGTGTAGATATTAAATCTCCTGCAGCAAGATTGCCATTTACCAATGTTGATAGTGCAGATCATTTTAGTAAAAGTAAATTGACCACCATCTATTTTGAAATTCCTTTGGAACTGCGTTACTATTCCAATCCGGAAAATCCGGGTAAATCATGGAAAGCAGCTGTGGGGTTAAAGCTAGGTACCTTACTGAAGTCTTACACAAAAGGTAAGAACTATGTGAACAAAAACGGACAAAGCATTTATGGTACTTCTTATGTTGAAAAACAAAGCAGTAAGCGTTTCATCAATGGAACCATGCTGGCCGCCACAGCAAGAGTTGGATATGGTAGTTTGTCGTTGGATGCAGGTTATCAGTTGAATAGCGTATTGAAAGATGGAACCGGTCCATCCATGAGAAAATTCTCTATCGGTATTACCATTAGCGGATTATAATCAGAAACATATATTATTCCAACCCCGCTGAAACCTAGGTGTAAGCGGGGTTTTTATTTTTTATAGGATAAGGAAGAATAAATACACGAACACATAATACTATTGCTTTAAGTTTTGGCCTTAGAAAAAAAGCCCCTTCGTCGCAATTCTCGATCTGCGATCGGGATGCTCCTCAGGGTGACGGGTAAGAGGGGGCATAAGGGTTGATGAGATTGGCTTCGCCAATCTCATCAACTTTTTTACTCATAGTGTTTTGTCACCCTGAGGAGCATCCCGACTTACAGTCGGGAATTGCGACGAAGGGTTGTTTTATGGCTGCAAGCAAAATGTATAGTAGAAGCAACTCCAAACCATATACGGTAACGAATTTTGAAGTTTTGTCACTTATGAGACAAAAAAGTAAATAGAGGGAAAGCCTTTTGTGACGATGTTTTGAAGTTAAAACACCTAATCATATATTTTTAAGCAAAAAGCAAAGGTTACCTTTGCAAAAAGAGGAAAAGACTTTGATTGAGAAGCAACATAAAATTAAGGGAGAAGAAACTGCGGTTTTAGTAGGATTGATTCAGAAGGAACAAACCCAAGAGCAGGTATATGAATACCTGGATGAGTTGGCGTTTTTAGCAGAAACAGCCGGTGCGCAAACCGTTCGCAAATTCACACAGAAATTGCCACATCCTGATAGCAGAACTTTTGTAGGGAAAGGAAAATTGGAAGAGATCAAAACTTATGTAAGCGGAAAGAAAATTGATCTGGTCATTTTTGATGATGAATTAACAGGCTCACAAATTACCAATATTGAAAAAGAATTGGGTGTAAAAACCATTGATCGAAGTGACTTGATCCTCGACATTTTTGCGCGCAGGGCGAGAACGGCTCAAGCTAAGGTGCAGGTAGAGTTGGCACAATATCAATACTTGCTACCAAGATTGAAAGGGATGTGGAAACACTTGGAACGACAAGGGGGTGGTATTGGTACCAGAGGCCCGGGTGAAACGGAAATTGAAACAGACAGACGTATTGTAAAAGATAAGATTTCTTTGTTGAGAAAAAGGTTAGCAGAGATCGACAAACAATCATTCACACAACGCAAAGAGAGAGGGGAGCTGATTCGTGTATCATTAGTAGGATATACGAATGTGGGGAAGAGTACCTTGATGAATCTGTTGAGTAAGAGTGATGTGTTTGCAGAAAATAAATTATTCGCCACACTCGATACCACCACACGTAAGATCGTTTTTGAAAACACACCTTTTTTATTGAGTGATACCGTAGGGTTTATTCGTAAACTGCCACACCATTTGGTGGAGAGTTTTAAAAGCACCTTGGATGAAGTAAGAGAAGCGGATATTTTATTACATGTAGTAGATGCATCGCATCCGCAATATGAAGATCAGATTGGTGTGGTGAATAAAACTTTACAGGAACTGAAAGCTTTTGATAAACCCATACTCACCATTTTCAATAAAATGGATCTCTATGAAGAAAAGAATTTCGATGAGTGGCTGGAAGATGAAGTAAAGCAGGAGATATTATTGGAGTTGCGTGAAAAATGGGAACGTGCAACAGATCATAATTGTGTATTCATCTCCGCTTTGGAAAGAAAAAATATTGATGCTTTACGTGAGTTGATTTTGAGCAGGGTTCGGGATATGTACCAGATTCGTTATCCGTATAAAACTGTACACTTCTAAATGTCTTTTTTTAGCTCCACACCGCAATGGCATTTAGTAAGTGCTGCACCTGAATCGCTCGAGTGGCAGTCGAACCATATGTGTTTGATGGAAGTAGCTGGTAAAAAAATAACCCTCGCCCGTTTTGAAGATCAATATTTTGCTTTTGCGCATAAATGTCCGCATGCCAGTGGGGTGATGGCGGATGGTTTTATAGATGCTACGGGGCAGGTGGTATGCCCCTTGCACCGTTATCGGTTTAATATTAAAAACGGCAGAAATACCAGTGGAGAGGGTTATTACCTGAAAACCTACCCTTTGGAGCGTCGGGAAGACGGTTTATATGTGGCTTTTTGACCAAATTTTTGGATATAGATTTTGCCAGATTGCATTTTTCCCTATTTTTGCCACCCCGAAAGGGAAACGGTATATTAAAGCCAAGCTTTAAGAACACCACTAGACTCCCAAATAGCTCAGTTGGTTAGAGCATCTGACTGTTAATCAGAGGGTCGCTGGTTCAAGTCCAGCTTTGGGAGCAAAAGCCTCGCAGAAATGTGAGGCTTTTTCTTTTTTATACTTCCCAAATAGCTCCCGCCTGAGGAGGGGTTAGAGCATTCCGCCTGAGGCGGATTAATCAGAGGGTCGCTGGTTCAAGTCCAGCTTTGGGAGCGAAGTCCTCACAGCAATGTGGGGATTTTTTTATTCCCAAATAGCTCCCGCCTGAGGCGGATTAATCAGAGGGTCGCTGGTTCCGACGCTACGGTCGGGGTGTAGACAGCATCGTCGGTATTCAAGTCCGGCTTTGCTTTTTGGCGACTAATAAGGCAGAAAAAGAAGCCTTGTAAAAATTTACTTTACAAGGCTTTTTTTTCTTTTATCGGATTCTTTAACCAAAATACTGTTATGCCAACAATACTTCCGCAGGAATACTCAACTCCCTGTGAAACAACTTTGCCAGTTCCAGTGTGAGTGGTTTACGCTTGTTCAGTAATGCCGATACATATCCCTTGCTACCAAATTTCCCAACTAAATCTTTATTTTTCAAACCCAAATCCTGCATCTTTAATTTAATGACTTCTATAGGATCGGGCACAGGAACAGGATAATGAACATCTTCATACTGTTTGATCAACAAAAGGGCTACCTGAACTTTCTCACCTTCAGCACTGTTGGGCTTAATGCGGCGATCAAATTGTTTATCAACCCAATCGAGGTATTCCTGGTATTGCTTTTTTGTTTTTATGATTTTAAGTTCCATACTTATTTCTTTTTAAAAGGAATGGTTGTAACATCTATCTTATCGTATTCAGCATGTGTACCAAACCATTTTATCTGAATGGCTTTATAATCAAACACCATTCTTACCACCAATCTGTATTTATTTCCCATAATATTAAAGACAACCCTGTCATCCGCAACCAGACTCGCATTTCCATAGACTTTTTTTAACTCATTAAAGTTTTTAAAATCAGCATTCACCAGTTCATGATACCACTCCTGCAAAGCTGTTGCGGCAGCCGGGTATTTCCTACAGTACTCCAGTAAGGTTTTTCTGGTGATGATATTAAACACGATACAAAGATAATAAAAAGTTTACTATTAGAAAACTTTTTAAATACCCTTCAAATGCTTAATGATCTTTTTGCGATGTAACTTTTGGAAAGTTCCGAAACTTTCCAAAAGTTGACAGTCATAAAATATTTTATACCCACTATAAGTTCACAGGGGGATTCACCAAAGGTTCAGTAAGGGTTCACTAGGGGTTCACCTATAGTTCGCCTTATCCACATTTTAATTCCGTACCCTCTGTAAAGTGATTTCAGGAATAGACACATTCAGGAAAAAAATAGCAAAAAAAATATTTTTCACCAATCTTCTTATAATCAAATACTTGCAAGGGGTGGCACCACCCCTGCCACCCTTTTCATATGGCTTCAGTATCTAGGTTTGTGATCGCAAGCAGGACTCTACTTACTTGTTTGCTGCAGAAAACAAGTAAGTGTAATAACAAATTAAGGTATTGTAGATTCAGAAATTATCGAAAGCTACTATCTGATAATCAATAGGTTAACAGGGCTGATACCAGCCCTACCAGCCCTAACCATAATTGTTCAATACTAGGTTTGTTTTGTCATGCATGCAACTGTTGAATGTAATGACTGCAGCATAACCATTCAACAGACAAACAATTTTCAAAACATTAAAAAACAAACAAAATGGCAAAACAAGTAGGCATATTACCACTGGAAGGCAGAATTGAAAACCTGACCTTTTACCGTACCGCCAACGGTTACAGTGTACAAAAAGTAAAAGGAGTTTCTAAAGAAACCGTTGCAACCAGTCCGGCATTTCAAAGAACCCGAGAAAATATGGCAGAATTTGCACGCGCAGTTAGCGCATCTAAACTGCTGCGTATGGCATTGAGTGATGCCATCAGTGGTTCAAAAGACAGCCGTATGAACAATCGCTTAAACACCGTCATGCTCAAAGCCGTTAAACTCGATCAAGTAAGCGATCGTGGATTTCGGAATGTACTGGATGGTGAATTGCAAATTCTCGAAGGTTTCGACTTCAATAAAGCCGCTCCCTTTGAACAAACTTTTGATGGAGGTATCCGTAGTTCTTTTAACCGTGTTACAGGTGTCTGTACACTTGAAGTAGATAGTTTTCAAGTTGAAAAGAAATTGAAAAAACCGGATGGCGCAACGCATTTCCGTTTCTTAATGGCTGCTGCCGCTATCAACTTTGAAACAGGTGTAAAAGAGTCTGTATCTGCGGCATCGGAATACATAGCATATGCTTTGAGTGGGGTTGTTGATCCACTCAATATCAGTGTATCCTTATCTGAAAACAGTGAACACCCGGTTATGTTAGCAGTAACCATCGAATTTGTACAAGAGATCAATGGTAAAATGTATTCCATTAAAAACGGATCACACAATGCTTGTATTTTACACAGAGTAGATACGAACGTGTAACATATGTAGCAGTCTTGAGTGGCAAAGGCTCAAACTTAGATTTTTTAATGACCTTATGTCTGGTACCAAGGCATAGGGTCATTTTATTTTATCTGGCTGCTGCCCGACCAACAAAAACAAAAAAGAACCCCGACAAATAATCGAGGTTTCTTTTGAAAGAAAAACGAATAAATCAATAGTTGTTAGGGTCTAAATACCCCCATGTTTTTAGCCCACTTATAAACAACTCTACGATTTAGTGCTATTCTAAACAAAGTCTTAGTGACTATTTAAGATTGATATGGTAGATAAAATGCTAATGCTGATTTACTGGGTATGGCATTCTTTTGAACAGTAATAACATCCATTCACTTGCTTATAATGTTTTTTCGCTTCTTTAACGGCATCACTACAGTTAGAGAAAGTGCCTAAATAAGTTCTGTTTTGCGATGAAGGAAGGAAACTGCAATGTTCAAGATGCACTTCATGATCGCCATTTCTTTGTGCAAGGTTATTGACGTAATAGTTTTTCATGCTTAAAAATATCAGTTGTACTATGTACAATTTTACGGGAAACCGTTAAGTCATATAAAATATTACGGCTTACTTTATATTGAATTGGAGCGATGCTGATTTGGGGATGATGATCTAGCCGTTGTTGGTCGCTTGACCAAAGCACATATCTGCGACCAAATATTATTTGAATACACCCTAAATGCATGTTATTAGTTAGGTGATCAACAACAGCGAAGCAGAAGTGATAGGTTAAAATTAGTCGACCCTCTTTGTTCCAAAAAACATAAAGAAGTAATTAAATCATTTTACAATTTAATTTTTACTTACATGTTCAATTTAGTTCCTCCCCTCCGTATTAGTAAGCAAATAATTAACTAAATAAACAGTATTTGAAAATAATACAGGTTTACATATCTATGGAGTCCAGCAACCATTAAAAACGGGGCGTAACCGAAAAGCCAAATGAGTAGGGGCAAAAAACAACAAACATGCAAAAAGTAAAATTCCTCTTAACAGGACTTCTAATGTTAGTCCTAACAATCAGCTTGACATCTTCTGTTCCGATTACGGATTCAAAGATGGAAGATCTTAAAGCTAAACATGCAAAAGCTACACTGTTAATTAATGAAGCGACTAAAGAAGGTAAGACCTTAACTTCTAAGAAACTTATTAGTATTGCTTCTGAAGTTAAAGGCGAGAAACTTAGCTTTAAAGAAAAAATTGCTCTTAAGATTTTCAACAAGAAAATTGCTCAACTTGGAGCTGATAGCACAAATGCTGCTGGTGGTAAAAGTCAAGTAGTTGCATTAATTCTAGTTATCCTAGTAGGAGGATTAGGTATACATAGATTCTATCTTGGATATACTTGGCAAGGAGTAGTTCAACTGCTTACCGCAGGCGGTTGTGGTATTTGGTGGCTCATTGATTTAATAAGAATTATAACTGGTGATTTAACTCCTAAAAATGGTTCTTATGCATCAACGCTCTAAATGGGCAAATAAGCTTGCTTTCTTAAAATTTAACTTGACTCCTAAACAAAGGGTTTATAAGTCAGGAATTAAATTATTTATATTAATTGTATTGCCAATTATTATAATATTCTTGCCAGAAAACTATTTTGATAATCGCGAAAGCATTTGTTTATCAAAGGTGTTTTTTAATGAAGAATGTTATGCTTGTGGTCTTACACGTGCATGTAAACATTTGCTTCATCTAAATTTTGAAAAAGCTTTTGCTTATAATATGGGTAGTTTTATTGTTTTACCTATATTTTCCATTCTTTGGGCTAGTTGGTTTTTTCAAGAAAGAAAAAAAATAAAACATCTAGTTAAAGAAATTAAATAAATTCTGGGAGGAATTGCGATTCCTCCCTTTTTATGATTAGAAAATTTAAATTGAAATTTTTAATATCTATTATTTTTTTGCATTTCTCCCTTTTATTGAATGCCCAGCAGTTAACAGGTATTTGGAGAGGTCAATTTGTTATTGATGATAAAACGAGTCTAAAAAGTAATACTGAGTTTAAATTCGAATTGCAGATTTTACAAAATTCCGATGGCAGTTTACGAGGGGTCACTTATACTTATAAGGTAAAGGAATACTTTGGAAAAGCAGATTTCACCGGACAAATCTCAAAGAATTTTACTTCTGTTTTTATTAAAGAGTCTAAAATTACAGAGGTTGAAAAAAATGATAAAACAGAAGTTTGTCTGATGATTTGTAATTTGAAATATGCAAGAAATACAAAAGGAGAAGAGTTATTAATAGGTGCATTTACTAGTAATAAACCCATATCAAACCAATCCTGCTTCGAAGGAAGTATATTTCTTAAAAAAGTGAGTACATCCACTTTTCCAATAGAATCTTTTTTGAAAAAAGTTTTAAATAAAAGTGAAACAAAAAATTTAATAAATACCAAATCTTCAAATACAATAACTACGGATAAAGATTCTATTTCTAAAAAAGTAGATACATTAACTAATATTCCTCAAATGAAACCGCCTGAGGTTAATTTATTTGAAAGTATAAAACCTGAAGTATTAATTAAAAGAGAAAACAAGATAAGTGCAATAGTCCACGTCAATTCGAAAAATATTAAGATTCTTTTTTTTGATAATGGTGTCATAGATAATGATACCATATCCGTTTTTTTAAACTCACATATTATTATTAATAAAAAAAGAGTCAGTACGCAAGCAATTTCCTTTGAAATAAATTTTAATGATTCAATAAAAAAATACGAGATAATTGCAACAGCTGATAATTTAGGTGAAATACCTCCTAATACTGCATTAATGATAATCGAAGCGGATAAAAAACGTATTGAAATTCCAATTGTAGCGGATTTTAAAGTAAATGCCAAGATAATAGTTGAATATGATGTCTATAGTAAATTCACTATTCAGCGTTTTTAAATAAATAAAAAGATGGTGCTTCTCTTATGGTTTTTGATTGTCTGAGCAAATGAATGAATATGTTTAATGATTTGAGTGCCATTTTTATTTCTTTTTAAATGGAGTCGTTGTTATTTTCTTTTTCATTTTTAATAACTTATGTGCCAAAATGAATATGATAATCGCTTGAATGATTAGGATTGCTGGCATTATTATAACAAACAGCCAGACATTTATTTCTTCATAAGTTATTCCCATTTGTGCAGCCCATACTTCGAGGACTTCTACGCACCAGTAAAATACTTTATTCATTATTGAAACTTTTAATTTTAATATTAATTATTCCTATAGATAACCTCTTCTAGTTCTCAAGTGTAAGATTGCCTTTATTTTGAGTACCACCACCCAATATTATTACTCCCTCCAAATCTCGGACACCGAACTTTATTTCTAGAAGAAGACTCCCCTTTTAAAAAACCCAGAAATGAAAGTGTAATTTCCATTCCTCCCCTTAATTGTGAAGCAGTTCTTAATTGAGATACGTTGATGTCATAACTAAGACCTAGCATTAATTTAAACGCCTGTATTTTGAAAGCAGGTATTAAAGCATCATTCCATCGATAGAAAGTACCAAAAGAAAGTTTAATATTGTCTGCGTCATCCAAATAAGAAGTAATAGATGATTCATACAACATTCCTCCAAATAATTGTTTATTCCCAGCTTGTTGATAATAGTCTACATAAGCAATAATTTGACTTCGTTCTGTAACAGGCGTACTTAACCCTGCATTAAACACAACCTTTGGTGCTTGTGAAACATTAGCATCATTATCAAAAAAATTCAATTTGGGTTTATTCAGATGATAAAGAGCTGTACCAATATAGAATCGGGAATCTTCTCCATAATTCGAAGAGAATACAAGTCCCGCAGACATATCAGTATAAGATCTACCTGTATTGGTAAATGTTTGTGACGATACATTACCGGGTGAGTAACTTCCATTTACAAATTGATCGTCTAACATGGCTTTTGAAGGATCAAAATTACTTTGTACCCTCCCAAGCATGAATGACCCAGATAAGTAGGTATCATTATTATTACTTAAAGACTGATGATAGGTGATTACTGGTAAAATCTGTGTTCTTTTAAGTGCGAGATCACCGGCTTTGTCATAAGTCATTTGTAATCCCAACGTGTAATAACTATTGCTTTGCTCGTTGATTGATTTTTTATACTCAACTCCAATCGCTCTTGTTTGAAAAGGAACCGAAATACTTCCCCACTGATTTCTATAAACAGAACTAACTCTAATATCTCCATTAAATATTCCCGATAAAGCCGGATTGCGCAACATGGGCATTTCATAGAACTGTGAAAATGAAAAGTCCTGCGATAATAACAATTGCGGAGAACAAAATAATATGATTACTAAGATTTTTCTCATAGGGTATCATTTGACTAATGTAATATTCCCTTTGTATGTATAGGTTGTATTATTTTCACAAATCACTTCGCAGGTATATACATATACATCGGGAGATGCTTTTACACCTTTTATAAGGCCATTCCAGCCCTGAGATTTATCATTCGGCTGGAAATTCGATTTTTCAAATACCACACCTCCCCATCTATTAAATATCCTAAATGATTTTACGGAACGAATTCCTGAAGCCCTAACCATTAATATATCGTTTAGTCCATCTCCATCAGGCGTAAACACATTCGGAATAAAGACCTGTGCACTTTCACAAAATACTTTTATGTTAATACTGTCTGTTGCAATACATCCATTAGTTGTTACACCTTTAACAGTATAGGTAATATTATTTTTTATTGTTGCTATTGGTAGTGGACAGGTACTACAGGTAATATTATTATTTGGCTTCCATTCCCATTCAGCAACAGGTCCATTTGTGATGGTACTATTTAATGGAAGTAGCGTTCCGGTAGGTAAGAGTTTATCGGGTCCCAGATCAATTGATAAAGAAGGGAAAACCCTTATAGGAAGTCGTACGGTATCGGAACAGTTATGAATGGTAGTAACAACAAAAACAGTTAAATAATTTCCGGGAAACTGATAAATAGTAGGCGCATTTAATGTAGTAACAGTAGACCCAGAAGAGAAATTCCAAACCGTACTTTTAATCGGATCAAGTGAAAAAACATTAGCAGCGAAAGGAACTACTTGACCTACACAAGCAATGGAGTCTTTATTCGTATTCACTTTTGGAATATCCCAAATGGTAATGGGTATTGATCTACGAATAGTATCCTTACAACCACTATTACCTTCTGTAATTTGTCTTACCTGCCAGGTACTAGGAGCGTTGTACGTATGGATAGGGTTTTTATTATTGCTACTATTTCCATCTCCAAAATCCCACTGTATTGACTTCACTCCATAAAAAGCTGTAGACCTATCTGTAAAAGCTACAATGGTATTACCGCAACCCTGTTCAATTGTATTTGTAAATCCACCAGTAACATTATCTACTCTTATAGAATCAATGCCATTTAACCGACTTCTACACTTGCCTTCTGGTCCTGCAAGTAGATCAACTGTTGGGAAATAAGGTCCTGCTGCAGCATACTTATGGGAAACAATTTTTTCAGTAGAGACCCGTACAGTCCCATCACCAAAATTCCATCGAATAGAATCCACGCCTGGAGCCGCCACTTCAAATCTTGCGGCATCATTTAAACATACCGGAGTAATATTATGCTGAAAAATACCTTTAGGTCCTGTTATGGTAACAGTTCTTGTTGCTTCAAACCTACATCCGCCGGGATATTGAGCTGTCATAACCACTTGAAAAGTCCCTGTTGACCTGTAAGTATGCGAAACCACATCACCCTCATTGAATGCACCATCACCGAAATTCCAAGTTGTTTTTGAGGAAGGTAGTACCAGATTGGTAAAAGTTACATCGAATGGGAAGCAGGTTCCAACACTGTCTGACAT
Source organism: Sediminibacterium sp. Gen4 (assembly GCA_013391385.1). GTDB lineage: Bacteria > Bacteroidota > Bacteroidia > Chitinophagales > Chitinophagaceae > Sediminibacterium. The sequence goes on along the minus strand of JACBFI010000001.1, from coordinate 116,084 downwards.
TAAAAAATTTCCAACAGAGGGTCTAACAAAAATGTAAACCAAAGAACTAGCCTTGATACAGGGAGATACAATGACGAGTCTTCTTACATAGATTGTTGACAATGGAGTCATATTTAAATTGGCTCCGGTTTGACCAGGAATATCCACCCAATCAGTTTTACCGTCTTTACTTTGTTGCCATTGGTAATCAAAAACATTATATGCTCCAATGGGTAATTGGCCTGCAATGGCAACTGCTTGTCCTGGACATACTGTCAGATCGGTAGTATCAATAATATTATTAAAGTCAGGAACTACCTCTATGGGAATTACCGATGTATCCGATAAATTACAACCTCTTGATACACCGGCCGAAATTGAAATGATTCTGGCTGAAAAACTTTTTTGAACATTTATAAAATTAATCGTTGTTGAGTTTACAGATGTATCTATCCAGGTTGAGGGTATAGCAGGATTAAATGAATATTGCCATTTTGAAACAACACCTCTAAATGAATTTCCCGCAGCTATTAGAATATCATTGCCAACACAAGCTTTGCTAGCAGAAGCAACCAATGGACCGGTTATTGGCTTGTCAAATACAATTACTTCTGTAGTATCTCTTGTTGTTACACAAGCATTATTACTAATTGACCACACTAATCTGTAAGTACCTGATCTATTAAACACAAATACAGATGTAGGACTATTTAGGTTGCGAATTGTACTAGAACTACCAGCAGGAACTGGGCTAAGTAATGTCCATGTGCCGGTTTCAAATGTGGGATTCAGTAAATTATTCCCTGAAAGTGAAACAGAATCATTTCCAGAAATGAATGCACAAACAATTTTATCTGGTCCGGCATTTGCTGTTGTAATAGCAGGTGTATTCACAATCTCAACATCATCAGAAGAACTAGGACAAGCCCCAGGACCAGTGATCACCCAACTAAATCTATATGTTTGTCCAGGCTGTAATCCAGTTATGGTAGTATTTCGTAATGACGGGTTTGTGATTGTTACAGTGGATCCGGATACCTGACTCCAGACTCCCGTTCCAAATGAAGGCGTATTACCGTTAAGTGTTGCTTGTGTTTGATTACATAATCTTTGATCTATTCCAGCATTAGAAGGGGTAACTGCCGGTACAACAGTTATTGTGCTTGCAGTAGAATTAGCTTGTGGACAAACCCCACTTTGCACAACAGCTCTGTACAAAGTTGTTGTTGTTAGGTTTAAATAATTTAAAGAGTTTGTAGTATTATTTAAAGTAGTCCAACTAGAACCATTATTAGTTGAACGCTCCCAACGAATGACCGATCCTGTTTGACCAGATAAGTTGATGGTTCCACTATTTCCTGTAATACAAACGGTTGCATTACCAGATGTAACCCCTGCTACTGTTGTTGGAGATGTATTTACTTGTGTAATGGCACTAATTGCCTCGTTTGTACAAGAGCCTGATTGTTTCACTATTACTCTAACACCAAAACTATTTTGAATATTGGTAAATGATACTGTATTGTTTGTTTGAGTAATATCTATCCACGTATTATTATCTGTGGGAGTCAAGTTATATTGCCATTTTTGAATGACACCTACAACGCCAGAAGTGGATACAGAAACGGTTGCACCTTGACAAACATTGATAACCGAAGCCGACAATGTACCAGCATTGGGATTATTATAGATAGTAATGGTAACCGATGGAGAAATAACCGAACAAGCGCCACTAGTAACTCTCCTACGGTAATAAGTAGTAGTTGTTAATACAGGTGGCTGATAATCTTTTACAGTTGCACCAATAATGGTATTCCATGTACTATTATTGGTTGAACTTTCCCATTGATAGCTATATGAGCCATTACCACCTGTTGGTAATTGACCTACTAATAACGCTGTTGGATTGCCTTCACAAATTTGCTGATCAGTTGAAATAGAAAAGTTGGTTAATGCAGGTAAAACTGTAATGGTAATGGTATTACTTGAAATAAGTGTACAGGCACCGCTACTCACTATTCTGCGATATGATGTTGATGAGGAAATTACTCCCGGATTATAAGAGCTGTTATTTCCATTTGAGGGTACATTGATCCATGATGTGCCATTATCGGTTGAAAACTGCCATTGATAGGCTAGTGTTCCGCTTCCTCCTACAACGTTAGTTCCTGTAAGTGTATTTGCTGAAGATCCAATACAAATAGTTTGATCACTGGAAATCGTATTATTGGATAATGCAGGCGTAACAACAACGGCAACACTTGACGAAACAACATTACAAACACCACTTGTTACCCGTCTTCTGAAATAGGTAGTTGAACTAATTGCTGTTGGTTGATAATCTTGTAGTGTTGCGCCAGAAATTATAGACCAAGTGCTATTATTGGTTGAACTTTCCCATTGATAGCTATATGAGCCATTACCACCTGTTGGTAATTGGCCTGTTAATAAGGCTACTGGACTTCCTTGGCAAATTGTTTGCGGACTTCCTATGCCGGTATTCGCTAAAGAGGGTACTACCGTAATAGTAATAGAATTAGAGGTTGAATTACAGGCGCCACTAGAAACTTGTCGTCTATAAGTAGTGGTAGTACTGATTAGCCCAGGGTTATAAGACAAGGCTGTACCTCCGCTAGGTACATTGGACCAAGATGCACCGCCGTTTGTAGAAAACTCCCATTGGTAAATAAATGAACCCGTACCACCCGTTGGTGTCCCGGTAAGACTCGAAGGGTTTGTTCCGGCACAAATAGTTTGGTCTGCTGTAATAGTATTATTGGAGATTGCATTGGTAACATTTACAGTAATTGCAGAAGAGTTACTTCTACATGTAAATGCATTTGTTTGCGTAACATAATAAGTAGTAGTGCCTGCAACAGCGGTACTTGGTGTAGGAGCGGTAGTAGAGCCTCCAGTTAATCCGATATTATTATACCATAAAACAGTATTTCCGGGAACTGTAGATGCAGTGAGTGTAGATGATGTTGCATTTAAGCAATATGCAACAGGACTTGTAACACCCGGTGCTGGAGGTCTTGGATTTACTGTTATTGTAAACGAATTTGGAGGACCTGCACAGCCCCCGGCAGAAGGAGTAACTGAAATGGTGGAAACCACCGGGGAACTTGTATTATTTACTGCTGTAAATGCATTAATAGTAGCTGTATTTCCAGAGCTGGCTAATCCGATAGATGTGAGGTTGTTAGTCCATGCAAAACTTGTTCCTGTAACATTTCCAGTAAATGTGAATGATCCAACTGATGTACCAGTACATATTTCCTGATTAGCAGGTACAGTAGCATTAGGTATTGGTCTAATTTCAATAGAGCGTGTTACCGTTGTTGTACCACATTCATTTGTAACATCTAACTGTATCGTATAGGTTCCTGGTGTAGCATAACTAATACTACCCGGTGAGGCACTTGTTGAGCTAGCCGGACTACCTCCTGTAAAAGTCCAGCTATATGTGGGGGTAGTGGTAGCATTACAATTAGCAACCGTGGCAGAAGGTGAAATAGAACCTACACAAATGGATGTGGGAATACCATTTAATGTTACAGTAGGTTTTGATTTTACGGTAATAGTTCTTGTTGCAGCTGTTGAGACACAGCCCCCCGGACTTGTTACAACCAAATTGATAGTATAGGTTCCAGGATTAACAAAGGAGAATTCCGGATTTTCAGAGGTGCTATTACCCGTTACATAATTGACTAAAGAAATAGAAGGAGAACATCCGGAAGCTGCTGAATAGGAAACACTCCAATTATATGTATTAACTCCACAAGATGGAGCAGGACTTGTATTTGTAGTTTTTACTAAAAGATTGTTACAGCCTATGGTTTGATCAACTGTGAATGATGCGGTAGGAATTGGATTGACACAAATTGTTTTAGTGATTTCATCAAAACCGCAATTTGTGCTATTCGCAACTTTAAGTTTTATTGTATATGTTCCAGCAGCAGTAAATCTTACTGAAAGATTGTTTGATCCAGGCGTTGTCCATAATGAGGGGTCATTGAAACCATTATCAATACCTAAAATACTACCAGACTGTAATACCCAACCTGTTGACGGCGTGATACTCCAAATAGATTGGCTATTAGCACAGCCTGAATTAGATGCTACTTTAATAGAAGTGGCATTACCCGTAAAATTTACAACCGTATTTACACAAACTGGGCTACTGGGAGATATTGAAAAATTTGCTACTGGCGCATCTGATACATAAATAGGAGCAGCAAAACCTGTAGATGTTTCACAAGCATTTGATGCAACAATAGAAACGTAAAAAGAATTAGAATATGTTAGACTATTAATTCCACAAGAATTTGATAGATAGGTATGTGAAACATTTGCTGGAGCCGGATGAGTAAAAACAGATGGTGCAGTCCCGTCATGAAAATTGACAGTGTAAGTTGTTCCCGGAGTATTATTTATAGCATCATTTATAGGGAATGTTAATGTTTGACCAGTACAAACTGATGTAGATCCAGGATTTGAAGTTCCAATACTAGGATTTGATCCTACGAAAACCTTCTTTTCAGACGTATTAACACATCCATTTCCACCAGTTACTGAATAGTTTAAAGTATAAACTCCAGTGTTATATGTTTGAGTTGTGCTAGTAAAAGAGTTTGCAGAATAATTAGGGTTCCCATTTCCCCAGGTTATATTATAATTTGTATTTGTACTTGATGTAGTAGATGTATTTGAAAAAGTAAATGTACCACTCGTTGAGCCACATATTGCATAATACGTTTGGTCATTATATGTTTTTATACCTGTTCCGCCTAGTGCAGTACTAGGTAGTTGATTTTTCACTATATTATTGGTAACGGTATTTGTACAACCATTAACATCTGTTACAGTTAAAGAAACAGAAAATGTTTGCGTACTATTACCAGGTGTACCTACAAATACTTTTACAGGATTTTGGAGAGTTGATGTATTACCTGCTCCCGAATTAGGATCACCAAAATTCCAGGCATAGGTTAATGTACTACCGGTAGATGTACTTGTAAATGTTGTATTTACATTAGCACAATCATTTTGTGAAGAAACTGTAAAACTAGCTGTTGGGTTTGTATTTACGACTAAAACGACAGGCGGAGTAGTTATTAAGTTATTAATTAATGCTGTGTAACTACCGGATGTAGTTGCATTAAATGAAATGCCGGTTTGAGTTGGAATAATTTCAATATCATCTTTAAGCCATTTGAAAGTTGCTCCAGGAGGTGCATCAACAATGGTAAGTGTTTTCGTTTGCCCTGAACAAATATTTAATGATCCCGAATAGGATATTGTTTGTGAGTATAAAATAGTCGGAATAAACGTGCAGATAAGAATAATGAAAAAAACACCCCGCATTCGAGAAAAATTAATTAGTTCTATAAAAAATCGTTAGTCGAAGGGGGTCGATCTAAACATCAATTAGTGAAATAAAAATAATCATTCTTACGTTGATTTATATTAATTATTTCACTGTCTTTTTTTACTTATTTATGAAACGTAAACAAGTAAAAATTAAGCCACACTATAATCAAAGTCCTTATGACAAGTGGTATAATATCTATTTCTATTGTACCCGTTTTCATTACAGACATCAATCTTTTTAATTTCGATCCTGTCGATATTATCTTGTTATTATTTTCGATTCAATCTTTTGATGACTTATTGCGCTGAGATAATAGGTGGTTCTATCTGTTTATTTTCTACGATATTCTTCTCCTTCTTCACCCTCACTTTCGTAGTTTTAAACGGCTTTATCAACCCCACATCCATCTTATCCGCAATAATCTTATGCACCGCAGCCAGTATAATCTCATCCTCACACTTTTCATTGTACCGGGTTTTAATCAGCTTCTTAATACATTTTAATACTTCGTCAGAGCAGATGATACCTGCAATATTGTAAGGGTCAGTGGCTTCGCATTTATTCCAGAGTGGTTTAAAGGAATTTTTCACCACACTTTCTTTATGCAGGTGTTGCAAATGATTGGCTGCATTTTTCAAGCTGGCAACATCACTCAGGTCTATTGCAAATATTAAGCGCGATGATATGGGTTGTTCAAAAATGATCTTATAGAATTCGAAATTCTTTCCGTTGGTGAGCAAGGCGTATTCAATGCCTTCATTGGCGCCATAGTTGACGGTTTGCCTTAAATGTTTTTCGGATAGCTGAAAAGAAAGTGCTTTTACTTCTACGAGGAAATGCCTGTTCTTATTTACCTGTATCACATAATCGGCATATGTACCCTTGATCATGTATTCTGTTTTAATTTCTTCCAATTGCTTATAGCCCAATACATCTGAAAGAAAACGGTTGATCATGATGCGGGTACCAGATTCATCCAGCTCTTTGATGTTGCCATCTAAAAAATCTTTGCGGTAGGCTTTCAGGGAATTGAGTAGCTTTTGTTGCTTTAGGGCAGTGAGCATAAGATTCGTTTTGGTTGATAAAGACAGGCTCTATCCAAAACTAATAGGCAGATTTCTATTTCTATTACGGCAAACCGTAACCAGAGGGAAGAATAAAATGTTTTTTGAAAATAATTACCAGTGATGCAAATAGCTCTTTCGCTATAATGCCAATTAAGGGTGAGGGATTAGGTATTAGGGATTAGGAGCGCCATCTTACAATACCAGTAGTATCTCTTCCTAACGCCTAACTCCTAATACCTAACACCTATCGCATTTATAATAAACCCGCATTGCTACAAAACACCATCAACTGTTGGTTATTTAAAAAACCCAACTCTTCTCTGATCTGACTCAGGCGTTTTTCAATGCTGCTTAAGCTGGAAGGTTTAATGTTGTGCTGTTTAAGATAAGCAGGTATTTCATTTTGCTGGTACCCCTCATTCAGCAAACGGATAATCGTAATATCGAAATCTGTGAATTCGTAGGTATTTGATCGCTTAATCTGTTGTGCCAATGATCTGGGATAGTATCGTTGTCCTTTTGAAAGTGCATGCATCGCCGACTTTAATTCCTGCACATCATGTCTTGCTTTGCGTACATAGGCGTCTACCTCATTATGCTCAAATAGGTTGTGTATATCGACAGGACGATGCTGTCCCGATAATATCAAAATGAGAATACTAGGTTGAATCGCACGAACAGCCCGTATGAGTTCAATTCCATCATGGATCTGCTGAGGAGTTCCATCATCCTCAAAAGAGAGATCGGTGATCAGGAGGTCATAAGGTTCTCCCTTTTTTTGAGCGAGTTGAATTTTGGCAAAGGCATCGTCACAGTAAAATGCATAATCATACTGTTTCACTTTCAGGTCTTCCATGGTCTTCTGCACCGATAGATTAGTAAACTCCTGGTCTTCGGCAATAATAACTTTATCAATCATACTTTACTGGATTGAAGCGGAAAGCGGATGGCAATCGATGCACCGCCTTTATCGCTTTTTCCAAAAATAATCTCCCCGTTCAATGCTTGAATACGGTTAACCGTATTGTTCAATCCGTTGCCGTATTGAATGTCTGCAGGAAACCCTTTTCCATCATCGCTATAGCTGATCGTTCCGCTGTTGTTGTCTTCTTTACATTTTACGACCACGTTGGTTGCGCCACTGTGTTTTTTCATATTGGTCATGATCTCGCGAAGAATCAATAAAAGCTGGTCTTTTTGAACACTGGTTACCTTGTTCCAGAATACGGGTTGGTTGCCCACTACAAATACCCGGGTTTGCTCATTAGTAAATTCATTCAGCAGGGCATGGATCTGTTTATCGTAATCTTTGTCATCTGCGAAACTCATTTCTTCTTTCGAGATGTCCCTTGATTTTTCATACAACGATTCAATTCTTGTCAGTAAGGGATCCCGTTTAATGTCCTCACTGTGTTCCAGTTCGTTCATGATTCCGTAAAGCCCATTGGCCACAACATCATGTACTTTTTGAGAGGTTTTTAATTTCGAATCTCTTATGGATAGTTCTGCTGCTTGTTTGATGCGGCGTTTGCGTTTATTATACCAGCTCCAAAGCAGAATAATTACAATCGCCGCTAGCCCTAGCAATCCATAAAACCATAGACGTTGTGTGGTGACTTTTGATTTTAATGCAAGATTGTCTGCTTTGCTTTTTTGGGAATCATATCTAATGAGTGCAAAGCGATTCCTGGTTGTATCTCTGGCAAGCTGCAGGCTGTCATTTAGTTTTTTAAATTGATTATACCATTTCTTTGAAGCCGCGGCATTATCAAGTTTGATGAGCTTATCAATCGCTTCCAGCCTGTCAGCAGGGCTTTGGATGATATATGCCTGTTGCAACATTTTGTTGGCATACCATAAAGCAGAATCGGGTTTTATTTTTTCATAATAATCAGACAGATGGGCATAGCTGGCATTTAAGCCACGATGATATTGGCTATCGGTTCGTATGCGTAGTGCCTGCCAGAATTCGGGTAATACCGGATGGCTGGAGTTCAACCGCCACTTTGTGGTGGCCCTGTTATCCAATATTCTTGCAAAAAGAGATGGATTGCTGATTTTTAGTTGTAGGACGGAATCATAAATAGCAATGGCTTTATTGTATGCTCCTTTTTTTTGAAGTGCAACGGCCTTATCATTCATTAACTCAAGCGGAAAGTTATCCTCTGTTGAAAAACGCATCGCCTTGTTATACATATTGATGGCTTCATCATAATGCTGAAGATCAACATTGATATTGCCTAGTAAGCGATAGGTAAAGCATAGCTCGCTATGGTGTTCGGTATTCAGTGTATCAAGTGTTCGTATAGCGCCTGTTGCACTTTCTTCGGCGCCATGAAGATCGCCCGCTTCCCATTGCATATCACCCATGAACCTGTATGCGGTTCCTTTTTTAAGTGTATCATCGGCATTATCAACATATCTATTGTACATCAGGAAAGCAGAATCCAATTTTCCCAGGTGATGATACCAATTGCCTCTGTCATAGTCTGTATACTTCCCGGGTGTATTATCTTTCTTGATGCCGCAACCCCAAAGAAGTAAGATGAATAAGACAAACAATTGGCCTTTTGATACTTTCAAGAATTTAGTTTTCTTAAATATATAAAAAAGGGCAGAATAACTTCTGCCCTTTGTGTTGCCTGTTAACCTCCTGTGGGAGGTGGTGGCGGTGGTGGTACTGGTGGTTTGGGATTACTTCCTGTTTCACCACCCGTATCATCGGTAGTTGAAACAGTTGTAGTATGTCCCTTTTTGTAGTTACCGTTTTTATCGGGTGTCTGGGTTGGGTTAATACATAAGAATATAGCCAACCATATCAATAGTTCTACCATTGTTGAATGATTTAAAATGTGGTAAAAAATTGCCCGTACCGGGTAGCGATCCCGGCAGAGACTGTTTTGTAAGAAGCGCTTCTTACGATGGGAAGGAAGGGCGTTGATCGCAGTTTGGCCAGCAACTTCCCATACTTGCTAACCTCGCTGCGATCGCTGCACTCTGCAGATCATTTGATATGTTGTAACTGGTACCAAACGATCATGATACAAACATAGCATCGCCTAAAAGCCTGATCAGCAATGGATTCCGGTAATTCCAATGATTCCGAAGATTCCGGGAAACCGTAAAATTCAACGCTGGTTAGGAGCTTATTTTGATCCGCTAATTCCAAAAATTCCGGTTATTATGTACATTTAGAAGGAAGAGAAATTATATGCGGCTGACTCACCCGGCATACATCAAACTGGTATTTCGTACTTATCAATTGTTACGCAGTACGCCCGAATTCTCTCCTGCGTTGAAGCAGCCAACACCGGCAAGTATCCGCAAAGAGTGCCTTACTGTTTATAAGGAAAGACCTGATAGAAAAGATGAACCTGTTCTTAGATCTTTTTTCGGACCAGCCGCAGCGAATGGCTCATTCTTAACTCCCATCGAAAACTTTCCGACAGAAAAGTTTAAAGCATTCTCTAATTATTTGAAGGGCATAGCACTTAGTACAGAAGATAAAAATGTAGAACTACTTGCCTGGTTAATAGATTTTCCGCATAGACCGTACCGGTATGGAATGGATGTAATTTTAAGCGAGAAGGAAAAAGCGATTTTAAATAGTGATGATAAGGTAGGTGAAAAGGTATCGCAAGAGATGGAAGCAGCAGCAGATGATAAGAGCGATGATATATTGGGTCAATCCCAGCGAAATGAGTTGGAGAATAATATTGCAATAACAACTCATGAACAAGTACCGGTTGTTCCAATAAATGCGGTTAGTGAGAAAAGAACAGGAAAAAAGAGTGTGACAATAGATAAGAGATGGCTGATCATTGGTGTCGCCTTATTTGTTTCGATTTTTTCAATAGGAATTTATTGGTTCTATGATAAAAGTGGTAACTGTATGTATTGGACAGGTGATCACTATGAGAGGATTGATTGTGACGAAGACAACAATGATAAGGTTCTATTTAATGAAGAGAGATGGAAAAATTTTAGAAAGATCACCGATTTAAGTACCATCACAGAGAAATCAATTGGAGTGGTACATTATTTTGGTAATAAGAATAGAGAGTTTTTTACCAGCGGCGGTAAACATCCCATTGAAACTACTCGGCATTTGAGAGTGATGACACGCTATATCTGGGAAAAAGAATTCGGATCGAAGGATAGTGTAAAAAACAATACTTCTGTTGATCATAATCAAACCATCCAATTAACTAATACTCAAAAATGAGGAATATACTGCTGATCATTATTGTTTCTCTTTTGCACTCCTGCGATAATCCAAATGGAAAAGTTACTGAGTCGAAACAACTCAATGAACGCATCACTCGTCTCGAACAAAAAATGGATTCCTTAACACATACCTCAAACACTGAAGTGGAAGGATACTCTAATAAGAGTACTGTTAGTGAAGATGGTCATTGCCAGGGAATCACCAAAAAAGGAACTCAGTGTAAAAGAAAAGCAAAAAACAACGGTTATTGCTGGCAGCATGGTGGTTGATCGTTGGCTTTCTGTATCCATTATATTCAAGAATTATTTTCTTTAGCCTTTACACTACATTAAATTTTCATAACATACTATAACCCCTGTTTTACAGACTACAATAAGAATAACTTGTTCAGCGTGACAAGTGCTGCTCCCACTTTATCAAGTTCATTATGACTTCGCAAAAAGAATCAACGGTTCCATATTTCCCCTATCTGCTTCTTTCAAAGCCTTTAAATATGTAGCTCTTGCATCTTCTTGTTTTACAAGACTAATAGCACCCCAACTAAATGGTCTCTCTTGTTTATATACCCTGTACAATAACAGATCGGCCATAAAACGACTATGCCTGCCGTTGCCATTCGGAAAACAATGAATACTTACAAGCCGATGTTTAAAGCGGATGGCAATTTCTTCGGGTTTGTATACATTGTGTTGTACCCAGTAAAGCGCATCATCCAGCAATTCTTTTAACGCGATTGAAATAGTCCATTTGTCAACACCAATATTTTTGTCTGTTTTTCGAAATTCTCCGGCCCAATTCCAAACATCACCATACATTTTTTTGTGTACGGCTTTGATAAATGCTTCAGTAAAAAATGTATGCATAGTGATGCGTTTGCTCCAGTAGAACACCATTGCATTTTCAATATTCAGCTGTTCAAACTCATCCAGTTCACCACGCGTCGTAATAGAAGGGATGAGCAGCGCATCTTTCTCATCCTCATCAAGAGGCGTTTGTCCATCCGCATAGTCAAAATCTAATCCCATAATATTTTAGGTAGCTCGTTCTTAAACAGATTCTTTTTTTCTTCTATCGCCTTTTTAATTCTTTCAGCTGAATTTTCTTGGTCTTCCAGGCGCATGGTATTGCTTGTATGCAATACGATCTGCGTTGCTTTTTCTTCTGCCTTTCGCTCAATCAATGCTTCTAATGAACCATCTTTCGGTACGAAACCATATACCAGTTGCATGTCAAGCTTAGCTGCGGTTTCTCTCAAAGCCCTAATGGTAATGCTACCGTCCTGTTCACGTTTTTCTATATCCTGCATACTTTGTTTGGTAATACCCAACTTACGACCCAATTGCTCGAGAGAAATACCCAAAGCAACACGCAAAGCCCTAACCCAACCTGTTGGCGGTTGAACGATTTTAGACAGGGTTGAATAGGCCAAGATCTTTTCGTTTAGGTGCTGTATCTGAAGTGCTTTTTTATTCATAATATCATACTATAGTCTGACAAAATTATATGAAAAGTAAGATTATAACATGACTAAAATAGTAAAAAAGTAAGATTATGGTATGACTTTTTGTGTCAATTCGTTGTAAGTAATTGATTTATAATGCAATAAATTTTTTTGTATCTTCATTGTATCCGGAACCATTAATTCAAAAGCCCAATTAACAGCGTATGCGTACTTGTTTAATAGTAGCATTTATTAATATCCTATTTCTTATCGGTTGTACCGGTTCCCAAAACCAACTCACCAGCGAAGAAAAAAAACAAGGCTGGATATTATTATTCGATGGTAAAACCACCAAAGGCTGGCATGGTTATAATAAAGATGGTCTACCTGCTGTATGGCTGGCCAAAGATGGTGAACTGCAATGCAACCCCACCAAAAGAACAGAGCTTGAAGTAACCGATCTGGTAACGGATCAGTCCTATGAAAATTATGAACTACAATTTGAATGGAAAATAAGTGAAGGCGGCAATAGTGGTGTATTCATCAACGTCCAGGAAAAGAAAGAACTGATCGCAGCTTGGATGACGGGTCCCGAATACCAGTTATTGGAGAAAGCACATGTAGATTTTGATAAACCTGAAAAGAAACCGGGAAGTCTGTATGCATTCACCAAAGAACCTGCAACAGTTACCAACAACAAACCGGGAGAGTGGAACCAATCGACAATAAAACAAGTAAATGGTGTGATTGAATTTTATCTGAATGGAGTACGCACAGCTAAACAGGATCTAACGTCGCAAGACTGGAAAGATGCAGTAGCACAAACTCATTTTAAAGCATATCCTGAATTTGCTATGATTACCAAAGGACATATTGCATTACAAGACTGGCAAAAACCGGTATCCTTCCGAAACATCAAACTTTTACCTCTATAACGCTGTGTAATATTACCATTGTTGGTCGCCTGACCAACGAGATATATATGCACAACTAAATATTATTTGAATACACCCTAAATGCATATTGTTGGTCAGGCGACCAACAATGGCAGATATTTTATAAACTCTAATCATGAATATAAATCACCCTTACTTTTTTAACTCGGCCGCATGTTTCGCACCCGCCTCTCTCAGAATTTTGTAATAATGTTGGAGCGTAGATACAATACTGGTGCCTTTATTTTTTTCAATTTGACCTCGTACATAATCTAAAACGGTTTCTTTATCTACCTCATCTATAAAGTTGAGATTTACTTTCCACCAAATCGCATCGTCAATAAATTCCGTGAATTTAGAAGACACGGCAAATTTTAAAATATTACCACCACTGGGATAGAATTGTATACTATGACAATTCAATTTCTGTTGCGCAAAAGCAGCATCCCACATCTTGCGTATTTTTTCACCAATCACTTCTTCGCTATCCTTTTCAACATCTACGCAAGCAGCGTCTAAAAGTCTTCTTTGGTACATGTATACATAATCACCTTTTGGTTTTGGGTCTTTGCCTCGACTATCAATATATATACAAATATTTTCCAGCTTTTTAAGATTCGGACAAGGTTGTGTCTTATCCTCTATAACTTCTAAAAATTGAAGAACCAGTATTTTCCCATCGGGTTGTAGAACAAGCGTTCTTACATCCCCGTTTGCTCCTGTACCACGGTTGAATGTATCATTTGTTAAAGTACCATCTGCATTCAAACGTGCGATTTGGTTTCTGTTGATTCCATTGTATTTGGTGAAATTGCCCCCCACTAGTATTTTTTCATCAGGTTGTAGGGTGATCGTACGTACAGTATAATTTGCCCCTACGGAACTTTCAAAGGTTTTATCCAAACTACCATTAGTATTCAGTCGCGCTATTTTATTTCTACTAGTATTAAAGTGTTTCGTAAAATCTCCACCAATCAATATTTTTCCGTCTGCTTGTAAGGCAATGGTATTTATTTTTTCATTGACTCCTCTATTCGAATCAAAACTTTCATCTACACTACCATCTGCATTCAATCGTGCAATATGGTCTCTCATGATACCATTGAAAAATCTAAAATCTCCACCAATCAATATCTTCCCATCAGGTTGTAAGGTAATAGCATACACAGAAGAGAACAATGCGCCCTCACCCGGATTAAAACTTTTATCAAAGCTACCATCAGCATTTAGCCGAGTAATACCACCAAATCTTACCTTACCATTAAACGAGTTAAAATATCCACCCACCAGTATTTTCCCATTGGGTTGACGTAACATGGTAAATACAAGACCATCTATTTCTTTATCTAGTTTGAAAGTTTTATCTAATGTACCATCCGCATTGAGTCGAGCCACGCGTTTAACGCTTGTTCCATTGTAAGTATTAAAAGATCCGCCAATCAGGATCTTTCCGTCCGGTTGTAAGGCTAAAGCATCCACACCATTATCCGCCCCGGTTCCGGGGTTAAAACTATGATCTATCGTACCATTTGCATTAAGTCGAACGATGTGATTACTATTCTTTCCACTGAAGGAAGTGAAATATCCGGCAATGATTAACTTCCCATCGGGCTGTGTCGCAACTTCAGCAACTGTGTTATTTGCGCCTGTGCCGGGATTAAATGTGTTGTCTATTGTTCCGTCGGCGTTCAACCTGGTAATATAACTGGTTTTACTAGGTTCTGGCGAGTTGTTAAAGTCTATATTGGTAAGTAGGTTGCTATTTTTCTGAACAAGGTTGTTTGATATTCTACTAACATCTACCCCGACATTTTTTGTGTAAAGTGAAGAATTGTTTTTATCTATTGTTTGCGAAATTGATTTGCTACTATAAAGCAGCAATGATAATGTGATGATGTAATATGTTTTCATGGGCTCGTATGCGTGTATTTTAATTCAAAATAAGTTTCTGTTAGCAATTATCAATAGCTATTATTGGGTATTTTCTCTGCTCTTTGAGCGCATAAAAGTGAAACTTATCTTATTTGTCTTAGTTTAATGTTAATAATACTCGGATGATACCCTCGCCGTTATTGTTCGCCCGATCAACATGCCTATCACCATCTTTAAAAATTCTTTCACTAAATTGAAAACAAATCTACTTGCATGCGAAAGATAGTCTTCCTTAGTCAGTTATTGATTGTAATTGCTGCATCATTCACAACAGTTATTGCGCAGAAAAAAACAACGATTCAGTTTAAAGGACTGAAAGCAGCAGTTGAAGTGTGGAGAGATGAATGGGGTATGAATCATATTTATGCCAACAACCAACAGGACCTTTTTTTTGCACAAGGGTATTGTGCAGCCAAAGACAGGCTTTTTCAGTTTGAAGTATGGCGCCGGCAAGCAACAGGAACCGTTGCCGAAATATTGGGTGAACGGGAACTGAAAAGAGACATCGGAACCAGACTATTCAAGTTCAGGGGTAATATGGATAAGGAACTGAACTATTATCATCCACAGGGAAAAGAAATCATCAATGCCTATGTAGCGGGGGTCAATGCATATATCAGGGAGATCAACCAAACACCAGCAGCATTGCCGGTTGAATTTAAGCTGCTCAATATTCAACCCAAAGAATGGACTCCCGAAGTAGTGATATCAAGACACCAGGGTTTACTCGGCAATATTACACAGGAACTCAATATTGCATTGGCTATTCAAAAAGTAGGCGTAGAGAAAGTAAAAGAGATCATGTGGTTTCATCCGAAAGATCCCGATCTCAAAATGGACAGCAGCATACGTGTGGATCTGCTGAGCCCTCAAATTCTTGAACTCTATAATGCTTATCGTAAAGATGTGGTGTTTGTAAAAGAAGACCTGGTAAATCCAACAACAACAGCAGCAGCTTTATTGAATGAGGCAAATATCAAAAGAGAGAAAGAAGCATTTGAACTCAATCCAACAACAGACGGAAGTAATAACTGGATTGTGAGCGGGAAAAAATCGGCCAGTGGTTTTCCCTTATTGGCAAATGACCCACATCGTAAAATTGCAGCCCCCTCATTAAGATATATGGTACACCTCGTAGCACCCGGCTGGAATGTGGTGGGTGGAGGTGAGCCCGTTATTCCCGGTGTTTCTATCGGACACAATGAATATGGTGCATGGGGGCTCACCATCTATGAAACCGATGGCGAAGATTTGTATGTATATGATCTGAATCCCGCTAACTTAAATCAGTACAAGCATAAGGGAAAATGGGTAGACATGCAATCAATCGAAGAAAAAATAGCCGTAAAAAATGCAGCCACTGTAACTGCTCGATTGTTGTATACGCTGCATGGGCCTGTTACTTATATCGATTCGGTTAACCATAAAGCCTATGCTGTTAAATGTGCATGGATGGAACCGGGAGGAGCACCCTATCTTGCTTCGCTACGAATTGATCAGGCAACTGACTGGGCATCATTCAGAGAAGCTTGCTCTTACAGTCATATACCCGGAGAGAATATGATATGGGCAGATAAAAAAGGAAATATTGGCTGGCAGGCGGTAGGTATTGTTCCAGTTAGAAAAAACTTTAGTGGTTATGTTCCTATACCCGGTGATGGTCGTTATGAATGGGATAGTTATCTGCCTATTAAAGAACGTCCACATGTACTCAATCCGGAACAAGGATTCTTCGCAACAGCTAATCAAAATGTAACACCTAATTCCTATAAAAGATGGGATGCAGTAGGGTATACGTGGGCAGATGCATATAGAGGCGACCGTGTAAATAGGGTATTGAGCCAAGATAAAAAATTCACGATCGAGGAAATGGCGCAGTTGCAAAACGATTATTACTCTATTCCTGCAAGCGAGCTGGTACCCTTACTTAGTAATGTTACACTCTCTGATGAAGCATCTGTTGCAGCAAAAAAATATTTTGATCAGTGGAACTATATATTGGGTATGGAAAGTATTGCAGCATCGATTTATGCGCAGTGGGAGCGACAAATATATATTCAGGCAGGAACCACATTTATACCGGCAGCAGCAAGAGGCTTGATCAGTTTGCAGTTAACCACGATTATCAAAATGCTGAAATCACCCGAAACCTATTTTATAGAAACAGGAAAGTCACCTGAACAATTGAGAAATGAATTTCTGGCATCCACATTTAAAGATGCAGTTGCTGCACTGAAAAAAAGATTGGGTGCAGATATGAGCCAGTGGCAATATGGACAAACAAAATTTAAACATGCGTTGATTCGCCATCCACTATCAGCATTTGTAGAAACAGAACTGCGTAATACATTAGATCATGGTCCACTTCCGAGAGGCGGTAATGGTCATACGCTAGGTGCAAATGGTGGTATCGACAATCAGTTAAGTGGTGCCAGTTTTAGAATGGTAGCCGATACAAAAGACTGGGATCAAACACTCATGATCAATACCCCGGGACAATCAGGCGATCCTGAAAGTCCTTACTATCGTAATTTATTCGAAAAGTGGGCAAAGGATCAGTTCTTTCCGTCTTATTTTTCAAAACCAAAAATTCTGCAACACACCAAAGAAATTTCATTGCTGAAGCCGGTTCAGTAAATGTTTTTTGGTTGGTCAGAACAAGAAAAAAGTGTTCCATTTCAACTTTTGGAGGGTAAAGCCCTTCACTAAAAAAGAAAATTTTGCTTATTGTTCTGAAAGTAAATAATGAATGTATTGTGGTACTTTTATCTACTTAAAATCATTCACCATGAAATCATTCTTATTGCTCTTTCTTTTGAGCATGTCAATATTGGTATCAGCACAAAAAAATCCATATACTGTAACCTCTTTCTTAGAACAAGGTCCTAAAGCACCTAATACCCATTATATCGGTGAAGCATGGTTGAGTAGCTTATTGCAAGCAGATGCAGATATGAACTATAATATCAGTAAAGCAACATTTCGCGCCAACTCTACTTTGGACTGGCATAAGCACACAACAGCGCAAGTCCTGATCATTTTGGAGGGACAAGGCTATTATCAAGAAAGGGGAAAAGAACCCATCATTGTGCGAAAAGGAGATGTCATTAAATGTAACAAAGATGTAGAACACTGGCATACATCAACCAAAGAAAGTGATGTAACCTATTTGGCCATTTATGGAGGAACACAACCTACGATTTGGGGGGAGAAATTAACGCAAGAATATTACGACAGCGTTGCCCAGAAGTTGAAGAAGAATTAAGGCTTAAAAGAATTACCCTATATCGTTTATTACAATAAGTAATGGCAGTATCTAACTTTTGGAAAATTTTAAAACTTTCCAAAAGTTTATAGTGCTGCTTACTTTTGAATATGAAAGCATACATCTATATACTATTAGTACTAGGTTTCTTGAATAGCAAAACAATACATGCCCAAGACCCCTACGTCCGCATTGCTAAAATCATAGTTGATACCTCTCAACTCAAACAATACCAATCTTTCTTAAAAGAAGGCATCGAAACTTCTGTAAAACTTGAAAAAGGGGTACTCAGAATGTTTGCGGTTTATGAAAAAGACAAACCCAATCATGTGACCGTTTTTGAGACCTATGCCAGTAAAGAAGCGTATGAAAGTCATATTAAGACCACTCATTTTCAAAAGTATAAAAATGGCACCCTCAAAATGGTTCAGTCTTTGGAATTGATGGATGTAGTTCCGATCATTTATAAAACAAAAAAAGAAGGATCCTTATAAAATAGGGTCATGTAGTCCTGTACGACTTTACTGAATCGTTTTTTCAATCTTTTTTGCCAGATTGGTATTCCCCCAGTTAGCCAACTCATGTAAAAGAGGGATAAGACTCTTACCAGACCTAGTAAGTCGATATTCAACTCTCGGAGGTAATTCTTTGAACTCCTCGCGTTCTATTAATGACAGTTCTTCCAATTCTTTTAACTCGTTGGATAATACTTTATTGGAAATAGCAGGGATTAACTGATTAAGCTTACCAAATCGTATGGACTTTTCACCAATACAATTTAATATAATAGGCTTCCATTTGCCACCAATGATAGACATAGTTCTGGTAACGGGGCATTGATAGGGGTTGGTAATTGCTCTCATAAAAAACTGGTTACCTGTAAGTTACTTGTATTTACTAAATTAGTTACAATAGTACACTATTATGATTAGATTTGTAAAAAAATAAAAGCCATGAAAAAATTAGGTACACTACTCACTTCTATATTAATCATTAGTAATCTTTTAGCACAAAATAATAATGAGGATATCGTTAAAGAATGGCAGAGGGCAAAAAATTATACAAAAGAGTATCTGGATGCAATGCCGGAGTCTGCGTATAGTTTAAAGCCAACTAAAGAAATGCGTTCTTTCGCTGCGCAGTTTTTACACTTGAGTGATGCTATTTATGGATTTATTGCAGCTGCTACCGATGAAAAATCAACAATTGGATTTGGAGAGTTGGAAAAATCAAATGATGAAAATAAAAAAAGTGTTATCAATAAAGTGATGAGCGCCTATGATTTTGCTATTGCAGCCATCCAAAAGTATCCAAACGAAAACTTATCAAAAACGGTCAAGCTCTTTGACAGATTTGATATGAGCAGACAACTTGCCATTGAAAAATGTTTTGAACATCAAACTCATCACAGAGGTCAGGCAACAGCTTATTTACGATTAGCAGGAGTAGTTCCTCCGGCGGAAAAATTATTTTAAATCTCTATGTAGAGCCTTCATACTCAATTATATTTATGAAAGTTTTAAACATCTTTTTTGCAGTTTTATTCCTTTTTAGTTTATCATTTGTAAGTGATGCCCAATCTACAACACAAGTAAACTCTAAATGGGGAAAAATTAATTTAGGGAAACAGGTTTTTGAACTGCATAATGTGACCGGTGAAACAATCAAGTTTCAGGGCAGAGAGGTTATTAAAATTGAGAGAGATTTGAAAGCACTTCCTTTCGACTCAACCAACATTGAGAAGACAGTTGATGAACCGCATTATGCGAAGCTTATAGGTATCGATGATTTTGAAAATGGTACTATTGAAGTCAAAATGTATAGTCAACTTCAAAATCCTGCTCCGTATTCAGGAATCGCAGGTTTTATAGGCGTTTATTTTAGAATCAAAGAAGATGACTCCGCTTTTGAAGGCATTTATCTTAGACCCAAAGTAGGTAGACATGCCAACCAACTATTTAGGAATCATGCAGTACAATATATGTCGTACCCACATGCTAAGTTTGATACCTTACGCAAAACGGCTCCGTTTAGATATGAGGGTTCTGCTCCTGTTGCTTTGAATGAGTGGATTACTATGCGCATAGAAGTCAATGGGGAAACAGCTGAAATGTTCATTAATGACATGAAGTATTCAACCTTTATCGTAGACAGAATGCTTGGGAAAAATAAAATAGGCGGAATTGGTCTTTATGTTGATATTGGAACGATCGGCTATTTCAGAGATTTAAAGGTAACTAAACGATCATTGAAGGCTAAGCCAAAAGCAGCTGAAAAAGTAAATTCAATTTGATTTAATAAGATTAGTTATGGGAGTAGAGCAAAAGCCATCCACCAAAAAATGGATGGCTTTTGTCATTCATTTGTCATAATTCCTCCAAAATCTCCATTATCCACCTTCTTTTTTTCTGCATTTCGTCAATCGCTTTTCTTTTCTCGTAAGTGTAGTTGTACCATTTCAGAACAACTTGCACCCCTATTAGAAAGTATATGCGAAACATGAAAAAATTATTATCGATTCCCTTTGTTTTATTAGGAGTATTAGTACATGCACAACAAATCAATGATAGTATATCAACCGTTGAATTAGGGCCTGTTACCATTACCGGTAACCGCGCTAATTTAATACCGGGTGCCGGACAATACATCAGTAGCA
The DNA here is from genome assembly GCA_013391385.1 of Sediminibacterium sp. Gen4. GTDB lineage: Bacteria > Bacteroidota > Bacteroidia > Chitinophagales > Chitinophagaceae > Sediminibacterium. The sequence goes on along the minus strand of JACBFI010000001.1, from coordinate 95,207 downwards.
AAAAGCTGGCACAGTTAAATCAATCCAATATAATCAATGTATTGAGGATTATTCCTGGGGTGAATATCAGAGATGAAGAAGGATTTGGTTTAAGACCCAATATCGGATTAAGAGGTACACCAGTGAACAGGAGTGCAAAAATCACTTTGATGGAAGACGGGATTTTGATTGCGCCGGCACCTTATGCTGATCCATCCGCCTATTATTTCCCCACTTTTTTGCGTATGCAAGCACTGGAAGTATTGAAAGGAAGTAGTCAAATTAAATATGGTCCATATACCGTTGGCGGTGCAGTAAACCTATTGTCAACCCCCATACCTTCTGCTTTTAGAGGGTTTGCACAATTGTCTGTAGGAAGTTTTGGTACCAATCAACAAAGAGTTTGGGTAGGCGACAGCCAGAATCATTTTGATTATTTATTTGAAGTCAACAGAGTAGCAAGCAATGGATTTAAAGAATTGGATAACGGAGGAAATACAGGTTTTGAGCGCAGGGATATCGTAGCTAAAATGCGCTGGCATACTGCTTCAAGTGCGCGCGTGCCTCAATCAGTCATGCTCAAAATCGTGAACTTTACGGAAGATGGTGATGAGAGTTATTTAGGATTAACCTATGAAGATTTTAAAAACAATCCGAGAAGAAGATATGCTGCTACCCAGCGAGATCTCCTCGATATGAAGCATAATCATGTTTCATTAACGCATATCATTAAACCTACGAAACAACTATCTATCAATACAACCGCGTATTATTCATCTACATTCAGAGATTGGGCGAGAGTGAATACCATTGGGGGTCAAAGTTTGAATAATATTTTAGGTAACCCTTCCATGTATGCCACTGCCTATCAGATTATGATTGGTCAGGCCAATGGCAATATTGATTATCAAAGTGCAGCTCGTACTTATTTTTCAAAAGGGGTTCAATCCAATCTACAATATGGTTTTTATTCCGGATCAGTGGAGCATAAATTACAAGCTGGTGTTCGTATACATTCTGATCAAGCAGACCGATATGCCACACGTTCTGTTTATGCCATGACCAATGGTACCATGATTTTAACCAGTGCAGGTGTAAAAGGGAATCAGGAAAATCAGATCAGAAATGCAGAAAGTGTTGCAGCATATATCAACTATGACCTTACTTATAAAGGATTGACGATTAGTCCGGGTATTCGCTATGAAAACATACAATTTGATTTCCAAAATTTCGGAACATCCGATAATGCCCGCTTAGGTACCGGATTAAGATCAGCCACCAATGAAATGAATATTCTGTTACCGGGCATAGGTTTGAACTATAATTTTAAAAATGGCCATGATGTTTTCGCAGGTGTACATAAAGGATTCTCTCCTCCGGGAATGCCATCTGTAACATCCACTACCGGTCAGGCAAGAGTGGAAGAAGCCATCAACTATGAATTGGGCTACCGATACAATAAAAATGGAATACATGTTCAGGCAGTTGGATTTATAAATGACTATACCAATATTTTAGGATCAGATAATATGTCGGGTGGTGGTTTAGGAACCGGCGATATGTTCAATGCAGGTAAAGCAGTTACAAGAGGAATAGAATTAAGTGCTGAGTATGATGTGTTGTACAAAGAAAACAGTACTGTAAAGTTGCCTATCAATATTGCCTATACCTATACCAAAGCAACATTTGAAGAAACTTTTCAAAATGGTGGAGGAGACTGGGGTACCGGTCTGATTAATAAAGGAGATCTCATTCCGTTTATAACTCCTCATTTGTTGACTGCGAGTATTGGTTTTGAAAATAAAAGATTCAATACAACATTGATATCTCGCTTTGTAGGTGAAACGAAAACAAAACCCGGACAAGGAAAAGGAATTGTACCTGCAGATAATGTTGCCTACAATTCAGTGAATGCAATTGGTAGCTTTATGATGATTGATGTGTCAGCGAACTACCAATTCAATAAAACAATAACAGGTTTTACAACAATCAATAATCTTACCAACAACCAAAATATAGTTGCCAATCTTCCTAATGGATACAGACCCAATATGCCATTGGCTTTTACGATAGGGTTAAAATGTTCATTCTAGTGATGGATGAATGAGTTTGTAAAGCTTACTCATAGATATGAGTGTTGTCTTTAAAATAAAAGCGCCGATTATGATTGGCGCTTTTATTGTATTACTGACTTTCTACATTCTTTTTAAAAATGGCAAAGAAGATATCCGCTCTGATTTCAAACCCGAGCTTTTCATAGAGTTTGATGGCACCGATATTGTCTTGTTTCACATGCAGGAATGGTGTTTTACCGGCTTCGTAAATACAAGAACAAACTTTTTGTGTGAGTGCTGCAGCATATCCTTTTCCCAGATGTGCGGGGTCAGTACAGATAGCACTTACTTCTGTGAAATCAGTTGTTTGTAAACGTTGTCCGGCCATCGAAATCAATCGCGCTCCATCAAATATGCCATAATAATTACCGAATTCGATGGTACGGTTACCAAAAGGTCCGGGTTTGGTTTTTGCGGTCAGCTCCAGCATTTGAGGAATATCTTCATCTGTTAGTTTTCTGGTAATGGCATGATGCGCATGTTGTGCTGCTACTTTTTTCGTTGCCACCATTTGGTATAAGGGCAATGTCAACTGTACATGCATCGAATCGGGGATGGCTATTTCTCTGGCTATCAGCACAAAGAAAGATCGATCTGCGGGCAATTCTTTTTCCAATGCATCATGATCTGATGCATCCCAGTTTTGAAGGGCAAATAAGGGTGATACTTCTTTTTGAAAATACTTCAGCCGATCATTACCTGCATTCAAGTATTGCTGATGCGTGCGCAACGCTTCCCAAATCGCATTATCCAGCACATGACTCATACGATAAAGGTAATGTTAGTCTTACAATCGTTTTTTCCGATCATAAAAAAGTTAAAGCGATTGCGTAAGAATTCTTAACCCGATCTTTTCTGTAATTTCAAGACAAATTTTTGAGTATGCGAAAGATTGTTATTGTAATGAGTACGCTATGTGTAATGCTTTTATCAGTTGTAACGGTACAAGCACAAGAATGGACGCCTGAGCAACAGGTTGAGCTATTTGGTTATTGTGAAAAACCTGCTTTGATCAAGCAGTTGAAAATATCGGAAGCCATAGCAGATAGGATCGGACAAATACATCATTGGGCCAGACTTACCAAAATAAAAATTGAAGCGAATGCCAGTGACACTTTTGCAACAGCGGGCGAGGTAGAAGAAGAAGTGGTGAAGAAATACAAATCACTTTCTTTATCCGGTGATCAGGTAAAAGCATTGGTAGAGCGAAGAAAGAAAAGTTTAAGTGAGCCTTGTGAAGTGATCACGTTAGTGGTCAACCGCAATTATGATACGATTGCCAAGCCACAATTGCAATTACAGTTCCGTAACAAATTCAGAAGAACACTGATGGATAAACTGGAAGTGAATGGTAAGCAGGCGGATATGTTGATTGAGGCAGAAGTGTGGAAACAGAAGGAGGCTTTGGAGATCGCCAAAATACCCGAGACAGATTTTGAGCGTATTCGCAAAACGGTAGGATTGTATAAAGAGTTAGAGCGTAAGTATGGGTTTATTGGAATAACGGAACAGCAGAAAGAGGGGGCGAAAGCCATTTTCAAGCAAGCGGAATGAGTATGAATTTGTAATTGAAATTAACTACAAATCACTATTTTTGCCGCCTCAGCCGAAAGGTTGGGGCTTATAGCTTCCGCCAAAGGAGGAGTATGGCATCCCGACTTAAGTCGGGAGGGTCCCAGAATAAATCAGTATAGTTTAATGTATTATGTATACATTCTATATTCAAAAGATTTAGATCGATATTATATTGGTTCCACTTCCGACACACAAAACCGACTTACTAAACATCTCTCGGAACACTCAGGCTTTACTGGAAAAGCAAAAGACTGGGAAATTGTTTGGACAGAATTGCAGGAAAACAAGACTGCGGCACTAGTTCGTGAGAAGCAGATAAAACAATGGAAAAGTCGTAAAATGATTATGCAATTAATTCAAGATAAAAATCAACTGTAATTCATTATTTTTGCCGCCGCAACTGAAAGGTTGGGGCCTATAGCTCAGCTGGTTAGAGCACCTGACTCATAATCAGGGGGTCCCTGGTTCAAGCCCAGGTGGGCCCACGAAACCCATAGATTTTTTCTGTGGGTTTTTTATTTGCTGAAAGTCAATACAGGAAAGGATTTCAGCAAATTGGATCATCTTCCTATAAGTTATTACTTACTATTTTACAGAACTCAGCAATCCCTCAAATGACCCCTCACTTTTAAAATTTGGGTCACAAAATGGGTCACAAAAATCAAAAATGTACAGTCTCTATCACTGAATATAGAGGACGTATTAGGTTACGTTGGAGGTATCAGGATAAAAGATACTCTCTGAGTTTAGCAGCTTATAATAAGCCTAATCTTAGTAAGGCGATACTAGTAGCTGCAAACATTGAAAAGGATATCGTTTATGACGTATTTGATGATACCCTCGAAAAGTATAAACCTGAAGAGCGAAAGCCAAAAACAGAGAGTAAACCTCTAAAAACAATGGTAGGTTATTTTGAAGAGTGGGCTTCCGTATATAAACAAATGGATTGTGAAACGCATATTGATTACTATACCATGCGAAACACCCTTAAGAAATGGGGTGAGTTTACTGAAAAGACAATGCTTGCTAATCTGAATCAAGAAAAGTTTAGTCCACAAACCTACAATAAGCGATTAACGATGTTGAACGGTTTTGTTAAGTGGCTGATCAAGAAGAAAATTTGGAAAGCCAATCCTCTTGAAGATGTAAATAAAAAGAAAGTAAAGAAAGTAGCTAAGGATAATCGAAAGCCATTTACGGAGGAAGAAATACGTAAGATATTATCTGCATTTAAAAACAATACCTATAGCCCTAAAAGTTCTCATTATTCGCATTCACACTATTATCCTTTTATCTATTTTCTTTTTAAAACAGGCGTACGTCCAGCAGAAGCGATAGGCTTACGAGTGGAATGTATTGACTTTAAAAAGGAACAGATCACTATTAAGGAGGTAATGGCAAGGAGTGTAAAAGGTACTAATGCTGCTCAGCGAATTCGTAAAGAAACGAAAAATGGTAAAGTTAGATTACTACCGTTATCACAAGATTTGAAAGATGTACTATTACCTGTATGCGCTAACAAGCATCCAGACGATTTAGTTTTTCAATCATTCAATGGACAGTGCATTGATGACAGAATGTTTCAGCGCAGAGTATTTAAAGTGGTTTTAAAAGAGCTAGGAATACAGGAAAGAGTCCTATATGCTTGCAGACATACATTTGGAAGCAGGTGTATTGATGCTGGCATGACACCTGTGATGACTGCCTTCTTAATGGGCAATAATCCTGAGACTGCTTTAAAGAATTATGTACATCAAATTAGTATGCCAAAGGATTTACCCAACATTTAGATTGGGTAAATCTTTTATGGCTTTTTTGCAATCTTATGCAGCAATGCTTAGGCAAGTATTATTTTTATTATGTCCATAAAGCATGTTTTTGAATGTATTGTAATTCATGTTATGAAAAGCTGCAGCTTCCCTAATTGAATTAAATACCTCTCCTGTACATAAGTTAATAACTTTTTTGCAGGAGATTTTTTTTACTAGACCTAGCTTATATGCATGCTTCATATTCTCGGAATGCGTAACCCATTCTAAATTAGAAATAGTGTTGTCAAGTTTATTACCATTGATATGATTGACAAAAGGTTTATTCTCTATATTCTTTATGAAAGCGTAAGCCAAAAGTCTGTGTACATACACAGTAGAATCTTTACCCTTGTTGCTTAGCCTAACAGTGTAATATCCTGCACGATCAATTCGCTGAGGCATAATATGTCGTCGGTTTCTACCGTGTAAGCTTATAACAACTCCCTCTTTATTTATCTCATATAGTCCTTCATACCCTCTAACTGGGTACCATGTATTTTCATCCATTTTTTTGTGTTTAAAATCTGCTCAAACACAAAAAGGACGTCGAATAATTACATAAATAATATATTGCAAATATACGTAATATATATAAAATAACGAAGAATTTTTGTTACTATTTTTTAGTACTTTAAAGAAATTTCTTTTTATCTATTTAGCCATTCTATGAACGACTATTCAATTTTTGAATTTACTCAAAGCCTTTTTAATGAAAGAACTCTTGCAGTTTTTGTGAATAATGTATTACAAGGTGTTTCAATTAATGACGATATTCTTTCTCAAGAACTTTTCGACAATCACGTTCAAGCAGAAGAGTATATTAAAACCAATAATTATTCAAATGATATTCAAAAGGCAATTGAAGTTGGAATGCAAAATGACTATCATAAAATTTATAGTATAATTAATAGTTCTCTATTAAAGCAAGAACAACTACCAACACAATTTTTTGTTATTGTAAGGCTAACTGCAGAGAAAATTATACTCAAATCAAGGAATAAGGAAATACATACCTACTTTGTACATATCGAAAGTTCAATTAGTAAGTTCCTTTCAGACTTAAAGGATAATTTTCCTAACGATAAGCTGGATTCAAACAAGTCATTTATTAAAAATACCTATGTTCAAAGTGAAGAAATGAGTACTATACAGAATATAGACCCCAAGTCATTTATCAAATTCTTCAAATCTAAAGGTGGTTTCAAGTCACATTTAGGTACAAAAGAAATTGCTCTTTTATTACACTTACTTAGTTCAGAAAATATTATACCTAAATACACAAATCAAAATTTAGGGATAATTGGAAGCATTTTATTTCATAAGGATTATACAAATATTGCCTCATCTCTGGGAAAAGACGTGCACCATAAAGATAATCTACAAGCTGAAATAGCTAATCTTACCCAAACATTACAAACTATCCTTACAAAGCTAAATGAATGGACTATTAGCGAATGATCGCTACTGCACTATTTATCTAAATGAGTTTTTAGGTATTTTATTAGGTATTTATTTAGGTGCCTCTATCAACATATTGAACATTTATCGCGACACCTTTGCCATCAATGACTAGGGTATTAAATATGCAGACTATTCAATACCCGTCTGCTAGTCATATCAAAATCTCCGCGAGAGGATCTAGACCTTTTCTTGAGAGATTATTTTAAAATATTTAAAAAACTTAAATATGGCAAATGAGAATTTGTTAGGGCAAGATAATGCCCCATTCATACCGCCAGAGCTAAATAGTTTTCTTCCGCCTTTATTGCGAAAAGTCTGTGAGCCGTTTTCTGAGAATTCACGTGAAAGGGATATTGTATTAATAAGTGCAATTACTTCTTTGTCAGCCTGTTTTCCAACAGTCAAAGGGCTTTATAACAGCAATGAAATTTATGCCAATTTATATGGCTTTATTTTAGCACCTGCTGGAAATGGTAAAAGCTGTGCTAAGCATGGCATAGAGTTAATTAGACCAATACAAAAGCAGTTCGAAGATGAAAATCGAATAGCCTTAAACAAATATGCCCAGATTATTCGCGAATGGAAAAGCCATAAAAAAGAAGGGGGTATCGTATTTGATGAACCAGCTAAGCCGAATTCTTATCACTTTTTATTACCTGCAAATATTAGTGCCGCATCGCTCATTGAGGAACTTAAGATTAATGAAAAAAATGGTAACCTGATTTTTGACTCAGAAGCTGATACACTTGGAACAGCTATGAAACAAGATTGGGGCAGTGGGTTGTCAGAGCTTTTTAGAAAGTCTTTTGAACATGAGCCAGTTGCTATTTCTCGAAAACTTCTAGACGAAATTGTAAATATTGAATGCCCAAAGTTATCAATCTTAATGACAGGCACGCCTAATCAATTATATGGTGTAATTAAATCACTTGAAGACGGATTATTGAGTAGGTTTTTTTACTACAAATTTGAAGCTGACCCTGTTTGGAAAGATGTATCCCCAAACTATAAAAGCGGTAATCTCAAAAGATATTATAATTCTTTAGGGCAAGAAGTACTGTCAATATTCAACTTCTTTAAAAATCAATCTTGGGAATATAAAGTTTCAGAGGAGCAATGGAAAAAATTCAATAAACATCAAACTAAGACTTTACAAGAATGCTATGACAAATATGGTAGCGAATCCAAAGCATTTGTACTAAGGATGGGATCTATTGCTTTTAGATTGGGAATGATTTTTAGTTGTCTAGAATTTTATAATAATAAACAAGAGGGAGGTGTAATTGAAGCATCCATGCGAAGTTTTGGCCTTGGCGTAAGGTTATCAATGGAACTCTTACCACATTCTTTAACACTCCTTGAGCAGATGCAGAAGCAGAGAGGTCGTATGGGTAATATGCAGAAAAGAAGATTTCTAGAATTACTGCCAAAAGAGGAGTTTACCATTAGTCAAATTGAACCTATCATCTCTGACTTAGGTTTTTCAAAGCGTACTGCTCAGCGAGAAGTAGTTAAGCTAGTTGAAAAAGGAGTGCTAGGGAATACTCGTACGGGTTACTACAAAAAAATAGAGCACTCGAATACTTAATTTATGACAATAATGACATGTTAGACATGATAGCCACATCATTTTGGTATGTACTTAAAAAGTACACTAAATCCAAAGAATATATAAGGGTAGGTTTTATAAGTCTACTTAGTATAGAGTAAAAAAAGTTATAATTAAACATAATAATACTGTTCATCAATAGACCAAGTTATATGTATGTTACTCTATATGTTATACGTAGGTTACATGACGATGCTGTCCAACATGTCAATCTTGTCATTCTAATTTTTTAATTGAATAAAAATATTTAAAATGAAAAATTACTCTTTCCTTGTAACATTAGAAAATAAGAACTTTAATAATAAGACTATTTCTAGCCTAACCAAGGTCTTTAAAAACAAAGATTATTTTACTGCAAGACTTGATGCAATTAAATTCTGTCATAAGGAATATGAAAAAATGTATAATTCTCGACGAGCTAAATACAAAACTTTGAAAGGTGTGCGTGATAATGGAAATGTACTACGTGATGATTACATTGATTTCTCTGTTAGGCTTATTGAAAAGCCAGGAGCTGAGATTTATAATAGTGATCCCGATAAGCAAATTCCTGGGCTTGAAGCAGAAGTAGAATTCCTTAAGCGTCAAAACTTATTGGGAGATCAAAATTTAAAAGATGCTTATTTGAATGAAACGCTTGAATTTTTCGACCCAATGGTTCTATTTGAGAATGGAGACTATCCTGATGATTATGATGACGAATATTCAGGCTACATCATACTTGACAGAGATTTGGAATTATTATTCGCAATTCATCGTGATTAAGGTTATTAATAAACAAAATCTGTTGTAGAATTTTTTTTGTCACCTATAAGTAAGAGGGTAAAAAGCCCTCTCTATTACAGGGAGGGCAGGGTATGTTATTTTATTCAAAAGTCCGACGAATATATTTCTTTAATACCTACAAGAAATTGATAAGCAAATTACGCACTCCATATAAATGCATTATGTGTACTAATTGATACTACACTTTAAATGTTTAGTTACCTGTAACGTCAAAGTCGTAAGATAATTTCAGTTTCGATTAAGTGTAAAAAGACAAGTAAAATCAACTTGTATCATAGAGATATAATTTCTAATTGATATTCTATACCCTACCCTCCCTCTTTGTAAGCGCGCTTAAATCCTTTCCCAGAAAGCCATTAATCAATTTATAACCTCAAAAGCATAAAAATGCAACAAGAAAATTTAATCTGGCATTATACAACCAAAGTACATTATCCTAACATTGTAAATGATGGGTTTTTAAGACCAAGTAAAGGAGATAAAATAATGGGTGCAAAACCTGCCTTATGGTTTAGTAAAAATCCGATTTGGGAGCCCACAGCTACAAAGTTGGCAGGAGATTCATTGGGGAATATTTATAAGCTAACCCCCCAACAGCAATTTGAATCATTTGGAATGATCAGATTTGGAATTGAATTTGACGATTCACTTATTAGTTGGTCTAGATATAAGCATAAGTCAAATATCAAAACCGAATGGTATTGCCACTTAGAACAAAGTGGTATTGAACAAGGAGCTAATCCAAAAGATTGGTTTGTATCCTTTCAACGAGTAACATCAGATAAGTGGTTAACAGTTCAAGAATTTGATGGTGAAAAATGGAAGGTACTTACACTTGAAGAGCATATCAATATAATAGAAAATGATATTGTAGTACATTTCATTTAAACCAAACTCTTGATCTGATACCTTCTGTTTGGATAGCCTCAAGAAATCAAATAACTTTACTCAAATCCATAATATTAAAAGTATGACCTAACCAATCAACATACCATATTATAGCACTAGCTATACCCGTTCTGCAGTCTTAAATGGTCGAATATTTCATGTACAGCAGGTAGAGTATGGGCTAAGTGCCACGCTACGGCGTGGCCTTGCTCTATTCTGCTGTACAGGCCCTCGACCAGCCTAAGACTGCAAGTAGATGTCAAGCCACGCTATTTTTTTATTTAAACCCAATATTTATGTATCGACTTAAACTTTTAAATAGAAGATTCATTATTACCTATCCAGCCTTCCTAGTAGCTACTTTTTTAATAATTATTTATCCTTCTTGTCAACCAAAATCATTAATAAATAAAACAGATTTAGAACGTGAAGGAATTATGAAACCAGCAATTTCTGCAAAGTATAGTAATTATGATGCACGAGAAGTTAATGGCAAAATAGAGATGCTTGAGCCAAAAGATGATGGAGTATTAACTCCTTTTAGTGAAATAAAAAAATTTGACTCCAAAGGAAATATTATTGAAATAGCATCTTATCAAAAGAATGGTCGTTTATGGCAGAAGGAAATCTTTGAATTTAATGAAAATAACAACCTGATATTACATAAAGAATCTGTTGTAGCAAATGTGTTTGAAAATTCAAATGAGTTTAATATACGACATGAGGCTGCTTATAAATACGATGATAAAGGGAGACTAATTTCAGTAACTGGGAGATATCCAACTGGAGACTTTCTATTTACGCCCAAAAGAATGCGTTATGTTGAGAATTACAACCACGATATCGAATATCCATATGTAGTTTGTGAAATAGCGACTGAATTTGAAGATGGTACAGTTAAGCAATCTAAAAGAAAAGAATTAACGGATGAGAAAAGAAATCTTACTGAAAGAATCAGTATTTCTGAAAACTATACTTCAAGATCAAAAACTTATTATTATAAAAATAAAATTGTTGATAGTAATACTGTCGATAATGGTAATGAAGTTTCTAACTATGTAACCTTATTTGAATTGGATAAATACGGTAACTATACTCGAAATTCAAATTATAAGTTTCAATACGAATATGATAAGTATGGTTCATGGATCAAGTGTACAGAGTATGATCCAAAAGGCGTTGCATATAAGGTAGTAGTTAGAGAGATAACATATTTGAATGATAAATAGTCCATTAAATGGTATCTGTAAATGCAACTAACCCAAGAACAAATTATTGAAATAAAGCCTCTTTTTGAATATTTACAAGCATTCAGGTCTTTATCTGTTGCAGGTATTCAGGATTACATTTCTGACGAGATAGTAGTTCAAGGCGATGATATTGGCAGTTATCAAATTAGTATTAAAGGCAAGACAGAGTTTTTGAAATATCTCTGGAATGCCTTTGAAGTAGTAGACAATAGCAAGTTTGAATTAACCGCCGACTTAATCTATTACAAGGAATCTATTTGCTTATGGGTGGGCTATAAAACGATTTGTCCATTCACTGGAGGGCATAAGACCGTAGATGGATTTATTCAGGTTTTCACCATTGAAGAAGGTATAATTACAGCCATTATAATTGAAACAATATTTAATAGAAGTGAGCAACTGAACTTCACTTTAAATATTGAATAAGTATGTTTAAATCTCCATTTACCTTCCTCTCCATTATTACTAATTCAAAATATGTTTTTCCAAAAGTTTGTTCCTTCATGTTCATAATATGACTAAATTCATAGATATGAAAGAGGACTTATTACCTTTTCTCCCAAAAGGCATCCATTATTGTATTGAGTCACGTTTTAGTAAACTAAAAAAGCCTAATGACATAATTATCCATAAAGGGTTATTTACAGTCATTCACAATAATATATGTGTTCAATTGAAAGGTATAATAAAATTAGTTTGGTTACCATCTCTTAGAATTTCTTTTCAAGGTATAATCAATTCTCCTCGTGAGACAAGAGGGATTAATTTTTTTGATGGATTGATTCAAATAAAAATTGGACAAACATTACTAGGAGATGGATTCATAACTCAACGATCTATAGGAAAGCATTTTTCCTTATCTGGATTAATCAAATACTCAGACTTTTCATCGATTAAGGATAAAAAAGTCGACTTAATAAGATTTGTTATACCTAATCTTAAAGAATTAATGATTGGTAAATTACGTGATGATAGAGGATTTTGGTCAGGTCATGTTGAGTTAAACGATACCCTAGTTAAGATACAAGTTGATCAGCGAAAAGATTATTCAAAATTTATTGATTATTTAAGAAATTTTGGAGGCTATGCGATGTTACATTGGGGGCAAATTGAAAAAATCGATTCAAAAATTTCAATTAAAGAAGCATTCGATTATCTAGATAAACTGTCTTTGTTTTTGTCATTTATTAATGGCAGAAAAGTTTCTGCATTAATTAGAGACATATATGATAAAAACAAGTTGATTAAAACAGACTGGACACCATATCAATGTGACAATTATAAAAATACTTTCCAATGGCTACCACATAATCATAAATTCCCAATAAATGATATTTGGTTGCGCTTTCATGCTTTGTGCAAGGATAAGAATGATTATAATGCTATAGTTAGTTTAGTTCATTGGTACACATCTGCAAATAGTAATACAGGATTATTGGAAGGAAGTATTATAATGGCACAGACAGCTATAGAACTGTTATTCAATTGGGTAGTTTTTGAGAAGTTACAAGCAGTTGATAGTAAGGATTTGGATAAAATTAATGCTGCTTCAAAGATTCGTTTAATTTGGACTCTTATCGGAATAAATGAAAGTAAAATTTCTTTAACAGATGAGTACAAAAACTTTATTAATAACGAGCCTGATGTTAGTACTGTTTCTCAAGCAATGAGTTGGATGCGTAACTCAATCGTTCACGGAAATTTTAAGAAAAGAATTAAGTATGATGGGTTAGGCAATAATTTAAAGTCGGAAACCTTATCTATATTTTTATGGACTATTGAATGTTTATTTCTTGCGCTTTTAAAATATGATGGGGATTACATAAATCGATTGGGAAAATTTGAAGAACAAGAGTTTAAATACAGTTTAAAGTACTGATATTAATATTTAGCCCCTCCCCTAAAAGAAAATAGGTTAATGCTTTTTTCTCAATTACCCAAGACAGTTTTTATAAGTTAGTTTTTTATTTTTTAAAAAATTTGTTGGCGTTGACGCGCCCACCTCCACCCCACACAACCCCTACCTGATTTTTGAGTTGGGGGTTACCCCGTCATCATTTATTACATCATCTTAAAATCATCAAAACATGGTTAAGATTATCAACGCTCACCTCAGAGAAGGTGACAAGGGTTCTTATGTCTCTCTTGAACTTCAAGGAGATATTACACTTCTCCAGTCTCAGAATACTGGAAGGTTTTATGCAACAGCTAAACGCTGTTTTATTTTCTCCACTTTCGACTTACAAACTGCTAAGGCATTGGTCGGAACACAAATGCCAGGTTCAATCGAAAGAGTTGAAGCTGAGCCTTATGATTACATGATTCCTGAAACAGGTGAATTGATCAAGTTGGCTCACTCTTATTCTTATTGTCCTCCAGATGGTAAACCAATTCCATCAGAGCCAATGAGTTTTACCAGAAGAGATTTATTGGAAACAACACCATAAAATTCTTTGTGGTTGGTTAGTAATGGGGCGGGGTTTTACCCTGCCCTTTTTTATGTATATGAACGCTTAAAACTTATATATGCAATTACAACAAGCATCCAGAAAGAATGCAAAAATTAAAATGGCTATACAGGGGGCATCAGGTAGTGGTAAAACATACAGTGCTTTATCACTTGCTTATGGACTGTGTGGCGACTGGACTAAAATCGCAGTCATTGATACAGAAAACCATTCCTCAGAGCTATATGCTCATTTAGGAAACTATCAGGTATTACATGTAGAAGCTCCATTCTCTCCTGAACGATATATAGAAGCGATACAAGTCTGTGAAAAGGCAGATATCGAAGTTATTATCATTGACTCTATTTCTCATGAGTGGGAAGGCATAGGAGGCATATTAGCAACACACAGTAATATGACAGGTAACTCCTATACAAACTGGTCAAAACTTACACCAAGGCACAATGCTTTTGTTCAACACATGCTTCAAAGTCCTTTACATATCATCGGTACAATCCGAGCCAAACAAGAGTATATACTTTCTGAAAAGAATGGTAAGCAAGTACCTGAGAAAGTAGGTATGAAAGGAGTTACTCGTGAGGGTATGGATTATGAGTTTACACTTGTATTTAACCTCGATATGCGGAATCAGGCAACTGCTACAAAGGATAGAACCTCTGTATTTACTGGTCAGCCAGAGTTCAGAATTACACAAGAAACAGGTAAGAAGATTTTACAATGGTGTAATGAAGGAGAAAAAACAGAACAGGGAGGGGAGGGTGACCTGTATCAGAGAATAAATGACTGTAAAAGTTTAGATGAACTCTTGCAGTTATACTACAGTGATCCTAATCCAAAGCCTAAGATCAAATCAGCATTTACGAAGCGTAAAGCTGAACTACAGAAAACCCCAGTTCCCACCTCTTAAAATCCTTTTATGAATAATGATGTAATTCAGTCGGTCGCACCAAATACTATAGTATCGACGACCGACCAGAAATCTTCAAGCCAATCTTTTATACAAGCCAACACGATAGAATCAAGTGTCGAGGAAATAAAAGAGAAGCATATTATCCCTGTATTTATCAAGGATAATGAGCCTGTAATCAGTCATACAGATTTTATCCAGTTGACTTGGGATATGGCACATGAGATTTATGACAAGGAAACGATTTTACAGCCCTCTGTAAGGCTTTCTCATCCTGTGAAGGGAAGAATCCCAGAAGCAAAAGATAAGCCCGCAATTCAGCTTTTAGAGCATGAAAAGACCCTGTATTATGAACGCATGGCATTTGTCATAGATATACCTACCGTGTATGATGATATAGATGGTAATACACTCATTCTTTCTGTAGGTGGTGTTAAGGCTTATAACCTTGATAACCTGTACAACAAGAAAGGATCAGATGAACATTTCAAGGTCTTTATTGGCTTTAAAAATACAGTTTGTACTAATCTCTGTGTTTGGTCTGATGGCTTCTATGGTGACCTAAAAGTGAAATCTATTGGACAGTTAAAAGGCTGTATCCGTGATTTGTTTGAGCGTTATCATGCACAGTATCAGATGAACCAAATGAGTAAGCTGGTTGACTACAATTTATCTGAACAGCAGTTTGCCACTCTTATAGGTAAGTGTCGTATGTATCAGCATTTGCCTCATTCTTTAAAAGTCGAGTTGCCGCAACTGTGTTTAGGTGACTCACAAATAGGAACGGTTTGTAAAGACTTCTATAAGGACGATAGTTTCTGTCGCAATGAAGATGGAACTATAAATCTGTGGAGACTTTATAATCTGTTTACTGGTGCTAATAAAAGCAGTTACATTGATAACTTCCTTGATCGTAATGTTCAGTCTTACCATTTCATTGAACAGATCCGTTTTGCCTTGAAAGAGAAGGTACAGAATTGGTACTTAAATTAATAACCCCGCCCTATGGTCAGATGATCATGGGGCTTTTTCTTTTAAACTATGAGTGAAACATTTAAGCTTAGATACCCCAATTATGGATGCTTATACCTTGTAAATCAAAAAGGGGCATTACGAATCCTTTATACACCCTTTAGAGTGTTGTGTATTAAGGATTCAGGAGTTCTCAAAAAAGATACTTGGGTATATGTAGAAGCTGTAATGTTTCATACTGTTTTTGGTATAGCCTATTTGGTAAATGGAAAGGAATATCCATACAATCATTTCATCATTCAAATAAACTTTTAAAATGAAAGACTTAAATAATTGCGTTGTGGCTGAAATTCAAATCTCTTACAAGCCTGCTATTTCTGATAAACCTGTCATTAAATCTGCTTTGGATGCGTACACGATCATGCGGAAGTATTTTAACCCAGAGACGATTGCATACAAGGAGCAGTTAGTAATAATGTACCTAAACAATGAGGGTAGGGTGATAGGTGTTTATGGGTTGTCAGAAGGAGGGACAAAATATACTATAGTAGATATCAAAATTGTATTCGCTATTGCTTTAAATACAGCTTCGAGTGCATTCATAATTGCGCATAATCATCCTAGTGGTTCTTTAAAGCCATCTCAGGCTGATATTGATCTTACTAATCGATTGAAGGAGGCTGCAAAATTTATGGACATAAGACTTTTAGATCATTTGATTATTTCGCCTTTTGGAAGAGAGTTTTTTAGTTTTGAAAATAACGAAATCACTTAGTCCATATTTCTAAACATCCTTTTCTATTTTAAGATTATACCAAGTCTAGTGAGGAAGTTAAAAGGTGTAAATATCATAAGTCTTTATAGGGTGTCAAAATAGATGTAAAATCCTAAACATGTGAATAATATTAAGACTGCTATAATTGCAAGAATGACAATTGTTCTTTGTTGAATATCTACTGCTTTTGTAATTACACCATCCTCATTAACTCTAACCTCATAACTATCTTTTTCAATATCAGTTAAGGTAAAACTAACATTATATTCCTTGTTAACTTCTTTTAAGTTCGTTAACACTTTGCTTCCAAGTAAGTCTTTAAATTGATCTTCTTCTACTTTTACTTCCTTTTTTTCAAATGTAAAATAAGTCCTTACAAAGTATACTCTGCTTATATTGCCATTATGTACTTCTATAAATTTATTTTTAGCTAATGGTTCAACCTGAAATACTCCAGATATGATTTTACCGTCATGTGATTTTACTTTTGCCCCTTTATAAATATCATTTCCAATAATTTTTCCGCTCGCGGATATTTTTATAACACCTCTCTCAGTGGGCTCTGAGGCTATCAGTTTTTTTTCTTCTAAATCCTCTAGATATTTTAAGGCATTTAAATCAGGAATCTTATTAATATTGATTAGTACGAAAGAATCTTCTTGGTTTCCACTTTTTTGTAAAATTAAGAGCGCGTCATCAATAAATGCATTTTGATATAACACCTCATCAGTTACTCTATTTATCAAAAGTTTCTTATTTGGCAATATTTCCCACTTTCCTGTTTTAACATTACCATTTAAAGACATTATCAAACGACGATCTCTCATGAATATATATTCATGTTGGTTTCCATCATTATCAATAAAGATCCATGCTTTGTCGACAAAAAATTCAATTCTTTCTAAGTCACTTGAGTACCGTTGAATTCTAGGGATAATATTTTTTAAAAAATGCTGCATTATGGGCTTTCTGATTTAATCTATCTTTTACAAGTTTTAATTGGGTTCTGTTATTATATCGCTTTTTGAATTAAGCTACTCTTTCATTATATAGGTATTGTTGAAAGTCAGTGAAAAGTTTACTAATATCCGTAGTATCGCCTAGTATATCTTTAGCATCTTCTAAAGATTGATATTTGTTTATTAATAAAAGCGGTAATTTTTCTTGATCAAGCTCTTCGACACCAGATTCAACATATTTACTAAGTACAAACTCAATAAATTCTTTTTGTTTATCATTAAGCAGTGTAAAAATAGTTGCTTTTGCAGCTGTTGCTCTTTGTTCTCTAGAAATAGCTACATATTCATCATTGAAAACATATTCAAGTACATCAAATAGATCACTTTTTTCCATATCAACTAACTGTTGTAAAACAATTAAATCTGATTTAGGGAATCCAGCCTCTTCTAGTCTCTCTAGTAATAACTTTCTAGTTTTTGGATTACCCCATATTGTCTTTAATTCTTGTTCATCTTTAAAAAGCTTTGGCAGTTCTCCAAATAGATTTTCTAGAAATTCATCTGCAGAAATAGGTTTCCCATCTACACTCCAGAATGAAGTTGAAATCATGTGACTGATTTCTCTCTCCTTGCCATTCTTAAGCTTTACTTTCACTTTTTTCTTACAAACACAGGGTGACTGACCACATTTTTTACAAGGCTCAGGTGGTAAGTTCTCACAAGTGCAGGGTCTTTGATTACAAACAGGGCAAGGCTTAGGAGGTTCATACTCACATTCGCAGGGATTTTTGCCACATTTCTTGCATGGTTCATCTTCGACAGGTTCACCATCCCACTCTGGATCAGAAAAATGTTTATATGCGTCTACAAAATCATAAATAGTAAAGAAGTATTTGCCGTCAAATAGTCTTGTACCTCTTCCTACAATTTGTTTAAACTCAATCATTGAATTAACTGGACGAAGCAAAACGATATTCCGAATGTTCCTTGCATCAACTCCTGTAGAAAGTTTTTGCGAAGTGGTCAGAATGGTTGGGATTGTTTTTTCATTGTCCTGAAATTCTCGCAACAGTCTTTCGCCTTCTTCTCCGTCATTGGCAGTTACACGAACACAATAAAATGGGTCTTTGCTTTTGGCATTTTGGTTTACCAAATCTCTTATCAATGCTGCGTGTGCTTGGTTGGCACAAAAGATTATTGCCTTTTCGTTTTGGTTGGCTTCATCTAAAAAGATGTTTACCCGCTTGGCTTCTCTTTCTACAATTTCAATGGTGCGGTTAAAATCTTTTTCTTCATAGAGTTTGCCTTCTTCAATTTCGCCTTCTACAATCGTATCATCAGAAGTATAGCGATAATCGTCTAAAGTGGTTTTGATGCGTTTTACTTTGAATGGCGTTAAGAAACCGTCATTGATACCTTCCTTCAGCGAATAGATGTAAACAGGTTCGCCAAAATATTTATAGGTGTCCACATTGTCTTTTCGCTTTGGAGTTGCGGTTAACCCCAATTGAACGGCTGGACTGAAATATTCTAAAATACCACGCCAATTACTTTCGTCATTTGCTCCGCCACGATGGCATTCGTCAATAATGATAAAATCAAAATAGTCGACTGGATATTCGCCAAAGTAGGGTGCAGGTTTTCCTTCCGCATCCGTGCCGCTCATAAAGGTTTGAAAAATGGTAAAGAAAATACTGCCGTTGGTCGGCACTTTTCCGCTTTTCTTTATCTCATTAGGTTTTATCCGCACCAAAGCATCTTCGGGAAATGCCGAAAATGAATTGTAAGCTTGGTCGGCTAATATGTTTCTGTCCGCTAAAAATAAAATTCTTGGTCTTCGGCTGCCGTCTCGTTTTAAATTCCAACGGGTTTGAAATAGTTTCCAAGCGATTTGAAAAGCAATTGCCGTTTTTCCTGTTCCTGTGGCAAGTGTAAGTAAAATTCTGTCTTTGTTTTGTGCAATCGCTTCAACGGTTCGCTGAACGGCTATTTCCTGATAATATCTTAACTGCCAACTTCCGCTTCTGTCTTCAAACGGCACATTGGCAAATTGCTCACGCCAATTGTTTTGCTCGGCAAAGGTTTTATTCCAAAGTTCATCAGGGCTTAAAAAGTCTGTTACCAATCCTTCTTCGCCTGTTTTCATCCAGATTTGGTAAATGGCTTTACCGTTGGTGCTGTAAGTGGTTTCTAATTGAAGTTTTTGAGCATATTTTTTGGCTTGCATTACGCCTTCGCCAACTTCCTGTTCATCACTTTTGGCTTCTACAATGGCCAACTTGATACCTTTGTAAACCAACACATAATCGGCAATCTCTTTTTTGCCACGCCCACCGCCTGTTTGAATTTTCCCTTGCGTAATGTGGTATTCACGAAGGACTTTAGAGCCTTCCACAACGCCCCAACCACAAGCCTTTAGCTTTGGGTCTATGAGTTCTGCTCTTGTTTCTGCTTCGTTCATTTTATATTCGTTTAAACATCACCACTTGCTTGAATGGCTTCTGTGTATTTTTCTATTGCACTTTTGTAAAGCTGTTCGCTTTCATCTTTGAAGCGACTTTTATTTTCAACTAACTCATTGAACTTTTGAAAAAGGTGTTTGTAGATTATTTGATGTGCCGTGTTTTGTAACAAGCCTGCATCATAATCATTCATTTCAAAATCATCAGCAATTGCTTTATCGAGTAAAGTCAACAAATCTTCTTTACCAATTTGGTCTATTTCAATCCACTGGTCAGGCTCTTTGAAGAAGTAGCCTTTACCGTTTTCAATTTTTAAGTATATCATAGGACTGTTTTCTTTCAATGTATGCTGAGTCACCTGCTTCAAGGCAATTAAGCATTATGTTATAATTATTAATTTCTTCGCCATCAATAGATTTTAGTATTGGGTCAGCAGGATTACCCGAATAAACTTTATAAACTGCTTTGCCGCCAACAATTTCCTTCTTTGTGTAGAGAATATAATCAGGCTTAATAGATGCTCCTACAGTGTTGTTGTGGGTAACAACAATTACAGGAACTGTCTTTGAAATTTGCCTGATTTGCTCATTCACTTCATTTTTTAAAAACAGATTATCAAATGATGATTCGGGTTCATCCACTAAAAGCAAATCGAAATGATGTGCATTTTGAATTTTTTCAAGTAGATTAAATTCTGACCTTTCTCCACCTGATATTTCGGCATCAAATTCATTCAATATCCGATAACTGACATCTACAAAATATTTATAAAATTCAGTTTCTGGTATTCGCTCCATTTTCTTTAGTTCATCCAAATATTGAACAGGAGAATCGTATAGTGGATAAGCAATACTGAAAGCAGTTTGCTGAATGCCGCTTTTGTTTTTTAGCTCTTGTGCTCCGTTAAATCTTCTCGTTGATGCCACAATCTTAAACCTACGAACATCTGTTTGTTCAATTACTTTTTCTCTCTTGATTTGAGTTGCGATATTTTCAAATTTCCTTAGCTTATCTTTTTCAAGAAGAATCGTATAGAAGTCAACATCTTTAATGTGTTCTGATGCTGTAGATGATTGCAACTCCTTTTGAATATTAACAACAAGAGAATTTACCCACCTTGCTTTCAAGTTTTTCTCTTGCACTTCTTCATATTTCTTCATTAAATCAACAACTAACTCTTGCAACACCTTTTTAGAAATGTGGCTATCTATTAGAGTTCTGTATTGAGTATTCTCAATAAGTAATTCGGTTGCAGTTACTAATTGCTTTAATGTATCGTTGCTTGTTTCAATGAACTTGCTCTCATTAAACAGAGTGCATTTTGAGTAAACATCTTTTTTCTCTTCTTCTGCTGCAACCTTTAACAAAGAGGTTAAATAACTTTCAATCCGTTTTTCATTTTTTTTACTGTCAATTTTTGAAACATCTTCTACAACTTCTTTGAACTCTTTTAAAAATTGTTCTGAAACACTGCTTTGTTTAGTAGTAAGCAACTCATCAAATTTCTTTTTGTCTCTTTCTTCATCCGTTTCCAATAACTCAAATTGCTTAATGTGTTTGACATTGTCATACAAAGCAGCAATTGTTTTAAGTGTATAGGTTTTACCTGATGACCTTTCACCTAAAATTACATTCAAACCTGTTGATAGTTTTTGACCATTTTCAAAAATCTGAAAAAACCGATGTCCTTCTGTATGATGAAGAAATACTTTGTGCTTATCTATTAAGCACGTTTTAATTGCCCTTAAAGAAGTATCATCAATATCAATAAAGGTTTGGCGTGGTGAGAATGCAGTCATATTCTCTGTAAATCGCAAATCACTAAATAAAACAGGAACTAAGCTGTTTACATCTTTCAAGCAATATTTGAATTTCTTTGCACTGGTTACTTCTCCCGATGTAATATGTGGTTTTAATTTTTCAATTATTTCAGGTCGAATAATTGGAGTTTTATCATAGTGCGGAATTAAAAGGTATCGACTTAGGTCAATGAATATTTCTTTTAGTTTTTGAACAGTAATAAATTCAGATTCACTTGTGATTAAACTTTCAACTTGGTTGCACTTGGCTTCAAAGTCATCAAGTTCCGCATTTTCTGAAATTAAAAGCAAATGCCCTTTCTCTAAATCTATTTCTATTCCTGGCAAAACTTTTATTCCAAGTTCTGCTGAAATCTGATTGAATTGAGGTAAATCAAATAAGTTGTGATTGGTAACTGCGATACAATCAATAGCTAACTTTGCAACATACTCTTTTAGCTTTGGAAGGCTAAATATAAATGCTGAATCACTGTATTGTGATGGCTTTGTATGTAGATGTAGGTCTATCTTTTTCATACTGCAACCGCTTTTTCAGTTTTCAGTTCTCCTGCAAATGCCTTTTGCAAGATTGATTTTTTCAGTTCTTCCAAATCCGCAATTTTCTTTTGATACACCGCTTCCAGCTTTTGCGTTTCGGCACGCAGGGCATCTAATTGGCGGACGATGGTTTGTTGTTCGTCAATGGTGCTTGGAAAAGCAATTTGATACTTATTTAACTTCTCTATCGTCAAGGCACTATAAGCTGCACCAATAGCAAGACTCTTTATTTTCTCAACGAATGCAGTCAAAGCGTATTTCAAATAATTGGTGTCTAACTTTTCAAAATCTTTGAACCAAACAATATTTCCGTCTTTAAAATAGAACTCATCTTCATTTTCGATAACCATAATTTCACCAATAGTTCCTACTGCTGACATTAATAAATCTCCAATTTTTGGAACGCCAAAAGATTGTTTGATTTGCTCGTATCTTTGTCGTGAAATAAATAATTCAAGAGTTATTGGTTTCCCGTTGGATAATTCTTTAATTTCTTTTGTTCTGTAGAACGGAACACCATCTTTTACATACTCGCTTTTATATATCCGCTTACTTGATGTAATTGTTCCTAATTCATCTAAGCAATTTACTTCCCAATTTTCATTCCCATTCTCAAACACCCCCTGCAAATAGCTTTCAAAAAGTTCTTTGGCGTTTTTGAGGTTTTGTTCGGCATTGGCTTTTGCCTTGGAAATCTGCTCAAATACTTCGTCTAATTTTGAAACTATGTTTTTTTGTTCTGAGATAGTAGGAACAGGTACTTTTACTGAACTCACTAATGCAATATTCAAATTTCTTACTGTTGAGCCAGCTGCTAAATAATCAAACTGCTTATATACAAAAGGAGAAGAAAGAAGATAGTATAAAAATTCAGTGTCAAATACCTTTTCCCCGTTCTGTTTTAGAACAAGCCAACCATCATGAATACAACCTGATGTTTTCATAATATACGGCCTACCAAAACTCATAGAGTTTGATAAAATAAAATCACCGTCATTTACCATCCTTGTTTTATGTAACCCTTCTTTTATAATTTTTTCTTTTGTTTCAAATATGTATTTGTCAGATGCTGTTGCATCAGAAATTTTTATCCAATTGATTCCATCATGTGAAGTGGTTAAATATTTATCTATTGGTCTTGGAGAACCACCACGTTCAATAATTAATACTTCACCTAATCTTTTTTTAATCCAACTCATATCAATTTCAAAATTGAGTTAAGTATCTCTGAACTTTCTTCATCTAATGCTTTCATTTCTTCCCAAATTTCTTGTGGTTGTCGAAGTTCCGTTTGGTCTTTTTTATTCGGGTTCTTTACACTTAAGTCAAATGTATTTTGGTCTATATCTTTTACATTTATACTCCAAGAGTTTTCGCTATTTACAAAGTTTTTTTGTAGATCTACAAATTCTGCCAAGTCGGTTTCATTCAATGGATTTGTTTTGCCTAAATTACGATCGAGGTTCAGTGAATAAAACCATAGATTTTGTGTTGGCTTACCTTTCTCAAAAAATAAAACTACTGTCTTGACTCCTGCACCCGTAAAAGTACCTCCTGGTAAATCTAAAATTGTATGAAGGTTACAGCTTTCCAACAGCTGTTTTCTAATAGCTACAGTTGCATTATCTGTATTACTCAAGAATGTATTTTTGATTACAATTCCTGCCTTACCGCCAGCTTTTAAAATTTTTATAAAGTGTTGTAAAAATAAAGAAGCAGTTTCACCTGTTTTTATTGGAAAATTTTGTTGAACCTCTGCTCTTTCTTTTCCTCCAAAAGGCGGGTTAGCTAATATTACATCAAAACGATCCTTTTCTTGTATATCAGCAAGATTTTCAGCTAGAGTATTTGTATGAATAATATTAGGTGCTTCTACTCCATGTAGAATCAAATTCATAACGCCTAGAATATATGCTAACGATTTCTTTTCTTTACCATAAAAAGTATTCTTTTGAAGTATCTCTGATTCCTTAGTGGAGAGCGACTTTCCAGATTTTAAATAGTTATAAGCTTCACACAAGAATCCTGCGGATCCACATGCACCATCATAGATTTTATCTCCAATTTTTGGGTCAATAACCTTAATTATTGTTGTAATTAATGGTCGTGGGGTATAATATTCACCACCATTTCGACCAGCGTTACCCATATTTTTTATTTTGCCCTCATATAGGTGACTCATTTCATGCTTTTCCGCATGTGTACGAAATCGTAATTGATCAATTAGGTTTATTACTTCTCTTAGATTATAGCCGCTTTGTAAACGGTTTTTTAACTCGCTGAATATTTCACCAATTTTATATTCAATAGTATCTGGAGATTGAGCTTTTTGTTTGAATGTTTGTAAATAAGGAAATAGCTTATGATTCACAAAGTCTCTGAGATCGTCACCAGTTAAAGCTTTATGGAAATCTATTTTGCCATCATTCCCCTTAGGTACAGCCCAAATATTCCATTGATAAGCTTCGTCAATAATTTGTGAATACTTTTTCCCAACTAATTCTGCTGCTGTGGCTCTATCTTTTTCTAAATCATCTAGATACTTTAAAAAAAGAATCCAAGAGGTCTGCTCGACATAATCTAGTTCGCTTCCACAACCTGAATCTTTGTGAAGAATATCATCAATATTTTTAAAGGTTTGTTCAAACATATTTTCAAATTCTAGTGCTCTAATATACTCATTATAAGGTATTTTAAAATTCTTGCATATTTATCATATTTCTGTATTTGGAGGTATTTTTATATAAATTCATAGCTATGTGCAATTTCATGGGAGTAAGAGTGTCAAAAGTTAACTTTATCCGCTTAAAGCAGATTGAGAAGGAATTAGGTACTCTTGCTGCTATGAAGGAACTAGAATTAATTAAGGATGGGTTTCGCTATTCTAATTCTTTAATAATTCGTAAACAACAAGGGGCGGCTGATATCGAAGTGGTTTCTGCTCATTGGGAATTTATTCCAGTTTGGATTAAAAATGGGGATGAAGTTAAAAATGCTCGCAAACAGGGTATCCCTTGGTTAAATGCTCGCTCAGAAACAGTCCTTGAAAGTAAGATGTTTGGAAATGCTGCCAGAAAGCGCAGATGTCTTGTTTTAGCTACTCACTTTTTTGAATGGAGACATTACAAGCCTGAGGGTGAAAAGAAGGCAATGGCTTACCCTTATACTATTGGTGTTAACTATTCTGAGTATTTCTATTTAGCTGGAATATGGCAACCATGGACTGATCGTGAAACTGGAGAAACGATAGATACATTTGCTATCGTGACTACCCAAGCAAATGAATTAATGTCTCAGGTGCACAACACCAAAAATCGGATGCCTACAATTCTGCCAGAAGATTTAGCTTATGAATGGATTATGGAAGATTTAAGTGAGGATCGGATTAAAGAAATAGCTTCTTATCAATTGCCCTCTGATGAGATGTATGCTTATACTATTCCTAAGGATTTTAAAGCTCTAGAAGAGCCATGTACACCATTTGAATACTCAGAGCTACCTGATTTAGATATTGCTTTATGAAAGAGTTTACATTGTATGTGACCCATAGGCTAAAAGATTACAAACTAAAAGCGACCGTTGAATACGAAAGCAACCAGATTATGCGAATCAGGGTACTTGGTACTAAACGATCGCTTTTGCTTGAAAATAATTATCCCTTATTAAAGAACACAAACAGCAAAAAAGGGATTCAATGGAAAATAAGAGAGGGACATTTCGATGTTAAAGACGAACATGATAGTCGCTTATTAATGCGAATTTTTGAATTATTAGAGTATAATTTAAAAAAGTAAAAAAAGTCAGATACAAAAACAAAAGAAAATCATATTTCATTCAAGATTACTTGGTAAATTCTGCTTTATTTCTTCCCACTTATCTAAAATATCACAAATCTTAAAATGATGTAGGCTTTGATTCAGTTTTATTTTTTCTTCAAAATTCACAATTATTTCTTCTAATTGATTTACCGTTAAAACTCTAACTTCCCTAGCTTTTGGTCCATTATTTGGACCAATTATACCAGCTTCTTCTAGTTTATTTATTAATCTTGTAGCTCTATTTAATCCAATTTTTAATCTACGCTGTAATAATGTGACAGAACCCATTTGACACTCTACAATTATCCTTGCTCCTTCATAAAACAAAGGGTCAAGTACCTCATTGTTATAATTGATTCCTATATCATCTTCTATCTCTTCAAATAAAAATGGTTGCTTTTTAAATATTAATGCTCTATTTAAAAATGTAGACTTATTAGGATCTTCTAAATAGTCAAGCACGTTTTGGTTTTTAATTAAACTCTTTATTTGCTTTAACCGAGAGTCTATAATAATAAATTTCGATTCAAATATTTCAATAAAATTTTCAATAAAATTTTTAACTAATTTATTTTCTGACAGTTCGGTGTCTCCATAAACAGAAAGAGCCATAGACTCAGAATACTCTATCATCTTTTGAATTTGACTTAGTGCAAAATCATTTTCGCCTATCCGAGTAGCATATTTTGCTGAAAAGAATAATAATTTTATATCATTCTGTATTTTACTTAGCGCAGTATTTATAATTTGATGGGCGTCTTGATAGTCTGCTTCTATATAGCTACAAAATGCTGCGTTCAAATAGCATTCTCTTATAAAAAAATTTATCGTATCATTTCCATTAATAGAATTTGAATATCTATAAGAAAGTTCAATATTAAAATACTCATTTACTTTCTTTAAAGATTGAGAATCATAGTCTGCAAGTGAATATTTCGCAGCCTTTAAGAAATATTCTTTAGCTTTTTTTGTATCTACAATATTTTCCTTGTATAAATATATCATCCCCAAATGCTGTAGTACAAACCAATCTTGCTCATATAGATTAAGTGCTTTTTCAAATTCATTTTTTGCATCAATTGCTATATCTAGATCAAATTTTGATTGTTTATAAAACTTTAATCCTCTCTCAATATGAAGTATTCTTTCTTTTTCCTTATCTGGCAGCTGGAGTAATTTTGATATCTCTCCAAGCAGTATATTAGTATCTATAGAGGTTTGATATATATCTGTTAAACTTTGATTTAGAAAATCAAAGTTTCTTGAAATTGTTTCCGTTTGCCTTTCTACAGTATTTTGAATGTAAGAACCAACTAGTTGTGCATTATATTCATGAAGTTTAGTTTGCTTTATAAAATTGATATAGCTGTCATAGCGTTCTGCCGATGATTCGATTTCATAGGGATTATAATATGTTAGATTAAACGATGGTGTTGACATATAAATTATTATCAAATAACAGTTTTGGTTTAACTAATTTATAATTAATAGTATCAAAAATCAAATAGATATTATTTATAGAAGAATTTTTGATAGGAATCTTAAAAAATGAAACCTGCTATGGATATAATCCTAATTGACTAGAGAAAATAACACTAACTCTTTCAGAAATATAAAGATTAACTACTCTGTTGTTAATCCTTTATTTTAGAGATTTTCAAGAATCAATTATCAGCAAGATGTATGCTATCTTCTTTTATAGGTTATGGAATAGAGTGGCTGTCTCTCTAAAATCTTCTAATGGAATAGTTGTAAATAAATAATGATTTCTTTATATTTATGAGTTACGTTAAAATCATTGATAATCCTTAAATCTTTCTTTATGGATGATAACCAATTAAATCAAGAGATACAAAATAATCCAGGGGAGCAAGGAAATCAGGAAAAACAAGAAAGCATTGATGATTTATTAAAGAAAGCACAAATATTGAAAATTGAAACTGAAATTTATGAGAGTAAGAAAAATTATTTTAGAAAGTTCATTTATCCTGAATTACCAAAGTGGGTACCAGCTTTATTAATAGCAAGTGTTTCACTTTATATAACTTATGAAACTGGTATACTTGAAACAAAACGGCAGCAAGTTCAAAATGAAGAGGAAAAAATAAAAAGACAATCCATAATAAAGGATTTTAATAGTAAAGTTCATTTGATGGAGAAAGAAATTAAAGAAAAAGAAATTGTATTAAATAAAATGGATACCACTCTAAATTATAAGAATGATTCAATATTTTTTCTTAATGATAGAATATATTCATTAAATCGTAAAACCAAAGATTTAGGTGTTATAATTAATGATTTAAATTCTCAAATCTCATTTGAAGTATTAAACAATAATTTAAAAAAACTAAAAGAATACCCCAACATCAATAATGAATATGTAAAAGAGTTTGTTGATATTTTAAGTGATAGAAATAATAGTAACTTTAGACGATTATATGATTCACTTGAATTTTATTCATATTCAAAAAGACTTTCCCCAATTGTAAATCATATTTTATTCAAAGCAACTAATAATGAGAAATATTTTGACAATCTGATGACTCATTTTCGTAATTCTTTGCAAACATTGGCCTACACTAAAAATGAGTTAGAATCTAGTTCCTTAAGCCCACTTGATGCTAATTTATATAATTTGAATGGATTATTATTAGATATTTTTAAAGCTATTTCGGAAAAGAAATATCAAGCAAAAATTCTTGATATTATGTTTTCACAATTTTCAGAGCGCTTTCAAGTCAATTTCAATAATATCGACTTTTTGGCTTTGCCTTTGTATTATAGCGCGAATTATAATTTTGATTTACTTGAATATAACTATGACTTTTTTGAATTATATTCTATAATTAATCAATTGATAATTGAATCTGGAGGATTTATGAAATATATTCTGTTTGACAAAAACCATTCAGGAAGAGTTTTTGTAAAAGATGGATATGGAGGGATCTCTTTGATTTCATACACTAAACGGGAACAGGATACTATTCTACAAATAAAAGGGGCAAATGAATTAGCAATTGAAATCGGTAGAAGATCGCTAATAAATCTTTCGGAATGTAATACTCATTTAGCAGCAACCCTCAAAATTTATGCAGATGTAATTCCATATTTTTCAAATCTACACAAAAACACTCTGGAATCAATTTTACCTAGGGCATTCGGAATTGATAAATTTAAAAATAAAAATGTTAGTGAACTTTTTAAACTAGAACAAAACTCAAAAAGGATTTTCGAAAAAGTAGAGAGTATTATAAAAAACACTTATCATAATTTTTATCATTCAAATAAGCAACATATTGACAGCGTATTTAATAATGCACAGATTAATTTTGGTATAGGTATTAAAGATATTTTTGAATCATTAGTAATATGTTTCTTTTTTAAACATGATTTACATAGTTGGTATAGATCAAATAATTATGTTGATAATATAGAATGGATTAATGAGAATCGAAGAAATTTTTATTTTATAGAACGAGAAAGAATTCGAGTACAGTTTAAATAGAGCATTATAATAAGAGCGAGTATTCATACAAACAATTCTTTTGAAAGAATAGATTTTCTGGTAGTTTATTGTATTTATTTTTTTTTACTAAAAGATTATTGCATTCTTAAGTAGGATAGTTGTTTCAAATTAGCTTTGAACATTAATATGTTCTAGATCTACAGCATGTGTTAGTATAAAGTTTTTTAAAATTAAAAAAACTCTAGATTGATTATTTATGGAATGTCAATTAGGAATTATTTGCAAATAATTAATGTACTTATTCCAACAAGTAAGTGGATTAAATAAATACTTGGTACTAAAAAATGTGATTTGAAGCTAACTGAATAGATATAGTTTTTAATCTTATGTTTTTGCCAATCCTTAATGTTACATGAGACGGTAAAATAAAGGAAAAGTTAGTTCAATATAAAACCAAATGAATATCATAATTATTGGGTCAGATTTGGGTAATAAAAATTCTATTGAATAGTATATAGCTTATAGACACATTGATTTTTAATGTGAATTCCACTGAATAAGACCTCACTTGATCGTGCCAAAAAATAGCCCGTAAAAATTGTAACAACTTAATTTTAGCTTCCTGATTTTATAGGTTTTTTGTCAAGTCTCTCCTAAAATAATTTAGTCATCACTATGAATATAAAAATTTTTGTACATATTCGAGGGGCTAATTAAATTTATATAAGCCACATTAGCTCATTGAGGCATTTACTAAAGTGACAATTTTAAACTGGCTCATTATGATATTTTATCTATTATCGACAAAGAATAAAGTTTTTAATAATGATGTTTAATGAATTAATTTATTTAGTTCTCCTATCTATAAACTTTGATTTAAATGATATTAAATCTATACTTATTAGTGTTGTAAGCAGCGTGTGCTTTGCAATTATCGTATATATTTCCCACGGATATTGGAAAAATCGAAGGGATAAAAGAAAAGAACAAATTCAACATAATGAGTATAGTGAGACTAAAAAAAATATTGAGGATTTAGAAAGAAATTCTCTTCTATCAGTAATGTCAGAAGTAGATAATCTTTATAATCATGGCTTTTTTGCTGATGCAATAAAAAAGTCTAATGAAATTTTATCGAATCCTACGCTAAAAAAATATAAAAATCTATTTATTAATGTAAAAATTAAGAAAGCCAATTCTTTACTTAGACATGACTCCTTAGACGATAATGAAAAAAATATTTTAGTTGCATTAGATATTTATTTTGAAATCCTAAAAGATGAAACAATAATAAATGACTCTGATTATACTGCAATAATTAATGAAAATATTGGTATATGTTATGGAAAATTAAGTTTCATCAGAATGCCAGAATATAATTTGGAACAGAGTATTACTTATTTTCAGCTCTCTTTAGATTATTTTATGAAGACGGATATAAAAGTTATGAAAAATGAGCTGAAACGTCATTTAGCTACCTCTTATTCTTATCTATCTGAGATAAAAAACAAGGAAAACAATTTAAGAAGTGCTTTAAAATTTATTTCTGAAGTTGTAGCGGATTCTGAAAAAAACGATGATTATTATCTCAAAACTACTTCATTAGCTTCAATACTCCTTGAGTTGTCAAATTTTGAAAATACAGAAAATAATATCACTTTGGCAATCGAATATTATGAGGATGCTTTACGTAACGTTTCCATAGAGAAGGAGCCTTTTTTTTATGCTTCACTTCAAGGTGATTTAGCAAGAGCATATACAGGTTTAGCAAAGATCTGTGATGAAAAGTTTAATATTTCTAAGGCAATAGAGTACACTGAAGAGGCATTGAAAATATTTACTCTTCATGATAGTCCCCAAGATTATGCTACAGCATGTAATAATCTTGGATTACTTTATTTACAAACGCTAAAAATTGATAATTCTTATAATGAAACAATATTTTCAAAAGGAATTAATTTAATTCATGAATCTTTGAAATTGTATTCTGTAAATAAATATCCAAAAGAATATGCTATGACTATGTACACTTTGGGGCAAGCTTACAAGTTTATAATGTCTTTAAATAAAACTGATGAAAATTATAAACTTGCAAGATCCTATTATGAAAACGCAATGAAAATATTTACTCCAAATAGTTATCCTGAATTGTATAAAAGTTGTATTGAAGATATTAAATTGTTAGAAGAAATGAAGTCGAGTTAACTTAACTATTAAATAGATTTGCTTCGTTTAGAAGAAATAAACATTCTTTGCTTTATTATGTCGTTTTTATTTTTACAATCGTAATTTAAAATCAAAAATTGGGTCACATTTTGGGTCAGAAAAGTTCTTTAAAATAGCAATTAGCTTGTAAACTATTGACAATAAACGCATTAAAAAATCAGTTTCCTGACTCATAATCAGGGGGTCCCTGGTTCAAGCCCAGGTGGGCCCACAAAGCGAAGATGAAAGTCTTCGCTTTTTTCATTTTGGTAAGCTCAGTTGGTTAGAGCATCCCGACATAAGTCGGGAGGGTCCCTGGTTCAAGCCCAGGTGGGCCGACTTCAAAATCAAGCAGTTGCGATCTAAAAATCGTAGCTGCTTTTTTTATTGCATACAATTGATAGATGAAGTTTGTAGGAAAACCTCTTCGGTATTGTTTTTGCACCCATTTATTTTGATAATACTTATTAACTCTCATGCTTTCTTTACAGAAGCAATAGAAGATAATAACACCTATTTTTATTTAGTACAAACAAGAATATGAAATTGAAATTATTTTTTTCACTATCACTTTTATTCGCAATCTATCTTCAGTCCTATTCGCAGAAAACGCAAATTCGGGAAGAACTGGATCGAGTCATACAGCAACTGAATGATAGTTTACATAAATATGATGAAAGAGGTAGAACCGTTCATTTATTATCTGATTCAGTTTTTTCAGTGAAGAATAGAGATGGAAGCTATATAACCGTAAACATAAAAAACCTGGAATCTTCAAAAACCGATTCTCTTCATCAAATGGGTATTGATTTTGTTCCTATTAACTATAAAACACATGTTCCCGGTAACTGGATCTATTTTCAGCAGTCGGATAAAATGACTCGTTTGATGTTTCAAAAAGCAACCGAGGCGGAAGCCAGGCAATTGTATTATCTATTCCTCGACGTCCGAAAGTATATGCAGGCATTGCTAGCACAATAAAATCTGAGCGATGATTTTGAATCATGCATGCTATTCAACATGATTTTCTACTGCCACTTAACTTACCTAAAATTGGGTATGAATAGTACTGGATAATAATAGTATTTTCAATGATACATCAGATCTACTTTTATTAGTAAGCCATGATGGAATTAAATATTATTGCACAGTAGCTATATTCATTTTCAAAACGAACCCATGCATACCTTTAAAATAAAAAACAACAGACTTGGTCATGTAATAATATTGGTGGCTGTACTCTTTCTGATGGGAGTTACTTTTTGGGCCTTTTTTTTGAAGGATGAGCCTGTAGAATTTGAAGGAGGAGGAATCATCATCGCATTGATCATCGGCGGTATAGGCGGCGTGGTTTTATTCATGGCGCTGCGAGCCATCATTTTGAATCCTGATGTCTTGATGATGAATGAAAAAGGTTTTGAATACAATCCCGGAGGTATTTCATCCGGTTTTATGGAATGGACGAACGTGGCAGAAATAAAGTTCACAGAAGTCAGAACTACACAGGGTCAACTTCCCGGACCTATTTGGGAAAAAGTATTGGCGATTAAGTTTAAAGATCCATCTATATATACCCAACAATTTAATCCACTCATGAGAGGGTTGATGGATTTGAATAAAAATATGTATGATGCCGATATGTTCTTCCGTTTGAGCAGTTTTGGGAATAAAGCCAATGAGGTATATGAATTGATGATGCGATACTGGAATGCAAGTAAAACAAAAGCGTAGTGGATGTTCATGTAGACTAAATAGATATATCAATCAGGTGCGGAATACAAACTGTAATGTAATTGTAAAAGGAGTTTTTGATTGTAAAATGAGTCTTTAAAAATGGATGTAAAAGAAGATACAACAAACCCCGTATTGGTATCGGTATTTTCAAACAGGATAGTGGTACCTGTTTTTTATGGCGTGATCACATCTATATTATTACCGGGTACAGTTTGGTATACGCTTACATCTAACGATATATTCGATATGATTGGAGGCATTATTGCTTTTATAGTGGTAGCGCTGATTTGGTTGGTGATGGTTTGGGGAGAATTGAGGTTAAGGGCGATCAAAATATCTTTTACGGATAAGGATATAGTAGTTCAATCATTTTTCGGAATCGGGAATACGAAAGTATACAGTTATGATACGATTACCAGTTTTCACAGTACATTACAACCTGCGCTTCCATTACCTTATGAATGTATTACGTTAATCAACAATCAAAAAAAAGTAGTGCATATTTCACAATATTATTTTGCTAATTATAATCAGTTAAGGGGTTTTGTAACGGGAAAGTTTAAAAATGATGGAGCTAAAAGCTTCAGTCTAAAAAAGATGTTTAGGGAAATTTTTTCTTGAACAATCTCAGTAGTTGATTTCTCAACTATTGTTTACAGGTAATGAATTATTGAATAGTGATGATACACCAAAAAGCCCGATCTTAAATCGGGCTGTAACACCAAACCAACAACACAATTAGATAGAAGAAAACTTCAACCTCAAGCTATTGCCCACCACACTCACGCTACTTAATGCCATTGCAGCTCCGGCAATCATGGGATTTAAAAGGAATCCATTGATAGAAAATAAAATACCTGCCGCAATCGGAATGCCAATGATATTATAGATAAAGGCCCAGAATAAATTTTGTTTGATAGTAGCCACTGTTTTCTTTGATAAATTGATGGCTTTGGGTATGCTGTTTAAATCTGAAGTGATCAATGTCATTTTAGCAACATCCATGGCAATATCACTTCCCTTACCCATCGCGATACTAACATCTGCAGTAGCCAATGCATGACTATCATTGATCCCATCACCTACCATGGCTACAATCTTTCCATCTTTTTGTAGCTGTTCAACAAATGCTGCTTTTTCGGCAGGCATCACTTCTGCTTTAAAGTTTTTTAATCCTACTTGTTCGGCAATGGCTTTGGCGGTTTGTTGATTATCTCCCGTTAACATGTATACCTCAATACCCATCTTCTGTAAACGCTCAATGGCGAAAGCTGATTTTTCTTTGATGCTATCTGTAATTGCTAATACGATTCTTGCTATACCGTTTTTGGAAAAAATGATAACGGTTTTTGCCTGTTGTTGTAGTTGTTGAATGTTATTCTGTAGACTTTCATCCAGTATGACTTTGTTTTCTTTCATCATTGATGGACTTCCCACCAAATACTGCTGATTCTTATAATTTGCTAGAACTCCTTTTCCGGTGATACTTTCAATTTTATCAAGAGCCACAGGTTCAATAGCCGTATTTTCAAAATGTCGAACAACTGCTTCAGCCAACGGGTGCTCTGATTGTAGTTCTATAGCTAATAATACAGATTGTAACTCAGCCATATCTTGTTCATCTTTGAAAATCACATCACTTACTGCTGGTTTACCTTCTGTAATGGTTCCCGTTTTATCTAATACTACAGCAGTAATATTATGTGACAATTCAAGACTTTCGGCATCTTTAATGAGTATATTATTTTCAGCTCCTTTCCCAATACCTACCATAATAGCGGTAGGAGTAGCTAAACCTAAAGCACAAGGGCAGGCAATGACTAGAACTGTTACTGCATTCATCAAGGCGTAGGTGAATGCATTTTCATTACCCCAAATTATCCAACTGATGAATGTGAGTATTGAAATTCCGATGACAATCGGGACAAAGATGCCTGCAATTTTATCAACAAGCTTTTGAACAGGCGCCTTACTGCCTTGAGCCTGTTCCACCATTTTAATGATTTGTGCTAAAAATGTTTCTGAGCCAATTTTTTCAGCTGTAAATCGAAAACTTCCTTTTTGGTTAATGGTTCCTGCATACACATTTTTTCCTGCTACTTTTTCTACAGGAATCGGCTCTCCGGTAATCATACTTTCATCTACATAAGAGCTGCCACTGGTAATAATACCGTCTACGGGAATTTTTTCCCCGGGCTTTACTAGTAAGATATTCCCTTTTTGTACGGCTGCAAAAGCCACTTCTTTTAGTTGATCGTTTTCTGTAACCAAGGTTACAGTTTGCGGCTGTAGACCTATTAATTTCTTAATGGCAGAAGAAGTATTTGATTTGGCTTTTTCCTCTAATAACTTACCCAAGGAGATAAATACGATGATAACGGCCGCTGCTTCAAAATATACATGAGGATGTGTACCACGTTGATGCCAAAAATCGGCAAAGAATGTATTAAAAGTACTGAATAACCAGGCAATACCGGTGCTGAGTGCTACCAGCGTGTCCATATTTGCTTTGCCATGCTTAGCTTGTTTCCAAGCATTGATGAAAAAGTTTTTACCAAAATAAAAGACTACCGGTGCAGATAACAGTAGCATGATATAATTTCCCCAGGTCAGGTCCATAAAGAACATCCCAAGAATAACAATTGGTAGAGAGAGTATAGAAGACCAGATCGTTCTCTTTTTGAGTGACTCATAATGTTGAATCCTGGCAGCCTCCTTTATTTCGTTTTTATTTTCTTCTGTAATTACTATATCATAACCAATCGATCGAACAACTGCCTGAAATTTTTCCGGATTGGTTATTTCAGGATCATACTCAACCCATGCATCCTGATTAGCAAAATTTACTGCAGCATTTACCACGCCATCAGTAGACCGAAGCATCGACTCAACACTAACTGCACAAGCAGCACAGGTCATTTCAAGAATTGGAAATGTTTTTCTAATAATATTATTACTCGTAGTGGAGTTCATGACTATGTTGTTTTATTGAATACAAAACTATTCATGTTACAAAGGGTCGCTGTTACAGCATTTGTATAAAATTGTATATAATCTTCAGTTGAACATTAGTTATGGCAGGAGTAGTATCTTTGAATATCTATGTCTGAACAACTACACATAAAAAATATGGTTTGCGATCGATGTATTATGGTCGTAAAACAGCTATTTACAGACTTAGATATTGAATTTCATCAGATACAGCTGGGACAAATAGAGTTGAAAAAAGAACCCAATACTGAGCAACTAGAACAGATTCGATCTCTTTTACAACAACATGGGTTTGAATTATTAGATGATAAGAAATCGAAGATTGTTGAAAAAATAAAAACGACCATTGTTTCATTGATCCATGGGACGGAAGCTGAGGAGCTGAACTTAAAGCTATCAGCCATACTAGAAGAAAAACTACAAACAGATTACCATTATCTCAGCACATTATTCTCTTCAGTAGAGGGTGTTACCATTGAGCGATATACCATACTACAACGCATTGAAAAAGTAAAAGAACTATTGATGTACGATGAAAAAAGTATCAGTGAAATTGCTTATGAAATGGGCTATAGCAGTGTTCAGCATTTGTCACAGCAGTTTAAAAAAATCACAGGATTAACTCCTTCTCACTTCAAGCAGCTAAAGGAAAATAAACGCAAGCCTTTAGATAAAATAAAAGACTGATTACCTGCTGCTAAAAATTATATACATCTTAATCGGGATTCTATAACAACTTAGCATTTTAGTAATTCTAATTTTACATTGTTATTCAAACAGGATTTATCCTGATAAATTAAATGTGAAAATGGAAACATTAAAATTCAAGACAACCATTAAATGTATGGGTTGTGTATCAAAAGCCACACCTTTCCTGAACGAAGTTGCAGGAGAAGAAAACTGGAAAGTAGATGTCAATAATCCTGATAAACTGTTAGAAGTTACCATCAATGGAGGTGCTTCTGCTGGTGATATTGTAAAAGCGGTACAGGAAGCAGGATTTAAAGCAGAACCCATTCATTAGTGGGTTCTGTTATGATATCTTTCAAAAACTAAACATCAAATACTCAACATATGAAACGAATACTGATCATTGTTATGTTACTCCTGTCAAAAATGGGGATAAGTCAAGCCCCCTCATTACAAGATATTTTACGCCAATATCTTGATCTCAAAAATCAATTGGTAGAGAGCAATGCTGTGAATGCGCAAAAGTCTGCTACTGCACTGAATGGGAAGATCGAAAATCTGGCCTCACAAGCGCTTTCAGAAAAAGAAGCCAAGGCATTTACCGCTTTGAAAGAAGCACTTGGTAAACATGCTAAAGAGTTGTCATCACAATCGGATCTGGCAAAACAGCGAGTGGCTTTTGCAGGGCTATCACAGTCTATGATTGATTTGTTCAAAATTGTTTCTGTAAAAGAGTCGTCATTATATGTTGATTATTGCCCGATGAAAAAAGCCTATTGGTTAAGTGCAGAAAAAACGATCCGTAATCCTTACTATGGGAATATGATGCTTTCATGTGGCACTATTAAAGAAACTATTAAAGAGTAACGAAATGCGTTTATTGGCTGTAATATATATCCTGCTATCGATTTCTATCAATGGAATAGCTCAGCATAACAATCATTTTATTACTGAGATGCGTCAGCCTTTTCTGGTGCGTGAAGGAAATAAAATTGTCTATCATTTATATGTGACAGATACGATTGTAAATTATACCGGTAAAAAAGCAAAAGCAGTTGCTATCAACGGTTCTATTCCTGCACCTACACTGTATTTTTCGGAAGGTGATAATGCAGAAATACATGTACATAATTTGATGCACATGGAGACTTCCATACACTGGCATGGATTAATATTACCCAATGAGCAAGATGGTGTTCCTTATCTCACTACTGCACCCATTCATCAACAAAGCACGCATGTGTTTAGATTTCCCATTGTTCAAAGTGGAACATACTGGTATCACTCACATACGATGCTGCAAGAACAGAGTGGTATGTATGGCGCTATTGTGATACAGCCAAAACAGAAGTTGCTTCAGGATGAAGAAGTGGTTTTGTTAAGTGATTGGATTGATGAAAACCCCAACCAAGTAGAGCGATCCTTACATTTTGCAACAGACTGGTATGCCATCAAAAAAGGTGCTACGCAGAACTATGCACAAGCCATTAAAGAAAAACATTTTGGTACTAAAATTAGCAATGAATGGAAACGTATGATGGCGATGGATGTAAGTGATGTGTATTATGACGCACTCTTCACGAATGGGAAAGTTATTGAAGAACAAAAAAAATATAAAGCAGGTGATAAAGTAAGACTAAGAATCATCAATGGCAGCTCCTCCACTTATTTCTGGGTAAGATTTGCAGGTGGAAAGATGAGTGTGGTTGCCAATGATGGTGCAGAAGTTATACCAGTAGAAGTTGATCGACTGATCATTGGCGTATCAGAAACCTATGATGTAATGGTTACCATTCCGGACACAGGTAGTTATGAATTATTATCAACAGCTGAAGACAGAACACGCAGCACTTCATTATGGCTAGGCGATGGGCAAAAAAAACATGCTCCTGCATTACCTCGCTTAAAATACTTTGAAGGGATGAAGATGATGAATGGCATGATGAATATGGATGGTACGATGAACGATATGGGAATGAAAATGAGTTTACAGCAAATGGATATGAATGCCGTGATGTATCCGGAGATAGTTGATAGTAATGAAAACATTGTGACACTGAATTATGCCATGCTCAAAGCACCGAATAAAACTACGTTACCAAATGGTCCGATACGTGAGTTAAAGTTTGAACTCACAGGAAACATGAATCGTTATGTATAGACACTCGATAATAAAACCATTTCTGAGTCGGATAAAATACTGATCAAACAAGGAGAGAATATTCGCATCATACTCACCAACAATTCTATGATGCGTCACCCGATGCATTTACATGGACATTTCTTTCGCACTTTGAACGGACAAGGAGAATATGCTCCGTTAAAAACAGTCTTGGATATCATGCCCATGGAAACAGATACCATTGAATTTCATGCATCGGAAAAATATGGCGACTGGTATTTTCATTGTCATATTCTTTACCACATGATGAGTGGAATGGGCAGAATATTTTCTTATGAGAATACACCTGCTAATCCATAAATCCCCGATCCGGTAAAAGCTTTACGAAAAGTATATCGTGATGACCGTCGTTTTTTTGCAGGCGCTCAGATCGGACTGGAGAGTAATGGGAGTGATGGCGAATTCATACTCGCAAATACCAGATGGATGATCCAAAACGAGTGGAGACTGGGACTCAATGCTGAGAAAGGTTATGAAAACGAATTTCATTTGGGAAGATTGATTGGAAGAAATCAATGGTTCATGCCATATATTGGTTTTGATTGGAGATATAGAAAACACAGTGAGCAAGAGAAAAATCTTTTCGGACAATTGAATACAAAGGATCAACGAGGTGTGATTTGTGTAGGATTTCAGTATACACTTCCTATGCTATTTCGTTTTGATGCGCGGGTAGATATGAAGGGGAATCTTCGTATGCAAATAGGCAGGGAAGATATACCGTTAACCAGCAGACTAAGAATGAATGTTATGTGGAATACAGATAAGGAATATACCTCCGGTTTGCGCTATATCGTTTCAAAATATTTTTCCGTTTCCTCTCACTATGATAGTGATATGGGATTTGGAGCGGGAATTACCATCACTTACTGATCAGGGGAAAGTATTAAAATCTGCTTACTATTATTGCGGATTCGTATATTCATGATCAAACTTTCAGGATTCATGTACGATATCTGCTGCATCGGTCATCTCACGCACGATAAAATTGTAACGCCTCGTCATACGGTGCATATGGCCGGTGGTACTTCCTTTTATTTTTCGCATGCCATTAAACATATGCCCGTTCAATATCACCTGGTAACAGCATTGGCTAAAGCGGATATTGCATTCGTTGATGATTTGATACAAGCAGGAATTGATACAACAGTCTTACACAGTAAACACACGGTATACTTTGAAAATATCTATCCTGATCAAAGTGATCATCGAGAACAAAGAGTATTATCAACAGCCGATCCTTTCCGAGTGGCTGATATGATTGATTTGAAAGCTTCGGTATTTCATCTTGGCCCTTTATTATCCGATGATATGTCTGTAGAATTGATACAAACACTCGCAACAAAAGGAACGATATCATTAGATGTACAGGGATTTCTTCGAAAAGTCATTGATCAGGAAGTGATGGCTACAGATTGGGTCTATAAAAAAGAAGTACTGCCTTATATCAATATTTTGAAAGCCAATGAAACAGAAGCAGAAAAGCTAACCGGATTATCTGATCATTATGATGCTGCTAAATCATTAGCTGATGCTGGTGTTCAGGAAGTGATCATTACTTTAGGAAGTAAAGGGTCATTGATTTATGCAAAAGGACATTTTTATGAAGTGCCTGCAATACAACCTACTGCTATTGTAGATGCAACCGGTTGTGGCGATACTTATATGGCCGGTTATTTATATAAACGATTTCAAAAAGCAAATTACTATGATGCAGGTCTCTTCGGTGCAGCGATGGCGTCCATAAAAATAGCCGCTTCCGGTCCCTTCAATGGAACTGAAAAAGCCATCACCAATGCATTGAAATCTTGATCACTTATTCTCCTCTAAGAAAGATGCTAAGTTTGCAACTGATAGAATGGTTATGAGCACATTTAAAAATATCTTGTTTGATCTGGGTGGTATCTTTTTAAATATTGATTACCAAAAAACAGAACAGGCTTTTGTAGATCTTGGCGTTAAAGATTTTAATGCCCTGTTTAGTCAGCAATTTTCCAATCAGTTATTTGAAGCTTTGGAAACAGGGAAGATTATGCCCAATGATTTTTATGATGCGTTTAGGATGGAAACGAAACTGGCTGTATCCAATGAAGCCATTCAACAAGCATGGAATGCCATGTTATTAGATTTTCCGGAAGAGCGTTTACATTGGTTAGAAAACGTTGCGCAACAATACCCTGTATATCTGTTCTCAAACACCAATATTATTCATTATCAATCTTTTATATCTAATTTTGAGCAAAATTTTCCGCAGAAATCCTTTAACGATTATTTCCGAAAAGCTTATTATTCTCATGAATTAGGGATGAGAAAACCATATTCTGAGTCTTATCTAAAGATTATGGAGCTGGAAAACCTCGATCCAAAAGAAACCCTATTCATTGATGACACGCCTAAGAATATTGAAGGCGCCCAAGAAGCAGGATTGCAAACCATTCTGTTGAATAATGGGAGAACGGTGTTGGATTTGGAGCTATGAAGAGTTGATAGTCGATAGATGACAGTTGACAGAGCATCAAAAGAGTTCTTTTCAATGATTCCTCGTTTTCTTTTCGCCGGACTGAAGTCCGGCGCTATTTAAAATTATATACTTGGTTTCTTGGACCTTGTAGCTTCCCTGTGCCTTGTCACTTATTTCTTGTTTCTTACTCATTTAACTTCCTCAAAATCAATATAATCCTCATCTTTCTTAGGAGCAGAAGCCTGATTGGCAGCTTGCTGCTGGAATCGCTGCTGTTCTTCAAATTCCTTCCTCGCGGCTTCTTGTTGTTCCTGCATTTTTTTCACTTGTCCCTTCATTTGGGAAGCTACTTTGCTAACCGGTACTATGAATTTAAAAATCAGGTTATAAAGGAAGTAAATCAAAAACCCCCATAAAAGAATCTTCACCATCCTACAAAGATAAAAAAAATGCCTCACAGCCTCACAACCTCACCCCGGCATCGCAGTGCTCGCCACCCCTCTCCCTGCGGGGAGAGGGGGAGGGGGTGAGGTAGATTTGGAACGTAAGGGTTAAATACACTACATTTGCAGTAGGAAAAGAACAATAGAAGGGAACGGAAGCGTTCCCTTCTTCTATTTAGATATGTCAATAGAAACACAAATAGGAAAGATCGAGCAGTTGATCGATAGTGTGCTGGCAGAAGAACCTGCTTATTTCTGTGTATCGGTTCGTATCAAACCTACCAACAATGTAAAAGTGTTTTTGGATGGGGATGAGGGGCTGGCCATTGAGAAATGTGTATCCTTTAATCGAAAGCTTTACAAGTTGATTGAAGAAACCGGCATGTATCCGGAAGGTGAGTTTTCGTTGGAAGTGTCATCACCCGGATTGGATGAGCCTTTGAAATTACATCGTCAGTATAAAAAGAATATAGGTCGTTTTATTGAAGTACTGTTTGCAGACGGAACCAAAAAAGAGGGTAAGCTACTAGAAGTAGCAGAAGCAGACATCATCATAGAACATACCGAGGGAAAGGGCAAAAAAGCAGTAACACAACAATTGGTAATACCATTCAATCATATAAAATCAACAACAGTTCAAATCAAATTCTAATTCAGTAAGACTTGTAGCTTGAAGCTTAAAGCTTGGAGCTTGTCTTCCGAATTTCTAAAACTTAAGACATGGCTAGTATCAACCTCATCGAAGCGTTTCAGGAATTTAAAGACGCAGAAAATATTGATCGTCCCACGATGATGAAAGTGGTGGAAGATGTATTCAAAACACTGCTTCGTAAGAAATACGGAAGTGATGAAAATTTTGACGTAATCGTAAATGCTGAGAAAGGAGATTTGGAGATCATCCGCAGACGAATGATTGTAGAAGATGGTGAAGTAATTGATCCTTTGTCGGAAGTAGCTTACACAGATGCGGTAAAGATCGAGCCGGATTTTGAAGTGGGTGAAGAATTGTATGAGGAAGTGGATATGGTTGACTTTGGTCGTCGCGCCATTCTTGCTGCCAAGCAAACACTGGCCAGCCGTATCAGTGATCTGAAGAAAAATGTATTGATCAAAAAATATGGTGATAGAATTGGAGAAATCATCAGTGCAGAAGTATACCAGGTTTGGAAAAAAGAAGTATTACTGTTGGATGAGGAAGGCAATGAATTGATTCTTCCTAAATCTGAACAAATACCTCAGGATTATTTCAAAAAAGGAGAAAATATCCGCGCAGTAGTAGAACGTGTGGATCTGAAAAATAATACACCAGTAATCATTCTTTCAAGAACCAGTCCTACATTCCTGGCGAAATTGCTGGAGATTGAAGTACCTGAGATCTTTGACGGATTGATCGCTATCAAGAAAATTGTTCGTGATCCGGGAGAGCGTGCGAAAGTAGCGGTTGAATCTTATGACGATCGTATCGATCCGGTGGGAGCTTGTGTGGGTATGAAAGGTAGCCGTATTCATGGCATCGTTCGTGAGTTGAAGAATGAGAACATTGATGTAATCAACTTCACTAGCAATATTCAGTTGTTGATTCAACGTTCTTTAACACCTGCCAAGATCAGTTACATGGAGTTGGACAACGACAAGAAGCATGCGGAAGTATACCTGAAAGCAGATCAGGTATCGCTCGCCATTGGTCGTCGCGGTGTGAACATCAAACTGGCTTGTGAGTTGACCGGATATGAGATTGATGTATTCAGAGAAGATGAAGAAGTAGTAGACGAATTTGATATTGATCTGGATGAATTTAGTGATGAGATCGAACCATGGGTGATCGACGAGTTCAAGCGTATTGGTTGTGATACTGCACGCAGCATCCTCAATCTGACCGCAGAAGAACTGGAAAGAAGAACCGATCTGGAAAAAGAAACCATTGCAGAAGTAAGAAGAATCTTACAAGAAGAATTCGACAGAGAAGAATAAGCGCTTTGAAGGAACTATATTTGTCGGGTATACTTATTGCCTGATAGATTGGTAGCCGTATAAAATTAGTCCATGGATGATAGTCCATAGTCCATGGACCATTGACGATGGACTATGGACCAAAAAAACTTGAATGTCAGAACTGAAATTACCAAGACTGTTAGCAGCCGCCAAGGAGTTCAATATTGGTCAGGATACCCTGATCGACTTCCTGGTGAAGAAAGGATTTAATAAAGATGAACTGAAGCCTACCGCTAAGCTTTCAGAAGACCAGTACTATGCCCTTCAGGCAGAGTTTCAAAGTGATAAAGTAGCTAAGAACAAAGCCGATCAGGTAGAAATCCCCAAAGCTGCACAGGCTGAGGCCAAGAAGAAAAAAGACGAAGAAGATCTTTCCTTCAATAAAAAAGAAGAGAAAAAGCCAGTAGCTGCTCCTGCTCCTAAGGAAGAACCTAAACAGGAAGTGAAGCCTGAACCGGTGGTAGAGGCGAAACCTGTTGAAGTACAGCCTGAACCGGTTGTAGAAAAAGCAGAAGTGATTAAAGCGGAAGCACCTGAGATCGAATCGCCAAAAGTGTTGAATAAGATTGATCTCTCTGCGATCGACTCA
Source organism: Sediminibacterium sp. Gen4 (assembly GCA_013391385.1). Lineage (GTDB taxonomy): Bacteria > Bacteroidota > Bacteroidia > Chitinophagales > Chitinophagaceae > Sediminibacterium. Next base: position 50,263 of record JACBFI010000001.1, on the reverse strand, counting down.
TCTACGCGCCCTAAGAAAGCACCTAAGAAAAAAGAAGAACCTGCAGCTCCGAAAGAGCCCGCAGCAAAAGCAAAGAAAGCGGAACCGGCTGAACCCGCAGCTCCGGAAGTAATTGCTACACCTGCACCTGCAATGGAAGAAGCAGACAATGCCGCACCTCCTGTTATTGAAAATATTAGAGCGGAAAAATTAGAAGGACCCAAGATCCTTGGTAAAATTGAACTTCCCGTTAACAGCGATACCCGTCCAAAACCTGCGGCCAGAGATGAGAAGCGCAAACGCAAACGTATTCCTGTTGACCGCAAAGAAGGTGGAGCACCTCCACCACAAACGGGTCCTGATGGACGTCCAATGACCGGTCCAAACCGTCCGATCGTTCCAGCCAATAATAGAAACAACCAAGGTGGCGGTGGTGGAGGCAACTTCAACCGTAATCAAGGAGGTGGAAATAAAAGTGGCGGTAACCGCGACAGAAATAGAAGAGGTGGTGGACAGGTTGAAGACAAAGAAATTGATCAGAAAGCCATTCAGGAAAAAATCCGCGAAACACAGGCCAAATTGGCCGGAACCGGTGGTCGCGGTAAGAGCCTGAAAGCGAAATACAGAAGAGCTAAGCGTGATGAAGCTGCGGAGGCGATGGGTAATGAGATGGGTGAAGACAACAAACTACAAGTAACAGAATTTGTGACGGTAAGTGAGTTGGCGAACTTGATGGATGTGAGCTTTGCAGATGTGATCGGAAAATGTATGAACCTCGGTATCATGGTTTCCATCAACCAACGTTTGGATGCGGAAGTGATTGAATTGGTAGCTAGTGAATATGGTTTTGAAGTAGAGTTTATTGGTGTTGATGAAACAGATGAATTTGATGATGAACAGGATGAGGATAGTGAAGAAGATCTGGTACCAAGACCACCGATCGTAACCATTATGGGTCACGTTGACCATGGTAAGACTTCATTGCTTGACTATATCCGTAATGCCAATGTGGTAGCGGGTGAGGCAGGTGGTATCACACAGCACATTGGTGCATATGAGGTAACACTGCCGAATGGTAAAGCCATTACCTTCCTGGATACACCGGGTCACGAAGCCTTTACCGCGATGCGTGCACGTGGTGCGAAAGTGACGGATATTTCTATCATCGTAGTTGCTGCGGATGATGCTGTAATGCCTCAAACAAGAGAAGCCATCAGCCACTCACAAGCGGCGAATGTACCGATGATCTTTGCGGTGAACAAGATTGATAAAGACGGAGCCAATCCACAAAAAATATATGAGCAGTTATCACAGATGAATATTCTGGTAGAAGCTTGGGGTGGTAAATTCCAGAACCAGGAATTATCTGCCAAGCAAGGACTGAATGTGGATCTGCTCTTGGAAAAAGTATTGTTGGAAGCTGAATTGTTAGACCTGAAAGCCAATCCGGATAGAGAAGCAGCAGGTACTATTATTGAAGCTTCACTCGATAAGGGACGTGGTTATGTAGCAACCATCTTAGTACAGAACGGAACATTACGTCAGGGTGATCTGATTGTATCCGGACAATACTATGGTCGTGTAAAAGCGATGTTCAATGAGCGTAATCAGCGTATCGAAGAAGCGCCACCATCTACACCGGTTGTTATTTTAGGTTTGAATGGTGCACCACAAGCGGGTGAGAAGTTCAAAGTGTATGAAGATGAAGCTGAAGCAAAAGAAACCGCTACCAAACGTGCTCAGATATTGCGTGAGCAAGGACTGCGTGCAAGAAAACATATTACACTCGATGAGATCGGACGTCGTTTGGCATTGGGTAACTTTAAAGAACTCAATATCATCATCAAGGGTGATGTGGATGGATCGGTAGAAGCCTTGAGTGATTCATTACAGAAATTGTCAACCGAAGAAATCGCTGTAAGAGTGGTACACAAAGGGGTTGGACAGATTTCTGAAAGTGATGTATTGTTGGCAACGGCATCCGATGCCATCATCATTGGCTTTAACGTGCGACCTTCTATGCAGGCAAATAAGCTATCTGAAAATGAAGGTGTGGAGATCAAACTGTACTCTATCATCTATACTGCCATCGATGAAATCAAGAGTGCGATGGAAGGGATGTTGGAGCCGAAGATCCAGGAGAAAATTACCGCCAACGTGGAAGTACGTGAAGTCTATAAGTTTGATAAAGCCACTGTTGCCGGTTGCTTTGTACTCGATGGAAAAATCAGCCGTAACAGCAAGATTCGAATCATTCGTGATGGTATCGTTGAATATCCGAAGGGTGAAGGTCAAAGCGCTGAATTGGGCAGCTTGAAACGATTCAAAGACGATGTAAAAGAAGTAGCATCCAATATGGAATGCGGTCTAACCATCAAAAACTTCAACGACCTGAAAGTTGGGGATATCGTGGAAGCGTTTGAAGAAGAAGAAGTGAAGAGAACACTATAAAGCTTCAGGCTACAAGCCGCAAGCTGCAAGAATGGGGAGGGAATGACTACTGTTTCAAGATGGTTTCATTCCCTTTTCTTTACATGAAATCTTGTAGCTTATGGCTTGCCGCTTGTCGCTTTTTTTTTGTTAAAACCCTTATCCAACAAAGGAAACACGTCCTGATTAATTACATTTGAAGCAGATAATTTGATATGAAAAAGGTATTTCTGATAGTTGTTTTGTTAGTGACCGGGATGATGTCGGTCAAGGCGCAGGCCAAAAAAGTGGTGGCAGATAAAATTGTGGGTCAGGTAGGAGACAGAATTATTCTGCGTTCTGATATTCTCAATGAGATCGCTGATATGAAAAGACAATATCAGGGTCAGGAAGGTATTGTATTCCCTACAGAATGTCAGGTGTTGGAAAGACAGTTGATTCAAAAAGCATTGATATTACAGGCTGAGAAAGATTCTTTGTCGGTAAGTGAAGAGGAGATTGATGCAACCATTGACAACCGTATTCGTGCTGCGATTCAGCAATACGGATCAAAAGATATTCTGGAAGAGATTGCAGGTAAAACGGTATACCAGCTTAAAGAAGATTTCCGCAACAGTTTCCGTGAACAAAAAATGGCGGAACAAATGCAGAATAAGATCATTGAAACCATAAAGATCACCCCAACAGAAGTAAAAGCTTATTACAACAAGATCCCGAAAGATAGTTTGCCCTTTTATGAAAGTGAAGTGGAGCTGAGTCAGATCGTCATCATACCCAAAGCCAATCGTGATGTTGAAGAATATGTATCCAAACAAATGTATGATTACAAAAGATCGGTGGAGACGGGTGTTCAGAAGTTTGAAGCACTGGTAAAATTGTATTCAGAAGATCCGGGAAGTAAAGACCAGGGCGGACAATACAACCTCAACAGAAATGATCGTAACTGGGATCCTGCTTTCCTTTCAGCCTCATTTAGACTCAAGGAAAATCAAATTTCTCCGGTTGTGAAATCAAAATTCGGATTGCATATTATTCAATTGATGTCTCGTTCGGGTGATGAAGCGGTGGTAAGACATATCCTCCGTATTCCTCCGGTAACAGAAGATGAGATCAAGGATGCGGTTAAAAAATTAGATTCAGTAAAAAAGCAACTCATAGCCGGTACTCTTTCTTTTGGTGAAGCAGTGAGTAAATACAGTGAAGATGAGAACAGTAAATTCAGTGCAGGTTCTATCTCAGCTCAGGATGGAAATGTATTTTTGAGTATTGATATGTTGGATAAAGACATGGTTATCGCATTAAAAGATCTGAAACCGGGAGAATATTCAGCACCTCAAGTATATACCGATGAGCGTGGTCGCAAAGCTGTTCGTTTGATTCATTTGAAACGTAGAACAGAACCCCATCGTGAAAACCTGATGGATGATTATAATAGAATTGCTCAACGTGCTTTGGAATCTAAAAAGACACAAGCTTTAGATAAATGGTTCAAAGAGCATATTCCTAATTATTATGTGTCTATCGATAAGGACTTTACCGGTTGCGAAAGTTTGAAAGAATGGAAAGCAGCTGCGGCAAAGGCGGAGGTTGATAGGAAAAACTAATGCACGAAGAGTCAAGAACGAAGGCTCAAGCGACAAGAAAGAAACAAGCGTGAAGCAACAGGGCACAAGAAAGTGACAAGCAAACAAGGATCAATTGAAATAGCGCCGGACTTTAGTCCGGCGAGAAAATTTGGAAGAAGGATCAAGAACGAAGGCTCAAGCGACAAGAAAGAAACAAGCGTGAAGCAGCGAGGCACAAGAAAGTGACAAGCAATCAAGGATTAATTTAAATAGCGCCGGACTTCAGTCCGGCGAGAAAATTCGGGAAGGTAACAACGCTAAAGAACGCGAATCAATCATTGATTCGCGTTCTTTTTGTAGGTACATCTATTATTTTTAATTTTTAATTTTGAATTAGTTATTTGTAAATCAATAGTTTATGCGAAAGGCAAAAAATTATTTTTCTAATTCAATGTATATACATATATTTGTGTTGTGAAACTGGAACAAGCCATACAAAGTACAAGATTTAAGAACGAAGTGCATAAAGCAGGATTGAATATACTGTATACGGCCTGGTGGCTAAAGACAGTGATGAGCAGGGAATTGAAAGAATTTGGATTAACACATGAACAATACAATGTCTTAAGAATATTAAAGGGGAAACACCCGGAATTGATTTGTGTGAAAGACATTGCTTGTAGAATGATTGAGAAAAATTCTAATGTTCCAAGGATCATTGACAGATTAGAGATCAAAAAGTTGGTGAAGCGTGCTACGTCTGAGGCAGACAAACGTGAAACGGTTATCTCGCTAACCCAAAGTGGAATTGCTGTATTGGAAGCCAGTACACAACGCATCAATGCCATTTTTGATGAAGTGATGGTGATCAATGAAGCAGAAGCCGCATCAATCAATCAGCTACTTGAAAGAGTAAGAGAAAAAGAAAGCTAATATTTTTTTGAACAAATACGTGTACATACATGTATTCAAAAACATACATTATGAAAACAATACTTCACAAAGCAAACACAAGGGGACATGCCAGTTTTGGTTGGCTGAACAGTTACCATACATTCAGCTTTGGACATTATTATAATCCTGAACGTATTCATTTTGGCGCATTGCGTGTTTTGAATGATGATACGGTAAAAGGTGGTATGGGTTTTTCCAAACACCCGCATGATAATATGGAAATTGTTTCTATTCCATTGTCAGGTGATCTACATCATAAAGACACAACCGGAAGAGATGAGATCATTCGTCAGCATGATGTACAAATTATGAGTGCCGGTAGTGGTATTGCGCACAGTGAGACCAATGCCAATCATGATAAAGAAGTAAAATTTTTACAGATCTGGGTATTTCCCAAAGAAAAAAATATCGAGCCTCGCTATCAACAAAAATCTTTCAAACCGGAAGATCGTTTGAACCAAGTGTTGACTGTAGTAGCACCTGATGATGAGCAGGCAGTATGGATCAATCAGGATGCATGGTTTTCCCTTGCAAACCTGGAAGCTGGTGTAGAGAAAACTTATCAGATCAAAAGAAAAGAAAATGGAGTGTATGCATTTGTGATTGGTGGACAAGTAACCATCAACGGAGAACAGTTGGATGCAAGAGATGGACTGGGAATCTGGGAAACAGATACCATCAACATCACAGCCAGCAGCAACGCTGAAATTTTATTGATCGATGTACCCATGAAAATAGAGGAGGCATAAGATGAAGAACAGAACCATTAAAAGTATTTTATACGCAACACCGATGGATATGGGTGGTATGCCCATCAGACAACCTTTTCCTTCTGCCAAAGCGGAAAGCATTGATCCATTTTTGTTGTTACATCATGCGGATATCAAAGTGCCTACCCATGCTGATACAAAACATGCAGGTGTAGGTCCGCATCCGCATCGTGGATTCTCTCCGGTGAGCTTTATTTTCAAAGGTGGGGTGCATCATCGTGATAGCAGGGGCAATGATAATGTGGTATACGCAGGCGGTACGCAATGGATGAATGCCGGAATGGGAGTGATTCACAGTGAAAGACCACCCGCTGATATTCATGAAATCGGTGGCAAACAAGAACTCATTCAGTTATGGGTGAATACGCCTGCTAAATATAAAATGGATCAGCCTTCGTATCAACCACTGACAGCAGAAGATACGCCTAAGATCACTACTGCTGATGGATTGGTACAAGTAAATGTTATTGCAGGTAAGTTAGAAAACACAACAGGGCCTATCCATACACAATCTGATGTAAACACATTTACTGCTAGTTTTCAAAAAAGTGGTAAATATTTCTTTCAGATTCCCGCTTCACACAATGCTTTCATCTATGTACTTCAAGGTAAAGTACGAGTGACAGGCGATAGCGAAGTCGAAGGAAAATATGTAGCAGTCTTTCAGAATGATGGTGATGGATTTGAATTGGAAGCCTTGGAAGATAGCACCCTATTCATTGGAACCGGTGAACCGCTCAATGAACCTGTAGCTTCTCATGGTCCATTCGTCATGAACAACCAAACCGAACTGATGGAAGCCTTCCGTGATTATCAGTTGGGGAAGATGGGGGTATTGATTGAAGAATAGTCCTTCGCTATGCTCAGGATGACGACTATCTAATAAGATCAAAAAAATTCAGTGTAACTCAGTGCCCTCAGTGGCAATTAAAAAAAATCGGCGATAAGCCATCAACTATTAGCAAAATAAAAACCAAACAATATGTCAACGTACAAAATCGACGCAGCACACAGTGAAATCACATTCAAGGTAAAACACCTGATGATCACCAACGTAACCGGTAGCTTTACGAAATTCGATGCTACCATGGAATCTGAAGCAGCTGATTTCAGCGACGCAAAAATTTCTTTTGAAGCTGATATCGACAGCGTCAACACCAACAATGAACAGCGTGATGGTCACTTGAAAAGTGATGATTTCTTCGCTGCAGAAAAATTCCCTAAGCTGACTTTCGTTTCTAAGCGCTTGACCAAGAAAAATGATGAGGAATATACCCTTACAGGAGACCTGACTATTCGTGATGTAACAAAAACCATCGATCTTTCAGTTACATTCGGTGGTACCATGGTAGATCCTTGGGGTCAACATAAAGCCGGATTCGAGATCAACGGAAAAATCAACCGTAAAGAATTCGGTCTGGGCTGGGGCGCAGTAACTGAGGCAGGTGGAGTAGTGGTAAGTGATGATGTGAAACTGCATTTAGCCGTTCAGATGATTAAGCAAGCGTAGTCTTTTACCACAGAATACACAGGGTTTGGCACAGAGGTTCACAGAGTGAAAATGTGATGTTATTGATTTTTTTGAGAAGCTCAGTGTAACTCTGTGCCAAACTCCGCGTAACTCGGTGGTTAAAACATAAATAACTCAGTATGACAAAAGCCAGCATTGCAACTACAAAGTATCAGGTTCGTTTGGAAAACGGAAGGCATGTATTTGGTGCAGATGAACCAGTAGAACAAGGAGGAACGGATTTAGCTCCGGCGCCTGATGAATTGTTGGAAGCAGCATTGGCCAGTTGTACTGCCATTACCCTTCGGATGTATGCAGATCGAAAACAATGGCCAGTAGAAGGAATAGAAGTAGCAGTTAGCTTAGAAAGAATTGATGGAAAAACGGTTTTCAGTCGCAACATCCAACTGAAGGGGAATCTGGATCAGGAACAGAAAGATCGATTGTTACAGATCGCTAAACTTTGTCCTGTATCCAAAACATTAAGTGGATCCATAGAAGTAAATAGTTCTATTAATTAAAAAAACTCCGCGCTACCTTCCTTTCTCATGTTCTCTGCGGTAAAAATTAACAGCAGAGAACATGAGAAATAAGGGGTACTCAGAGAAATAATCATATGAAAACAAAATTTTTCCCTGCAGCAGAAAGAGGATTAAAAGATATTGGCTGGCTTATCAGTAATTTTTCTTTTAGCTTCTCTTCTTATCAGGATCCATCTCGTAAAGGGTTTGGATTATTACACACATTTAATGATGATGTGGTGAAAGCCGGTGGTGGTTTTGGATTACATCCACATACCAATATGGAAATCATCAGCGTGATGCTACAGGGAAAAATGAATCATAAAGACACCATGGGTTATGCGGAAGTGGTAGAAAAAGATTGGGTACAGATCATGAGTGCCGGAACCGGACTGCGACATGAAGAACATAATATTGGTGAAGAAGATGTTCAGTTTCTACAGATATGGATTGAGCCGAAATTAGAAAATATCACACCCCGCTATCAGAAACGATATTTTCCGGAAGCGAAACGAAAAAATCAACTGACCACCATCATTAGCAATGAAGAAGGCATTACACATTGCTGGATCAACCAGAATGCGAAATTGAGTCTGGGTTATTTTGATGCTCAACAAAAAATCGACTACTCATTTTCACCCTTAAATAAGTGTGTATACGTTTTCGTGATCGATGGCTCACTTACGATAAACGGAACAATCCTCAACAAAAGAGACGCTCTTGGCATCTGGGACACCCACAAATTTACCTTGCATACTGAACAGGAGAGTCGCTTTATTGTTATAGAAGTGCCGATTAATCATTAGAGCGTATGGCTTATAGATCATAGCAAATAGAAAGACAATTACTATAAGCTATGAACTATAGGCAATAAGCTATCTCAAACTTGCAAAACATGAACATAGAAATTATTTCAGGAAGTCCGAGAACAAATAGTGTTACTAATAGACTGGCTTTGTTCTTACAAAAACATTTGAGTCAACATACCCCTCATCAGGTGAATATCATTGATGTGCGTGATTGGAAACTGCCTTTATTAGAGAGTGTATTTTCTTCTGTTGAGAATACTCCGGAAGAATTCAAACCATTGGCAGAAAGAATGTTTGCTGCGGATGCTTTTATTCTGGTAACACCCGAATACAATGGCAGCTATTCACCTGCTTTACAGAATTTAATGGATCATTTTCCGAAGCAGGCACATAAGCCTTTCGGATTGGTAACTGCATCAACCGGTGCCATGGGGGGTATGCGAGCGAGTCAGCAGTTATTGTTGCTGGTGCCGGCATTATTTGGCATTGCTTCGCCTTATATGCTGGTAACACCATTTGTAGATAAGAAATTCAATGAAGCAGGCGAACTCACAGATGGTTCTTTTAGTAAGTCTATTGACCTGTTTACCAATGAGTTCCTATGGTTAGCAGAGACACTGAGACCAGAATTAAGTACGGCTTACAATTAACTTTATAAAACGTGGCGGAGTTGTTAACTTCGCCACTTCTTTTTAAATCATAACATGAGCGACGAGATCAAACACGAATGTGGGCTTGCCTATATTCGACTCCGGAAACCTTTTTCCTATTATTTACAGAAACATGGTACGGTAACCTATGGCCTCAATAAGCTGTACCTCTTGATGGAAAAACAGCACAACCGTGGACAAGACGGTGCCGGAATCGCCGCTGTGAAATTGAATACTGAGCCAGGAAACCCCTTTCTGCATAGAATGCGCAGCAATGCACCCCAACCGATTGCGGATATCTTCTTTAAGATCGGACAGGAAGTGCAGGAACTGGAAAAATACCAGCCTGATATCAAACAACATCCGGGATTGATGAAAGGACACTTACCCTTTCTCGGAGAACTCTTACTCGGACATCTTCGCTATGGTACCCAAGGAAAGAATAATGTAGAGTTTTGTCATCCATTTATTAAAAGAGACCTGATGCCGGGTAAAAACCTGGCACTCGCCGGTAATTTTAATCTGGTAAATACCGATGAGTTATTTGATCTCATCAATATGAGTCCGGGTGACTTCCAAAAACAAAGTGACCTTGCTGCGATGATGGAAGTGATCCATCATTTTCTGGCAAAAGAAGATGAACTGCATCCCAATGCAGCAGATCTTAAACATGTTTTACAAAAAGCCACGCCATTGTTTGATGGTGGTTATACCATCGGTGGATTACTTGGTAATGGCAGCAGTTTTGTAATGCGTGATGCGCATGGTATTCGTCCGGCTTATTATTATATCAATGACGAAGTAATTGTTGCAGCCAGTGAGCGTGCAGCCATTAGAACAACATTCAATGTGGGTGAGAATGAAGTGATGGAACTGATGCCGGGTAAAGCCATCATTGTAGATGATGCAGGTAATTATAGCATTGAACAGATACTGGAACCCAAAGAAAGAAGAGCTTGTAGTTTTGAGCGCATCTATTTCTCACGTGGTAGTGATGAAAAAATCTATCGCGAAAGAATTGCATTGGGTCATCATTTGAGTCAGACAGTATTAGAGCGAATCAACAATGACCTGAAGAATACCATTTTCTCTTATATCCCGAACACGGCAGAAGTAGCTTTTTACGGATTGGTGAAAGGGATGGAAGAATACCTGAACAAGATCAAAGTAGAACGCATTCTCAGCTGGGGCAATGATTTTACGCCGGATAAATTGGAAGAGATGATTACGCGTAAGATCAGACAAGAGAAGATCGCCATCAAAGATGTGAAGCTGCGTACATTCATTACAGAAGATGCCAACCGCAATGAAATGGTGCAGCACGTTTATGATGTAACTTATGGAACGGTACGTGCGGGTCAAGATACATTAGTGGTGATCGATGATAGTATTGTACGTGGGACTACATTGAAAGAAAGTATTGTACGGATGCTGGCGCGATTGAAACCCCAAAAGATCATCGTAGTTTCTTCTGCACCACAGATCCGTTACCCGGATTGTTATGGAATTGATATGAGTAAACTTGGCGATTTTATTGCTTTCCGTGCAGCGATTGCTTTGTTGAAAGAAAGAAATATGGAACATGTACTCACAGAAGTACATGAGAAGATAAAGGAACTGGCCCGTACCGGACAATTACACACTGAGAATGTGGTACGTCAGGTATACAAACCATTTACCACAGAAGAGATCTCTGATAAAATTGCGCAATTGATTACTCCTGCGGAAATCAGTATACCGGTAGAAGTAATTTATCAGACCATTGAAGACTTACATGATAGTTGTCCTACCAACACTGGTGATTGGTACTTCACAGGTAACTACCCAACACCGGGTGGTAATAAAGTAGTCAATAAGGCATTTTTGAATTTTATTGAAGGGAAGAATGTGAGGGGGTACTGACCCCCTACCCCCTGAAGGGGTGAGATTTTTGAACGCCTCATTTTTGGATGGGGCGTTTTGCTTTTGGGAACTTTCTAAAAGTAGTTAAGCATTATTTGTAAGTCGTTTTTCTGTGCCCTTCTGCGTTTTCAGTGGCTATTAACGATAAATATATATAGCACTTCTTTCGAGAACTTTTGAAATAGCATGCAAAGTTTTACAAATCCACCTTGCATTCTTCCTGTAAAATTATTTTCATATTTTTTTAATAGTCTTAGTTTGTGTCTTTAATTGAAACATTCAACAAGCAGACGGCTCAAAATGAAATTATTCCAAAATAAAAATAGCAATCTCTTTTTGACTTTTCTTTTTCTGATACTTTCCATAATTGGTTTTATGGTAAAATTGCCATCAGTCTTCAGACATTATGATAAAGAGTTACATTCATTGTTTTACTTTTTAGCAGCCGCATTTCTCAATGTATTATTCGCTAAAAAAAGATTTACAAAGCATATACTCATATTTGCTTTCCTGTATTTGCTGGGAATGTCTATAGAATATGCGCAGGAGTATTCCAATCAGTTCTTCCGTAAACGAATACATGGTCGTTATGATAAGGAAGATGTGTTGTCGAATCTCAAAGGACTAATTGCATTTTCGGTTGTATGGGTTATATATGTAGGTGTTGTTTTTTTTATAAAAAAATCTGGAATGCAACAAGAAACCGATAAAAAGTAAATAATGAGCTCAACTGTGGCCCATGATTTTGAACTTTGTTGAAGGGAAGAATATTCGGGTTACTAGTAACCCTGCCCTCTGAAGTGGGTGAGATTTTTGAACGCCTCATTTTTAGATGGGGCGTTTTGATTTTGGAGAGTTTCGAAACTTTACAAAATGCTCATCCGTTTAAAATACATATTGTTTTTTTTTGATGAAGCGTTGAATTGCTTATATTTATTAGTAAGCAGCAAGTTTACAATTTAATATGCGTAACACTTTACTTCTACTTTCATTGGTCTCAGTCTTTAGTTGTTCACATGACAGCAATCAAAACGTAATCAAAAATGAAAGTAAGTTTTCATCTTTACTTACCAAATACAAAGACATTTCATTTGATACTTTAAAGGTATTCTCGTCTGACAATACAGAGTTAGATACTTATAAATTCAAAGGTGTTCAATTGGATAGTGTTGATGTATTATTATTATTTCCGGAAAGTATTGCGAATCTTTATGGTCCGGGTGAAGTCTTTGCAGCCTGTTTCAAATTCTTTCTAGACTCTTCTAGAATAGCGCTACTTACCCGTGTTCCGTCAATTTATCAGTCCTCATCACTTCAGCTATTTATATTTGATCGAAATAGTGATAGTATCACTAATATCATTGAATTAGCTGAAATGGTTGGAGATGCAGGTGATTTGTATACCAAAAATTCTTGGGTCTATAAAACCATCAAAGGAGAAACCCAAATATTTGCCTGGATACAAGAAAGTCATGACAACAGTGTAGAAAGTGAATATGATACGACTATTGATGTAACAAATAATTACTACTTACTCTCCATCTTGAAGAATAGAGTAGACACCATAAATCAAAGTAAAGAAGTTCTTACAAAAAGATTTGAATCCTTACTGAAATGAGAAATAGATTATTGATATTGACTTTCTAAAAAGCCAAAGGCTAAATTTTTTCTACTATTGAAAGGTTATTATCAAGATAACGTCTGATGTTAAAAGGATGATATAATAATCTAAAATCCATTGGATGACTAGTAATCAAAAAATCATCGAATACATCAAAAGAACCATTGATCTAACAGACCAAGAGGCTGAAGTCTTTGCCGCATCTTTTCGTGAAGTAAAGATCAAAAAACGGCAATTTATTGTTCAACCGAATTTCATTGTTCAGCATAGAAACTATGTGGTCAAGGGTGCTTTTAGGGCTTATGTGGTAGATGATCATGGTCAAGACAGTACCATTGCTTTTGCAATTGAAGATTGGTGGATCACCGATTATAACAGTTATATTTTACAAACACCGGCTACGATGTTTGTCATTGCATTGGAAGACAGTATTATTCTGGAGATCTCTTATGAAAAGGAACAAATGCTCAAACAATCCAATCATAAGTTTGAAACCTTCTTTCGGATCAGAGCGGAAAGAACGGCTGCTTTTATGCAACAACGTATTATCTCTAATCTTACACAAACGGCGGAAGAACGATACGATCGTTTCATGGAGAAATATCCTCAGATCGCTGAAAGGGTTCCCCAGTATGCATTGGCTTCTTATTTAGGGATAACAACAGAGTTTTTATCAAGGATCAGAAATAAGAAAGCTTCCAAAAAAAGTTGATCTAGATCAACCAGATTTCCTAAACTACATCATTTTTAAACTTTACGGGTCGTTGCAATTTTGTTCTGTCAATCATGACAAACAATTTTAAAACTACATAACATGTCAACGACCACCACAAGAGTCTTTACGATTCCAACCAAAGCAGAAGTTTCTGAAACCAATCAATCTCTTTTTGACAACCTGCAAAAAGGGCTAGGTTTTGTACCCAATCTGTATGCCTATTTCGCAAAAAGTGAAACAGCTTTGGACGATTATCTCGCTTTACAAAATCGAAAAAGCACATTGAGAGCCAAAGAAAGAGAAGTGATCAATCTGGTAACCAGTCAAATCAATGGTTGCCGCTATTGCCAGTCTGCGCATACCGTTATTGGTAAAATGAATGGATTTACCGATGACCAAATTCTGGAGATCAGAAAAGGAACAGCTTCTTTCGATAGCAAACTAGATGCATTAGCAAAATTCACAGCATCCGTTGTGACTAACCGAGGTAAAGCAACTGAAGAAAGTAAAAACAATTTTTTTGCTGCAGGTTATACTGAGGCGAATTTGATCGATGTGATCATTGTTGTAGGGGATAAGATCATCAGTAATTACATACATAATCTGACAGAGTTTGAGATTGATTTTCCGGTTGCGGATCTGATTTAATTCAATACTCAGATTTTTATCCTATTCTTGTTCAAAAGGAAGTGTATGATTAGATGCACTTCCTTTTCAATTTTCTCTTACTTATACGTTCATTTTATAATCATAGAGTGTTTTCTGTAAAGCCATGATTCCGTTGGACATTTTTTAAGCCAGATCACAGTTGATTTATTAGAACTTTACATTTTACTATTAAAAGACCTTTTATGTCTATTACTAAAGAATGGGAATTACTGGGAATGCAGGAAGTGAGTAAAGTAGTGGCAGTGACTTTGAAGAAAATGCAGGAGTATGCCCAGCCGGGTATGACTACCAAAGAACTGGATGAATATGGAGGCGAACTATTGCAATTTTTCGGTGCACGTTCTGCTCCCTATGTTACTTATGGTTTTCCGGGATATACTTGTATCAGTGTAAACGAAGCTATGGCACATGGGATTCCTTCCGAAAAAATCATTTTGAAAGAAGGTGATCTGATCAATATCGATGTTTCTGCATCCTTGAATGGATTTTGGGCAGATAACGGAGGTTCTTTTGTATTGGGTAATGCAGATAACGAAAAACAAAGATTAGTAAACGCTTCAAAAAACATCTTGCATAAAGCCATTCATTCGATCAAAGGAGGTGTTCGTATTGCGGATATTGGTGGACTGATTGAGACAGAGGCTAAAAAACATGGGTATAAAGTGATCAAGAATCTTACCGGACATGGTATCGGAAGAAGCTTACATGAAGCACCACATGAGATCGCTAATTTTAGAGATCGAGCCAATAAAGAGCGATTCCGAAAAAACAGTGTAGTAGCTATTGAAACATTTATTGCCACGAATTCAACTATGGCAGATACTTTACAAGATGGTTGGACACTAGTAGGGAATAAGGGTGGTTATGTAGCACAACATGAACATACGATATTGATTACAGACGATATACCTGTGATACTTACATCTATGAATGGTATTTGGGAGTCTTAGACGATACTTTGTAATTAGTTGTACTTTATCTTTACAACATTATTCTAAGGAAATGGTGTCTTCCTAATTGAACCGCCCTAAAAAGCTGATGGCGCCTGATCATAAATGTTGAGTACATTTAAATCAGGAACTTATGTCTGTACAGCAAACTCCAACTGTTAACAATCACTATTCTTTTTTTCAACGACTGTTGAAGTGGATGGTTTTATGTGTGTTGATCGGTTTTTGTTCTGGTTCAGCAGCAGCTTTTTTTCTTTATACATTGGATCTGGTTACTGATTTTCGAGAAAGTCATGTATGGATTGTTATCTTTTTACCCATCGCAGGATTCATGGTGGGCTGGTGTTATCATCGCTTTGGTAAAGAGGCAGAAGCAGGTAATAAATTATTACTGGCAACCATTCAGCAGCCCACACAAAAAATTATTCCATGGATCATGGCTCCTTTGATTTATGTAGGAACTTTGATCACCCATCTATTCGGAGGCGCTGCGGGACGAGAAGGAACGGCTTTACAAATGTCGGGTGCAATAGCTGATCAGTTGAGTCAACCTTTTCGTTTATGTCCTGAAGATCGACGTACATTATTAATAGCTTCTATTGCTGCCGGTTTCGGCGCAGTGTTTGGAACACCATTGGCAGGATTCATTTTTGCATTGGAGATCAATCGAAAGATTGCATTACGTTATACCATTCTTGTACCTGTCTTAGCAGCCTCTATACTTGCAGACCTTGTTACCAGATTATGGGGTATACCTCATACCAGCTATACCATCGAGCTGATACCGGCTTTTTCATGGTTAAATATTGGCTACACCATCATGGTAGGAGCAGTATTTGGTATATGTGCTTTTCTGTTTGTACAAATCATGCATTTTACCAAACAACAATATAAGAATCGAATTAGCTATCCACCATTGCGTCCGTTCATCGGCGGAATTATTGTTGTGCTATTATTCTGGTGGATCGGTAACAGCAAATACATGGGTTTGGGAATACCGGTAATTGTGCAATCTTTTAGTGAGTCCATGGAAGTCTATGATTTTGCACTGAAAATGATATTGACCATTCTTACCTTGTCTGCCGGATTCAAAGGTGGAGAAGTAACACCTTTATTTTTTATTGGAGCGTTGTTGGGGAATGCCTTATCTATATGGATTCCCTTGCCTTTATCCATGTTAACAGGCTTAGGATTTGTAGCCGTTTTTGCAGGAGCTACACATGCACCATTGGCATGTATGGTGATGGCGATGGAATTATTCGGGAAAGAAGTATTGCCATTCGCTGCCATCGCATGTATCATGGCTTTTTTATTATCGGGGAAAAAGAGTATTTATCAGGATCATTCCTAAAAGTGATCACTTCATATCAAGCAAATACATCAGTTTGTTACACCCGATAACATACCGCATTGATATTCATTCCTGCACCCACTGAAGCAAACATCACAATATCGCCGGACTGTAAGGAATGATCATCCAATATGCCACGTTTTACCAAATCATAGAGTGTAGGAATGGTGGCCACAGAACTATTACCTAATTTATGAATACTCATCGGCATCACACCGGCAGGCACTTCTTTTAATCCGTATAACTTGTAAAGTACTTTAATAAATCCTTCATCCATTTTTTCATTGGCTTGATGGAGGAAAAACTTTTTTACTTCGGTTACATGTACCCCAGCTTTTTCTAAGCAATCTTTCATAGCAGCAGGTACATTTTTAATGGCATACTCATACACTTTTCTGCCTTTCATTTTAATATAACGAATGCGCGGATCTGATTCAGGGAAATTGGATTTACCCATGTACAAATAATAGGCTTCATCTATACAATGACTTTGTACACTGGCCGCTAAAATACCGCTCTCACTTTCCTGTGCTTCAATGATACAAGCACCGGCGCCATCACTAAAGATCATGCTATCGCGATCATAATGATCGATGACACGGCTGAGTGTTTCCGTACCAATCACCAAACATTTTTTAGCGATACCGGCTTTGATATAAGCATCGGCTTGAATAACACCTTGTATCCAACCCGGACAACCAAACAGAATATCATACGCAACACAGGAAGGATTTTGGATTTGTAAACCCTGCTTCACACGAGAAGCCAATGCCGGAAGAACATCGGTTTGAATAGTATGTTTTACGACGTTACCAAAGTTGTGGGCTACAATGATTTGATCAATGGTTTCAGGGTCAATACCAGCGTCTTCAATGGCATGCTTGGCAGCTATGAGTGCCATATCTGAGGCATTAAATTCAGTACCTACATATCTTCTTTCTTCAATACCGGTAATGTCTCGAAACTTTTCAATAATATCATTAGGGGCAGCCACAATACGCTCATGATCTTCAGTATAAAAATCCTGAATGGTAAAATCTCTGTTGGTCTTAATGTGTGGTGGGATATAACTTCCTGTTCCGGTAATAACGGTTTTCATCTCTGGCATTTTACAAATCGAATGGTACCTGTTACAATAAACAGGGTAAGCCAAATCTAATCAATACCTCGCATCTCAAAAGAACTAATTTTTTGGAAGCGATTGATCGTTAGTTTTTAGGAAGATATTGTCGGAAAATAATTAAAGATATTTATCTCCCTTATTTCTTTTTACTTCTGCAACGTATTCTTTGATCGACTGTTCCTTGTCTTTCCGACAAATTAATAATACATCTTTGGTATCTACTACAATAAAATCATCCAATCCTTGTAATACCAATAATTTCTCTTTAGGGGCAGATACCATACACTTGGTTGCATCGATCACGATCACGTTTTCGCTGGCTACTGCATTACCTAGATAATCTTTTTCCAGATTATCATAAGCACTGTTCCAGGTACCCAAATCACTCCATCCAAAAGAGGAAGGAATCACATACACATTATCTGCTTTTTCCATGATGGCTACATCAATAGAAATATTGGTACAGAGTGGATAAATTCTATCAATCGCTGCTTTTTCTTCGGTAGTATTGAAATTTTTCTTTTCGGCATCAAACAATTCAAACATCTCAGGTTGGTATTGCTCAAAAGCTTTTACCACATTTTTAACTTGCCATACAAAGATGCCCGCATTCCAAAGAAAATCGCCACTGCTGATAAAAGTCTTGGCAAGTTCAAGATTGGGTTTTTCAGTGAAGGTTTTTACTTTATAAATACCTTCTGCAACTGTCATGCTATCATGCTGAATATAACCATAACCTGTATTCGGATGTGTAGGTGTAATACCCAGTGTTACCAATGACTTAATATGACTCACAAAATCCAATGCTTTTAAGGTAATGCTGCGAAAAGCTTCATTATCTAAAATCATATGATCACTGGGTGCTACAATGAGTGATGCTTCTGGATCCTTCTGCGCTAGTTTAAAAGAAATATACGCAATACAAGGCGCGGTATTCTTGCGGCTAGGTTCGGCAAGAATATTTTCAACCGGAAGCTGTTTCAGTTGTTGATGAACAATGGGAACATATTCATCAGAAGTGACAATGAAAATATTTTCTTTGGGAATGAAAGTTGCATAACGTTCATAGGTCCATTGAAGCAATGATTTACCGGTATGCAGAATATCTAAAAACTGTTTTGGATAAGCTGTTCTGCTCATCGGCCAGAAACGACTACCAATCCCTCCGGCCATGATGGCTACATAGTGATGCTGATTCATTGACACGCTTTTTTAATCCCTGAATAAACGCTGCAATATTACAGGCTTATTTAGTAATCCAATGATTAATCTTGATTATATCTCAGTGAGATACTTATCTCTTGCTTGTATCTTGTTTCTTTTTACTTGAATCTTTAAATAATTCCTTCTCTTACCAAGTCATGTATATGCAAAATACCCAAGTAATTTCCGTTTTCTGCTACAACCAATTGACTAATATCATGATCTCTCATGATATCCAAAGCCTCTACGGCAAGCATACCGGGTTCTATACTTTTGGGATTTGCTGTTAAAATATCGGCTGCAGTAATAGCACCCAGTTCATTTGTTTTTTCTAACATTCTTCGTAAATCACCATCTGTGATGATACCTAATACTGTGTTGTTATTATTCACAACAGCAGTAACGCCTAATCTTTTTTCTGTTATTTCAACAATCACCTGTTTGAGGGTAGCATTCGATGACACTTTGGGCTGTTCATTATTAAGATACAGATCTGCCACCCTCAGGTACAAACGCTTGCCAAGGTTTCCGCCCGGATGGTATTTGGCAAAATCATGTCCAGAGAAACCATGTAATTCCATCAAACAAACGGCTAACACATCACCCATTACCATTTGAGCCGTGGTACTGCTGGTGGGGGCGAGATTATTGGGGCAGGCTTCCTGGCTCACCGTGGTATTCAATACATGATCTGATGACTGCGCCAGAAAACTTTGCATATTGCCCACCATTCCGATCAAAATATTACCAAAGTTTTTGATCAGGGGAACCAATACTTTGATTTCCGGACTTTCCCCGCTTTTACTGATCAGCATCACTACATCATCTTGCTGAACCATACCCAGATCGCCGTGGATGGCGTCTGCCGCATGCATGAAAAGAGAGGGTGTACCTGTTGAATTAAGGGTAGCAACTATTTTTTGCGCTACAATCGCACTTTTTCCAATACCACTGATCACAATCCGACCTTTGCAGTTGGCCAAGATGCGAATCGTTTTTTCAAAAGCGTCATCAATAAATGCCGATAATCCGGCAACAGATGCCGCTTCCAGCTTAATCGTTGTAATGGCTGTTTCTAGGATCGTTTTTTTCATGCTGCACAAAGGTAAACTTTAACAGCAAAGTCTGTGTAATCATCCCATTCTTCATTAACTTCGCCGTCCTTTTGAAAAAAACTCAAAAGTGCACCAAAGACCGGGTCCGCCGGAAACACTTCCTCTGCGCCAATTGGCAAATTTTAAGTGAAAATTCCGGGAAAAAGAGGTATCTTATATGATTATAACCGGCTCCGCAGGTGCGGAAAACCTATTGTAAATACATGGCAACAAGCACAAAGAAAACCCCGGCAAAAAAAGCAACGGTGAAAGAGAGACCCCCCATTAAGGTCGGGAAGAGAACTGGTCCTGTAGCGTTAAAAGGAAGTCAATACGATATCCACGGCGCCCTCGAAACCTATTTTGGCTTCCGTGAATTCAAAGGAACACAGGAAAAATCGATTAGAAGTCTGCTAAGTGGACAAGATACATTTGTCATCATGCCTACCGGTGGCGGAAAAAGTTTATGTTATCAGCT
Source organism: Sediminibacterium sp. Gen4 (assembly GCA_013391385.1). Lineage (GTDB taxonomy): Bacteria > Bacteroidota > Bacteroidia > Chitinophagales > Chitinophagaceae > Sediminibacterium. Next base: position 29,969 of record JACBFI010000001.1, on the reverse strand, counting down.
CCCGGCCATGATTCTTGATGGCTGTGCCATTATTGTATCTCCTTTGATCGCCTTGATGAAAAATCAGGTAGACCTCGTAAGAGGATACAGCGAAAAGGATGATGTAGCCCATTTCCTGAATTCTTCCCTCAATAAAGGACAGATCAAAGCAGTGAAAGAAGACCTCGACAGTGGTAAAACCAAACTGCTGTATGTAGCCCCGGAAACCTTGACCAAGGCAGAAAACCTGGAATATTTCCGTGATCTCAAGATTTCGTTTTTTGCTGTGGATGAAGCGCACTGTATCTCTGAGTGGGGACATGATTTCAGACCAGAATACCGTCGCTTACGTGAAATGATGGATATTATCAATCCCGATGTTCCGGTCATTGCATTAACAGCTACCGCAACACCCAAAGTACAGAGTGATATCGTCAAGAACCTGGGTTTACGCGATCCCAATATTTTGATTTCTTCTTTCAACCGTACCAATCTTTATTATGAGATCCAACCCAAGATCAAAAAAGACCAGACGGTAAAACATATTGTAAAGTTCATCAGTCAGCATAAAGGAAAAAGCGGGATCATTTATACACTGAACCGTAAAACCACCGAAGAACTGGCTGAATTACTGGTAGCGAATAATATTAAGGCAGTAGCCTATCATGCGGGACTGGATCAGAAACTGCGTGCAGAAAGACAAGACCAGTTTTTAAATGAAGATGTACAGGTGATTGTCGCTACCATCGCATTTGGAATGGGAATTGATAAACCGGATATCCGTTTCGTGATCCACTTCAATATTCCCAAATCGATTGAGAATTATTATCAGGAAACAGGACGTGCAGGAAGAGATGGATTAGAAGGTATCTGTGTGCTCTACTATTCACATAAAGACGTGGCAAAGCTCGAACACTTGATGCGTGATAAACCTTTGAGTGAAAGAGAAGTAGGCGGACAACTGATTGATGAAACGGTTGCCTATGCAGAAAGTTCTGTTTGCAGAAGAAAGATATTGTTACACTATTTCGGTGAAACCTGGGAAGAAAAGAATTGCGGGAATTGTGATAACTGTCGCAATCCGAAAGAGAAGATCGAAGTAAAGGAAGAAGTAGTGCAAGTGCTGAAAACCATTCAGGCATTGGATGAAAGATTTGTAACCGATTATGTGATCAGTGTATTGATCGGAAAACTGACGCCACAAATCGGTATGTTCAGACATGACCAGTTGGAAGTATTTGGTATCGGAAAAGATAAAGAGCTGCATTTATGGAATAGTCTGATCCGACAAATGATGCTGGAAAACCTGATCAGAAAAGATATTGAAGAGTATGGCTTACTGAAGATCACAGAAAAAGGAGAGAAGTTTTTGAAGAAGCCTGCTTCCTTCAAAATTGTACTGAATAATTTATTTGAAGATGCCAATGCCGATGATGAAGAAGGTGAGGGTGGAACACAAACCGGAGCAGCAGCCGATGATAAGCTTTTTGAAATGCTCAAAGAATTGCGTCAAAAAGAAGCCAAGAAAAAGAACCTGCCTCCATTCGTGATCTTCCTGGAAACTTCATTACAGGATATGGCTACTTTGTATCCAACCACATTACAGGAGTTGGAGAAATGTCAGGGTGTAAGTAAAGGGAAGGCACTGAAATATGGGAAGCCATTTGTAGAGATGATAGCCAAGTATGTAGAAGAGAATGAAATTGAAAAGCCGGATGATTTTGTGATGAAGAGTGTGGCGAATAAGGCGAACAATAAAATATATATCATTCAGAACGTAGACAAAAAAATACCGCTGGAAACCATTGCGAGAAATAAAAGTTTGCGTTTAGATGAGCTACTGGAAGAAATGGAAACCATTGCAGCCAGTGGAACCAAACTGAACCTGGATTACGCCATTGATGAATGGCTGGATGAATACGATCAGGAAGAGATCATTGAATATTTCAAGAACTGTGAAACCTCCTCCCTTCAAATTGCACAACAAGAACTCAGTGAGAATGATTACACCTGGGAACAGCTGAAGATCATGCGGATTAAGTTTTTGAGTGTGTATGGGAATTAGGAAAGTGAAAGGTGAAAGGTGAAAGGGGGAAGCGGGATGTACCACTACATCCTGCTTTTCTATTTATACCTCCGAGCAACTCTGTGCCGCACTCTGTGTCACTCTGTGGTAAAAAAACCGCAGAGGTAAAGAAGTTAGGCACAGAGTTGCACGGAGGATTGAAAGAGCATGCATCCAACCCTTTCACGTTTCACCTTTCACTTTTCACACTCTCCACTCTCCAATCATCACAATTATGTACAAACACATTCTTCTTTCTCTTCTAGCAGCAATTATATTCGGCTCTACCAATGCCCAATCTTATCAGCTTCGTGTAATGAGTTATAATATTCGCAATGCGAAGGGGTTAGATGAGGCTACCAATTATCGGCGTATTACAGACATTTTACAAATATCCAAGGCTGATGTCATTGCATTGCAGGAGTTGGATAGTGTAACCTATCGTAGTAAACAAGTAGATGTCTTACAAAAATTATCTGAGTTAACAGGCATGTTTGCCATGTATGCACCTGCGATTGATTATAATGGAGGTAAATATGGGGTGGGTGTGTTGTCGAAGGAGAAGCCTTTGTCGGTTCGTTATGTATCCTTGCCCGGCAGAGAAGAGAAAAGGGTTTTATTGTTGGTTGAATTTGAGCGTTATGTTTTTCTGTGTACGCATTTGTCATTAACAGAAGAAGATCGAATCAATACGGTAAATATTATCAATCATGAAGCAGCCGCTTTCAATAAGCCGGTGATACTGGCAGGTGATTTGAATGATCTTCCTGGTTCTTCTTTTATGCAATCTTTACAACAGCGGTGGAAACTCTTGAGTGGTGAAGCATCTACTTTTCCGGCTGATCGACCCGATCGCTGCATTGATTATATTCTTATGCGCAAACAAGATCCATTCAAAGTAAGATCAGCGATTGTGATGGAGGAGCCGGTGGCTTCTGATCATCGGCCGGTGTTGGTGGAGTTGGAGTGGTGAGATATATGGAAAATCTGTTTGATAGCATCTTATTTAAAAGATCAATCATGGCAGAAATACAAACTCAAACCAGACCGTCTACTGGTATAAAGAAAAATAAAAAGCTATCAACCAGAGTTGATCTAACACCCATGGTCGACTTGGGTTTTTTACTAATCACTTTTTTTATTTTTACGACAGCACTAAGTGACCCATCCGTTATTTCTCTACCCTTGCCTAACGAACAAAAAACAGATAACCCAAGTTTAACCGGAGAGCGGAAAACGATTTCCATCTTTTTAGAAGAAAATAACCAAATTCAATATTACGAAGGAAGTAATAAGACTCAGATCTTTAAAACCAATTATAGCAAAGAAGGGTTACGGAAAATATTGTTATTGAAAATTCGACAAGTAAAAAACGAATTTGGTAGAAATGCTGAACCGGTAGTATTGATATTCCCAACAAGAGGATGTACATACGGTAACTTAGTGGATGTTTTGGATGAAATGATGATCAATGGGTTGAAAAAGTATATGCTTCTTGATAAAGAAGTTTGATATTTTTCAAGTATAAATACGGTAGATATGTACTTGATTCTTTTCATATTGTTCTTGTGATCTTCTCTCATTCTATCTTCCCATTTTAATGATTGAGTGGGAACAGAAAATGCCATCATAAAAATTCGGAACAGAAAAGTAGAGTTAAAACTCACTTTTGAATATGCGGATCATATCATGCATAACTTCATGTATTATATTCCGCCTCATGATGTTTGTTTCCTTGATATACAGAGGATTGCAAAGAGCGCAATCTTTCAAAATAAAAAGGGTAGAATCTGGTGCGGAGTGGCTCAGTTTAATGCTAAAAAATACCAAGTTGTCATCATTTTAACTGCTAAGTTTGCTGTAATAAAAACCTGCTATTATTACAAACATGCCTAAAAAACAGAAGTCCATATTAAAACAAGAAGACTATGTTATCGGACTATTCGGCGAAAAGTACCCTAAGAATTTTAGATATAAAATTTCTACTGAATGGGAATTAGCAGAAGTAAAATGGTTGATTAGTGAAGGTGACTTTGACAGTATAGAAGATTATGAATTATTTACGACTAAGCTATTGTTGAATCAGCACACTAATTGACTTTGTCATCCCCGATTTTTAATTATTAAAGCCTTCTATAAAAGTCGCGATGTCTAATAAAAAACCTCAAAAAATTAAAATGGTAAAAGGGGCGTTTGGTATCAAACTTCCGGCGAACTATCGTTTTAAATTGAAAGATAAAAATGAGCGTAAGGAAGTGTTGTGGTTAATCAAAGAAGGCGTATTTAAAGACATTCGTGATTACGAAGAAACGATGACGCGGTTGTTATTGGAGCCTTAATGATATTATTTTATTGCCACTGTCCAAAGGACTCCTTCGGCGAAAACACTGAAAGTCACTAAAGAATTTTTCTGTGCATTTCTGTGCCCTCAGTGGCAATAAACCACAATAACAGAATTCTAACATTAAAATCTCCTCCAACCAAGGCTATCAATGCAGCACTGGCACCAAATTTGGTGTCTTTTCTGAACATCCCCCTGAGCCATTATTTCGTTTATTGAAAAAAAAGGAGGGTTTATGTACATCAAGAGTCTGCAACCAAATATCATCGAAAACGACAGCTACCTGACGGTGATGTCTGAACGTACCGGAAATCTGGTACTGAAAGTATTAGACGTGGAAGGACATATGGCCAAAACTGTAGTGGCTGATGTAGCAGAGGGATTACAGCAACTGGCTTTGAATCTCAGTGATTTAGGTAGTGGCAACTATATACTCAATGCCTTTAATGGAGATGTCTTTATCAAAGCCATCCGTTTCATCAAACAATAAAGCTTTACTTTTTGCGATAAACAGGGACTCCATTTATGGGGTCCCTTTCTTTTTAAAAGCTGCTACTCGCTGTTGTACATTCTCTCGAACATTCATGTAGTACAAATTGAAATCGCCTATATGATAATTCTTGGTTGTGAAAAATATATTACCAAAAAAACGGGGCTTGTGTGTCCATAAAACACCCGTCGCATTTTTAGCAGCTGCCACTTTTTTCACAACACTATTAAAACCTGTTACTACACCTCCCTTGTTTTCTTTTCTTGTTGCCACGGTATCTGTACTGCTCCAGGTCAATGGATTGGTGACTACAGCAGTATATTTTTCTTTGAATACATAGTCGGGTTTATAGCCTTCTTTATAGGTTCTCCAACTCAATAAACAACCGGTTTGCTCAGGCGTAGAACAAGGTTGAATATGGGTAAACCAGTCAGGCTCCACGGGAATACCCACCAAATAAGCCGCTACCAATTGCTGCTGCAAAGGCTTGCCATCAAAAAATTCTTTGACCAATCGTTTACCATGGGTGGTACCCTGACTATGCGCCGCCATAATAATCGGTCTACCTTGGTTGTATTTTTCGAGGTATAAAACAAAAGCGGCTTTTATATCGGCATATGCCAATTCAAATGCTTGTAATGCTGCAGCAGTATCTGCTGCAGATTTTGGAAAATAAGCACCCAGATGGGCTTGTCGGTACCTAGGCGCAAAAACACGTCCGGCTGCATTGAATAGGCTGGCTTGAAAAAGTATGGTACTATAATCTGTTTTCGCAGCTAATAAGGAATCCGTGATAGCAGCATTCCAACCGGATGAACGTTGTTCATCGGTATAGGTAGTCGGATGAATAAAAAACACATCCACAGCAGAATCGGCTTTGAAGTTCTTTCGCAGGGGTTTGGGAACACTATCAGATGGATCCTGTTTATATGGGTGGGCTGCCCAGAAATTCAAATCTGTATAATCGGGTGCATATGAAGCGGATACCAACTGATATTGTGAAGCATATTTATGATAGCCATTGCTGCAACTGCTGAGAAGGATGACTAACCCAAAAAAACAAAAGATTGTCTTCATAGCATAAAGTTGATAAAAATACCTGAAACTCACTCTTATCAACAGGTTAACGGAAATCGGAGTAGTTTTGTACTTTTCCAAACGGTTCTACCAGAACTGACTTTATTGTTCACATTAAATTGATTGTTATGGCCATTCCAGTAGTAGACCTCGCAGAATTTTTAAGCGGCGACCCGGCACGCAAAGCCGCTTTTGTACAACAATTAGGAAAAGCCTATGAAGACGTAGGTTTTGTAGCGGTAAAAAATCATGGTATACCTGATCAGCTGATCGCAGAGCAATATGAACATGTACAACAGTTTTTCTCCCTTCCCCTCGAAAAAAAATTACAGTATGAAATTCCGGGTTTGGCCGGACAAAGGGGCTACACCAGTTTTGGTCGTGAGCATGCCAAAGGCAGTGAAGCACCGGATCTGAAGGAATTTTTCCAGTACGGACAAACTGTTGAAAATGGAGACCCTATTAAAAGCGAGTATCCGGATAATGTAGTTGTGAAAGAAATAGAACCTTTGAATGCTACTTTATTCAATGCTTACAGAAGTTTTGAGAAAAGTGGTCGTGCGTTGTTGCAGGCTATTGCTTTATACCTGGGATTGGATGAAAATTATTTTGATCAACATATCGAAAACGGTAATTCCATTTTACGTTGTATCCATTATCCGCCGATCACACAAGAACCCAAGAGTGCTATTCGTGCAGAACAGCATGAAGACATCAACCTGATCACTTTGCTGGTAGGTGCTTCTGCGGATGGATTACAAATTCTGACCAAACAAGGTGAATGGGTGAATGTAACTTCATTACCGGAACAGATTGTGGTGAATGTGGGCGATATGTTACAACGTCTTACCAACAATAAATTACGCAGCACCACCCACCGTGTGGTAAACCCACCAAGAGAACACTGGCATACCAGTCGTTTCTCCATGCCTTTTTTCCTTCACCCCAGAAGTGAAATGAGCCTGGCCTGTCTGGAAAGCTGCATTGATGCTGCACACCCCAAAGCCTATCCCGATGCTACAGCGGGTGAATATTTGGATGAAAGACTGAGAGAGATTGGGTTGAAAAAATAAGGACAGCAGAGCAGTAGGCTTCAAGCTGCAAGCCACAGGCTAGAAGGAAGGAACAAGAAATAAGAAACGGGGAACAAGAAAGCTACAAGCTGCAAGCTACAGGCTACAAGAAAGAATCAAGAACCAATTTTCAAGATTTCTTGTGGCTTGCAGCGTGTGGCTTGCAGCTTTTATCAGATTTTCTGCAGTTTCAAGGATTTCTGTAATTTCCACTCTCAACAGTTCCCTTTATTAACCCTTGATACTACTACGTCATATCCCATTTCTGCGCGCTGTATTATGGCATAGTCTTTCCGCGTTTGGGGGACCGCAGGGGCATCTGGGGATGATGATGAAGACTTTCGTTCAGCAGCGTCGCGATGTTTCGGAGACTGAGTTGATGGAATACAATGCCTTCTGTCAGTTATTACCCGGTGCATCTTCCACGCAAACACTTACACTGATCGGATACAAGCGTGGTGGCATACCATTGGCTATTCTTACCTTATTGATTTGGATCACGCCGGCCTGTATATTGATGGGTGGCTTATCTTTTTTATTGCAATATTTCAGTAGTAAAGATGTTCGTCCTGATTTTTTTATGTTCATTCAGCCGATGGCCATTGGGTTTATTGCTTATTCTACGTATCGCATTTTTAATATCGCCGTTCACAATACCATCACCCGGGTAATCATGACAGTAGCAGCTTTTGCTACTTTTTTATTGTTTAAAACGCCATGGATATTTCCGGCTCTCATTGTAGCTGCGGGTATTGCTACGAATTTCAGTGATAAGCGTATTCCGCAAAAAGATGTGCCTCCGAAAAAAATCAAGTGGGGTAATATCATCATCTTTTTTTTATTGTTCGGTATTGCCGGTTATATTTCAGAAACGGCTACGCGCAATAACTGGGAAAACCGAAAAGCCATCAACCTTTTTGAGAATGCCTACCGTTTCGGAAGTCTTGTTTTTGGTGGGGGTGATGTGATGATGCCCTTGATGTATGAACAATATGTAACTCGCCCGGAATCTAAACGAATCAAGGCAACGGGAAGAGACGTATTGAAAATGTCCAAAGAAGATTTTCTAACCGGATCTGGTATGGTAAGGGCCATACCCGGACCGGTATTTTCCATTGGCGCTTTTGCCGGTGGCATGGTATTGAAAGATGAAGGTGCAGGTTGGCAATTAATAGGTTGTTTGATTGGTGCCATAGCCATCTTTCTTCCTAGTGCCTTACTGGTGCTTTTCTTTTTCCCGGTATGGCATAATCTTAAACGATATGCAGTCATCTTCCGATCACTGGAAGGTATCAATGCGGCGGTGGTAGGTATTATGACCGGTGCTACTTTTTATCTCATGAAAGATACTTTCCTGGTCTCCTTATTCGAAGGTCGCCTGATAGCCATTTGGGATATTTTCATCATTATCGGTACTTTCTTATTACTCAAACTGAATAAGATTCCCGCACCTTTGATTGTTATGGGCTGTTTACTGTTGGGGTATTTGGTTCATTGAGGTGTGTAAGCTGCAAGCGGCAAGCGGCAAGCTTCACGCTACAAGCTACAAGCTATGAGCTATGAGCTATGAGCTATGAGCTATGAGCTATGAGCTATGAGCTATATGAACGAAAAACATGTAAGTTAGCATACTTGGCTAATCTATTAGATAATCTCCATTATTGCTTGCAGCCTGTAGCTTGAAGCGTGAAGCTTGTTACACCTATCCCTTCATTTATTACAAAAACCGTATATTAGAGCATGGTCACATTAGCTATCTACAACCTCAAAGGTGGCGTAGGCAAAACAGCTGCGTCCATTAATCTGGCTTACGCATCAGCCAAAGAAGGATTCAAAACATTGGTATGGGATCTGGATCCGCAAGGGTCATCCTCCTTTTATCTGGGAGCCAAATCCACTGTTAAAAATGAGTCTCGGAAAATTCTCAACAGCGAGATGGATCTGCATTCAGCCATTCAAACCACCGCTTATGAGAACCTCGATATCATTCCTGCCGATATTTCAGCGCGTCATGCAGATATCCTGCTGAACGAAATGAAACAATCCAAACGCAAACTGCTATCATTGTTGTCCGCACTCAAAAATGAGTATGATATCGTGATACTGGATAGTCCACCCGGCATTTCTGTTTTACATGATGCTGTTTTTGTAGCGGCAGACTGGGTATTGATGCCGAATATTCCCACCACACTATCGATTCGTTCTTTCGAAACGGTGAACGATTATTTCAAAGAGAATGATCTGGATCGTTCTAAGATCAAATGTTTCTTTAGTATGGTTGACCATAGGAAAAACCTGCATCATGAAGTGATGAGTGAATTTTATAAAGACAAATACTTCCTAAAGAGTTATATTCCTTATTTAAGTGATGTAGAAAAAATGGGTGTACATGAAGCTCCGATAGAAACTTTTGCTGCCAGTAGTTATGCAGCACAATGCTATCGCGATCTTTGGAAAGAGATCAGAAAAAATTGTATTCAGTAATCATCAATTCTTTGCTTAGTTGACAAACTGCGGATTATGGAAAGACATTTATCATCATGGTATAGTCCGGCATTGGGAAAAGAAATGCCGATTGCTTCTTATGGGCATTTTGGTTTTGTATTATTACTGATCCCGACTGCTGCTGCCGATTATCTGGAATATGAACGTTTTCAGTTGATTGATGCGTTGGCACCTTTCATCAACAGTGGAAAGCTTCGTGTATTCAGTATCGATAGCATGAATAAAGAAAGTTGGATGAACAATGAAATGGAGCCGGCACACAAAGCCATTCGTCATAATCAGTTCAATGAGTATGTGTTCAATGAAGTGATTCCATTTATCAGAACCAACACGAGTAATGAAACCATGATCTATACTTGCGGTGCTTCATTCGGAGCATTGCATGCCATGAACTTATTTCTGAAACGCCCTGATATTATCAATGGCGCCATCAGTATGAGTGGTGTGTATGATCTCACAGAATACACCAAAGGCTATTGGGATGATCAGGTGTTTTATAATAGTCCGGCACATTACTTGCCCACCCTCACAGATCCATGGTATCTTGATAAGATTAAATCCAGTCATCATATTCATATCTATACCGGAAGCGGTTCCTATGAAGATCCCGAAGCGTCTAAAAGATTTGCGGGAATACTTTACAGTAAAGGTATATGGTATGATCTCGATGTATGGGGACAAGACATCACCCACGACTGGCCCACCTGGCGCACGATGCTGCCGTATATTGTGGATGTGAAGTTTTAGCTTATGGCGTATAGTCATAGCAAATAGCCAATGGGGTATAGCAAATAGTAGCGCCTTCGTCTATATGCTATAAACTATAAGCCAATAGTAGTAACAGGTTCTGCCATAAGCTATGTCCTATAAGCTATAAGCCAATAGCTAATGGGTCATAGCAAATAGTAGTGCCTTTGTCTATAAACTATAAGCCAATAGTGGTAACAGGTTCTGCCATAAGCTATGACCTATACGCCATAGGCTACACTGCAAAATCCACGTTAATTCCCTCCACATCTCAGGCTTTCTGCTCGTCCTGATTTAATATTACAGTTCAATTGATGGGTTTGAGAAAAAAGCTACTATTTCTTCTTTTGATGATTGCTCTAGGTGCTGTGAAAGAACAGGCTGCTGCTCAGTTTGTGACCATTTCGGGTAATGTATATGATATCACTGCCAGAAGACCTTTGGAAGCTGTTGCAGTATTGAGTAATTCCGGTAGGGGTGCGCTTACCGATTCTTTGGGTCGTTATTTGATCACCGTTCCAAGAACAGATTCGATATGGTTCTCCATGATTGGAAAATCTACGATGAAGTATCCTGTTGATACCATCATCAACGTAGATAATTTCAATGTGATGATCCATGTACGCGCAGCAGACCTGCCGGAAGTAAAAGTGAGGAACAATTATTATAAACTCGATTCCATTCAGAACAGACAGGATTATGCCAAAGCCTTTAATTTCAGAAAACCAACGGTGCGTTTGAGTACCAATCCGAATTATAATCCGGGTGGATTAACAGCAGGATTTGACCTGACAGAAATCATCAACATGTTCCGTGTACGTAGAAATCGTAATATGGAATTTTTGCAGAACCGTTTAATAGATGAAGAGCAACAGAAATACATCGATCGCAGATTTAGTAAAAAATTTGTACGTGAACTTACACTATTAAACTCACCGGATTTGGATACTTTCATGAATCGATACAGACCCACTTATGAAATGATTACCCAGTTGAATGATCTGGAATTGGGTTATTATATCAACAGGAGTTATGACCATTACAGATCACTTCGATACAATTGGAGGGGTGGGTTGAGGCGAAGAGATGATTAACTTCATGTAATCAAAATGAATGTATGCAAAGACGCATCATACTCACAACACTAGTCTTTTTTTCTATTACGCTATTACTAGCGCAGCAAAGAGAAGGCGTGTGGAGGGGTATTGTTTCTGTGTATTCGCCTCAAATCGACATTCATAGAACCAGTCCTCAAGGAATACTCGATGTTGAAACCGCTTTTCGTACCAGAGATCAGATCTTTAACGGACTTCAGCGAATGCGGATTAATAATCTTATTGTAGATACGGATGCAAAAATAGAATGGTTAGAAGTAGCAGATAAAGCAATAGCACAGCTTACTTCTTATGGTCCGGACAATAAGCAGATTACCATGTATCAGTTTTCTGTAAGACCTACTCCTAAAGAATATTATCAGTATCACTTGCAGGGAAAATCGGTTTTGGTGAATGAAGCAAAGCGTAGAGCAGATCTATTTGACCTTCGTGGTAGTTTTATGGAAACAGATTCCTCCGTATTGTTTTATGGTATTTGGGAGCATCCTTTTACAAGACGTCGTTTCGGGTATTTTGAATTTGTGCTGACAAACGATGCTGTGACGATTAATCCGGAGTTAATGCATGTATTATTCAAACAAAAAAATAAAGCTGAGTCTTCCACAGACTCTCCAATGATCAACGTTGCTCCGGTACATGATTCATTGGTAACGGATGCCATATCGATATTTGGAAATCTGGTAGATAATGGTTTGATAGATCAGGATACACTGAGTATATGGTTCAATGGAAAATTATTGGAAGACAATATAGTACCCGGTAAAAAACCTTTTTTCTTTCGTGCCAATCTTAGTGAAAAAGAGTGGAATCATCTTACCATTCGTTGCAAAAGCGAAGGAAAAGAAAAGGGGACGGGGATACATCTCAATTTGGGTTTGAATGATGTTCAGATGAAGTATAACCTTGTATTCTATCAACACAATCAGGCAGACTGGGTCATTCGCAGAAAAGTGCCCAACAAATAGGCTGAATAACCGTTATTGCTGAGCGAAGTGAAGAATCGCCGATGTAGAAGACACCCCGGCCATTCATACAATGTTGCAACAATAGACATTAAATAATTCTATCTTTATCGGTCTTAAATCTCAAGTCTTGAAAAGAATGTATCCTTTAGCTATTGCGGCACTTGTAATGGTAGCCTGCAAAAGCAAAAAAGAAGAACCACGTCAGCAGAATGGAGGCCCACAAGCAGTGATTGTAGATGTAATCATCGCCGGAAAAAACACGGTTTCCAATACCATTGAAGTGAATGGTACAGTGATTGCGAATGAATCAGCCAATTTACAACCCGAAGTGAGTGGTCGATTAACGTATCTCAACCTGCCCGAAGGAACCAAAGTATCTCAAGGAATGGTACTTGCCAGGATTAATGACGCCGATCTTCAGGCGAATATGCAAAAAATCCGTGTTCAATTAGATCTAGCACAAAAAAATGAAGCCCGCTTAAAGAAATTGCTAGATATCAACGGCATTAATCAGGCAGATTATGATGCCGTACTCAATCAAGTAAATACGCTCAAAGCAGATTTAGATATTACACAGGCACAGATCGATAAAACGGTGCTAAAAGCTCCATTCAATGGAATACTTGGCTTGCGAATGATCAGTCCGGGCGCCTATGTTACGCCGGCTACTATTCTTGCCACTTTACAGCAGACCGACAAAGTAAAAATCGACTTTACTGTTCCTGAAATGTATAAGGATGTTATTAAAGCTGGTAAATCTGTAAATGTTAGAACCTCTGCAGGATCAACAACCATTAAAAAAGCAGTGATCATTGCAACAGAGCCTCAGATTGATGCCACAACCAGAAACCTGAAAGTAAGAGCAGTATTGGATGGCGCCAATGTGAATCCTGGTGGATTTGTGAAAGTATTGATTGAAACTTCAGGAAATAACAGCAGTATTCTTGTTCCTACCAATGCAATTATCCCTGATGCAAAAGCAAAGAAAGTGGTGGTGGTAAAAGATGGTAAAGGAAAACTAACGGATATTGAAACAGGCTTACGAATAAATGGTGCTGCCGAAGTATTAAGCGGATTAAATGTGGGTGATAGCATTGCTGTTTCAGGGGTATTATTTGTTCGTCCTAATTCTCAAATCAAAGTGAGAAGTGTAAAAAAGATCGATGAATTCCTGGGTCAGCAATAATTTGTTTAGCTGATACCTGCGCTTACTTTTAATAGCTTGACCTTATGAATATTTCAGAACTATCGCTAAAACGACCCATACTCGCAACGGTGATGAATATCCTCATCGTTTTATTTGGTGTGGTTGGATATACTTTTTTATCTGTTCGCGAATACCCTGCTATTGACCCGCCTATCGTTAATGTTCGTACTGCATACGCTGGTGCCAACTCTGATATTGTAGAGAGTCAGATTACAGAGCCATTGGAAAAATCAATCAATGGTATTCCGGGTATTAGAACCATCACTTCTTCAAGCTCCAATGGTTCCAGTAATATCACAGTTGAATTCAATATCAATGAAGACCTCGAAGCTGCTGCCAATGATGTACGCGATAAAGTGAGCCAGGCTGCCAGAAATCTTCCCCAAGATATTGATGCGCCACCGGTAGTAAGTAAAGCCGATGCCAATAGTGATTTTATCATATTGATGGCCGTACAAAGTCGTACCAAAGGGTTATTGGAACTAAGTGATTATGCTGAGAATGTACTTGTTGAAAGATTACAAACCATTCCTGAAGTTAGCTCGATCAATATTTTCGGACAAAAGCGTCCGGCAATGCGTATCTGGATCGATCCGGACAAACTCAATGCCTATAATATCAGTTTTGTTGATATCCGTAATGCACTGAACAGAGAGAATGTTGAAATTCCATCCGGTAAAATTTATGGCGAGAATACAGAAATGACGATACGTGCATTGGGTCGATTGCAATCAGAAAAAGATTTTCGCGACCTCATTATCTTCGAAGATAATCGCGGTATTATTCGTTTAAGTGATGTTGCCAAAGTAGAGATCGGTCCGGAGAACGAAGAATTCAGCTGGCGATTGAATGGGGTGAATGCTGTAGGTCTGGCCATCATTCCTCAACCCGGTGCTAACTATATTAAGATAGCAGATGAATTTTATAAGCGATTAAATGAAATTCAGAAAAGTCAGAAGGGCGATTTTGAATTAACACCACTTATAGATCAAACCAAAAATGTTCGACGCTCTATCAAAGAAGTAGAAGAAACTTTGTTGATCTCTTTCAGCCTAGTGGTATTGGTGATCTTCTTTTTCTTCCGCAACTGGCTTATTGCTATTCGTCCTTTGATTGATATCCCTATTTCACTGGTAGCTACTTTCTTCATCATGTACATAGCAGGGTTCTCTGTGAATGTATTGACCTTGTTAGGTATTGTACTGGCAACGGGATTGGTGGTTGATGATGGTATTGTAGTAACAGAAAATATTTTCCGAAAGCTTGAAAGCGGATTACCTATTCGTAAAGCAGCATTAGAAGGTAGTAAAGAAATATTCTTTGCTGTTATTTCAACGTCTATTACACTAGCAGTAGTGTTCTTACCTGTGATCTTTCTGGAAGGTTTTGTAGGGAGTTTGTTCAGAGAGTTTGGTGTTACCGTAGCAGCTGCGGTACTTGTTTCAGCTTTTGTATCCTTAACCATAACACCGGTATTGAATGTGTATCTGAATAAAAAGGATGCAGGTCATGGTAAGTTTTACGAAATGACGGAGCCTTTCTTTCGTGGCATGGAGAATGGGTACAAGCGGATGCTTACCGGATTTCTTCGTATTCGTTGGATGGCATGGGTAATAGTGCTGCTCTGTTTAGGAGGTATTTACTTAGTGGGTACCAATTTGCAAAGTGAATTGGCGCCACTCGAAGATAGAAGTAGTGTTCGTTTTCAGATGTCGGGTCCTGAAGGAGCCAGCTATAGTTATATGGTGGATGTGGGGAATAAGCTGATTGATTATCTATCAGATTCAGTTCCGGAGAAAGCTTTTGTATTTGCAGCAGTTCCAGGTTTTGGTGGCGGTGGCGGCGTGAATAGTGGAACAGCGAGAATAGCATTTGTAGATCCTGATAAACGAACCAGAAGTCAGAGTGAAATTGCTCGAGAGATCAGTAAAAAATTACCACAGTTCAACAATGCAAGAATATTTCCGGTAGAAGAGCAAACTATTTCAGTAGGCTTGGGTTCTCGTGGGTCATTACCTGTACAATATATTTTGCAGAATCTTGATTTTGAAAAGATCAAAGAAGTGATTCCTAAGTTTCTGGAAGAAGCCAGAAAAGAAAAAACATTCGCCAATGTAGATGTGAACCTGAAATTTAATAAACCCGAATTACAACTGACCATTGATCGAATCAAAGCAAAAGATCTGGGCTTGTCCATTTCAGATGTGGCAGATGTCGTATCAAGTGCATTCAGCGGCAGAAGACTAGCATACTTTATCATGAATGGTAAGCAGTATCAGGTAATTTCTCAGGTAGAACTAAAAGATCGTCAGGAGCCGGGCGATATTTCCAATTTATATGTACGCAATAGTCGGGGTGAAAATATTCCATTAACATCCGTTGTAAAGCTTGAAGAGAATTCAAACCCGCCAACATTATACCATTATAACCGCTTTAAGGCTGCCACTATTTCTGCATCTTTAGCTGAAGGTAAAACCATTGGCGATGGAGTAAAAGCGATGCAGGCTATTGGCGATAAACTATTGGACGAAAGTTTTCAAACGGCACTAGGTGGCGCATCGCGCGATTATGCGGAGAGCTCATCTAATACCAGTTTTGCATTTGGATTGGCACTGATACTCATTTATTTGGTATTGGCTGCACAGTTCGAAAGTTTTAAAGATCCGTTCACCATTATGATTACGGTACCGCTGGCATTGGCAGGTGCGTTACTGAGTTTGTGGTTATTTGATCAGACTTTAAATATCTTCTCACAGATTGGTATGATCATGCTCATTGGATTGGTGACAAAGAATGGTATCCTCATTGTAGAATTTGCCAACCAAAAACGCGAATTCGGATTGAAGAAAACAGAAGCGGTGATCGAAGCTTCTGCACAACGTTTACGTCCGATCTTAATGACAAGTCTGGCAACAGCCTTAGGAGCCTTACCTATCGCTATAAGTTTTGGTGCAGCAGCTACCAGTAGAATGCCATTGGGTATTGTAGTGGTGGGTGGTATTATGTTCTCATTGGTGCTGACTTTATTTGTAATTCCGGCCGTGTATACGTTCATTTCTGGAAAGCATGAGGCGAAGAAGATGGATATTACGGATTAAATCAAAAGTCAAAAATCAAAATTCAAAAAGGGTGAAAGCAATTGTTTTCACCCTTTTTTTATGTCTTCAACTTTCCTTTTATAGATCGTATTTTTGCAGTAGAAACTTCTTGTATGAAAACATCTGTGGCTGATATTAGAAAAGAGTACAAACAACATTCCTTAAATGAAGGTGATATAGCGTCTGATCCTTTTGTTCAGTTTGAACATTGGTGGCAGGATGCGGTGAACAGTGAAATTGATGAAGTGAATGCCATGACATTGGCTACAGCTACCAAGCAAGGTGTTCCTTCGGCACGAATTGTTTTATTGAAAGGATATGATTCAAATGGTTTTGTTTTCTTCACCAATTATGAAAGTCATAAGGGACAGGAGCTGGCAGATAATCCGAAAGCGGCATTGGTTTTTTTCTGGAAAGAATTGGAGAGACAAATACGCATTGAGGGAACAGTCGAAAAAATCAGTGCCGCAGAGAGTGATGAATATTTTCATTCCCGTCCGGAAGGAAGCCGTATTGGTGCCTGGGCATCGCCACAGAGTTCAGTGATACCGGATAGAAATGTGATTGAATTGAATGTTGCCAAATATACCAGTGAATTCTCCGGACAAACCATTCCTCGTCCGGAACATTGGGGAGGTTATCGAGTAAAGCCAACAGTGATTGAGTTCTGGCAGGGAAGAAGTAGCCGCCTACATGATCGTTTCAAATACACCAAAACAGAACAGGGCTGGCGTGTAGAGCGATTAGCGCCTTGAGTGTTTTTATGGGCCGCAGATTTTTATGATAGAACACGGATCATCATGATTTTCATGATATGTCATGATAATTCATCTATCCGCGTAAATCATGACAATCATGACAATCTGTGTTCAATGTTTTTATCTACGAATAAGTATTTCTTTGATTTTTTTATTCTCAGGATGGAACATCAATTCGATGTAGAAATCATTTCTTCTGTATACAATTGAAGGAATTTTCCTCGGGTAATAAGACCTCATACCAATACTTAAAACAGATTGTTTATCCAGTAATGGTATAACCTGCTCCATTGTAGCGCTACTGTCTAATATCATCGCACCATCTTTGAACAGGTTTGGATAGGTTATCAAATTATCTTTCTTGGGATCTTTGTGGCTCGACTTCATGAATAATCTAACACTATAGATATCTTTTTCTTTTGCATAGTATTCTATTGATACCCCAGATATTTTAAAACGAAACGAAAATCTTTTCTCCCAACTGGTTTCTTTAGTATTAGGATCAAAAGAGCCAATAATCTTGCCCACAATACTTTTCTCATCCAAGAGAGAATCCAATTCCTTTTTATCGGGATTTGTTTTTAGTACAACCCCATTTAACAAAATGCTGTTTCCACGTAATTCAATACTTACCTGACTATAAATAGTTGATTGAAAAGCGAATAATAGCAGAAATAAAATATACCTATTCATAGTAAGATTTGTAAATCGTAATACAGCTAAATGCTTGTTATGTCTTTCAAGGTTTGATATGACATCTTCAAATATATCATTTACTTCTTATGTGGAGACGTTAATAAGTGAATAGTGAATAGTGACAGAAGAAAAAAAGAGCGTCTTGGGAATTAGACGCTCTTTTGAATTTTTACTTTTGATTTTTGAATTACTTCCTCCCCATCGCCTTCTCCGCAGCCGCCACAATAAATGGTGTATCCAATCCGTATTTCGCGAGGAGTTCGTTAGGTTTACCACTTTCACCGAAAGTGTCGTTGGTGCCGATGTATTCAATAGGAACCGGACAATGTCTGGCTGCTACTTGTGCAACCGCATCACCGAGTCCGCCAATGATATTGTGTTCTTCTACCGTAACGGCGCATTTTGTTTTGCTCAAAGAAGCAATGATGGCAGCTTCATCGAGTGGTTTGATGGTATGTATATTGATCAGTTCAACACTGATACCTTTTTCTTCCAAAATTTTTCCTGCTTCGATGGCTTTCCAAACCATGTGTCCACAAGCGAAGATGGAAATATCGGTTCCTTCACTCATTTTCTGTGCTTTACCAATCACGAAATCGCTACCATCTTCTTTGGTGAAGTTGGGCCATTTCGGGCGACCAAAACGCAGGTATACCGGACCATGCAAATCAGCAATGGCTTTGGTAGCAGCTTTGGTCTGATTAAAATCGCAAGGAACTACCACGGTCATACCGGGTAACATCTTCATCAATCCGATGTCTTCCAAAATTTGGTGGGTAGCACCATCTTCACCGAGTGTTAATCCGGCATGAGAAGCACAAATTTTTACATTCTTATCGCTATAGGCTACACTCTGACGAATCTGATCATAGACACGGCCTGTACTGAAGTTGGCGAAAGTAGTGGTGTAAGGAATTTTACCACCGATGGTTAATCCGGCAGCAATACCAATCAT
Source organism: Sediminibacterium sp. Gen4 (assembly GCA_013391385.1). Lineage (GTDB taxonomy): Bacteria > Bacteroidota > Bacteroidia > Chitinophagales > Chitinophagaceae > Sediminibacterium. The sequence goes on along the minus strand of JACBFI010000001.1, from coordinate 10,898 downwards.
ATTGGCTTCAGCAATACCACACTGTATAAAACGGTTAGGGAAATCTTTGATATAAGGTCCCAACTTGAAAGATCCTGCGAGGTCGGCAGTGAGTACCACTACATTTTCATTCTCTTTCGCAAGCTCATGAATACCCTCACCAAAACCGGCACGTGTTTCTTTTTCATTGAGGATCTGGATGTCTTTAAGTTTCATACGGTGTTATGTTTTTGAAAGTCAGTGCAAAGAAAGGGAGAAATGAGTGAAAGGTGAAAAGTGAAAGGTGAAATGGTTTCACTTTTCACTTTTCACCTTTCACTTCGATCATCCCTCAAACGAACTATAAAAATACGGTGTCTTCGCTTCGAACTCGGCGCTGCAGGTGTCTACCATTTTGTAGACGCGGGTGATGCCGAGTGATTTGCGTTTTTCGTAGACTTGTTCATCGTTACAATCGCCATGTAAGATATTGGCGATCTGAGCATCACTGAAACCATTTTTCTTGGCTTCTTTCAGCAAGTCTTCCGGTAAAGTATCCAACGAATATTTAGCAATCTCTTTTTCCATATTACAGATCTGTTGGATCTGATAGATGAACCAACGATCGATACCCGTGGCTTGTGAAATAGATTTTACCGTAGAACCCTGCATCAACGCATCTTTGATTCGGAAAATGCGATCCCATTTCGGGGTTTTGATATATTCAGTGAGTTCTTCACTCTTCATCAAGCTCTTACCATAATATCCCAATCCTACTGCTTCATTCTCTAAACTCTGACATGCTTTCTGAATGGCTTCTGTGAAGCTGCGACCAATGGCCATCACTTCACCTACGCTTTTCATCTGTAATCCCAATGTATCATTGGCACCTTTGAATTTATCAAAGTTCCAGCGAGGGATTTTTACGATCACATAATCCAATGTAGGTTCGAAATATGCTGAAGTGGTTTTTGTGATCTGGTTCTGTAATTCATCCAGTGAATAACCAATCGCCAGTTTCGCAGCGATCTTCGCAATCGGATAACCGGTTGCTTTAGATGCCAGGGCAGAAGAGCGGCTCACACGTGGATTGATCTCTACGGCGATCAATTCTTCTGTCTCCGGATTCAAAGCAAACTGTACGTTACAACCACCGGCGAAATTGCCCAGTGAACGCATCATCAGCATGGCTTTGTTACGCATTTCCTGGAAAGCGGTATCGCTCAGGGTCATGGCAGGAGCTACGGTGATAGAGTCGCCTGTATGTACACCCATCGGATCCACATTCTCAACGGTACAAATGATGACTACATTATCATTCTGATCACGCAATAATTCCAATTCAAATTCTTTCCATCCCAACACCGCTTTCTCTACCAGTACTTCATGGATAGGAGAAGCTTTCAGTCCGCGCTCCAGTGCTGCATCGAGGTCTTCTTTGCTGTGTACGAATCCACCACCGGTACCACCGAGGGTGAATGACGGACGAATCACCAATGGAAAACCAATCTCTTGTGCAAACTCTTTTCCTTCCAGAAAACTGTTGGCCACACGGCTGGGGGCAACGGCCATTCCAATCTTCACCATCAACTGACGGAATTTCTCGCGGTCTTCAGCGGTATCAATGGCAGCCACATCCACCCCAATCATACGCACGCCATATTTTTCCCACACACCCAACTCATCGGCTTCTTTACAGAGGTTCAGGGCTGTTTGTCCACCCATCGTAGGCAGCACGGCGTCGATCTGGTTTTCTTCCAGGATCTGTTCAATGCTTTCAACGGTAAGGGGGAGGAGGTACACTTTATCAGCCATCATCGGATCGGTCATGATGGTGGCGGGATTGCTGTTGATCAGGATCACTTTGATACCTTCTTCACGTAAGCTCCTGGCAGCCTGAGAACCGGAATAATCAAACTCGCAGGCCTGTCCGATAATAATGGGACCCGAACCTACAATTAACACAGATTTGATGGATTGATCTTTGGGCATGGGACGAAAAAATAAATTGTGCAAATGTAAGGAAGGGAGGGTTATGGGGGGATTATTTTTTAGCTGCAAGCTTCAAGCTGCAGGCTGCAAGCAGGAAAAAAGGTAAAGACCCCTCTTTATAGCAAAAAAACTTGTGGCTTGTAGCTTGGAGCGTGCAGCTTTCCTCACCTACCTTCGCGCAAAATTCAAATATGGCATTACCTGTGATTGGCAAAAAAGCGCCTGTTTTTAAGGGGGTTGATCAGAATGGCAAGAAACTGTCTTTGACAGATTTCAAGGGACAGAAAGTGGTGTTGTATTTCTATCCGCATGATAATACCCCAACTTGTACGGTGCAGGCATGTAATCTGCGAGATAATTATACTTTATTGAAAAAGAAGGGTTTTCAGGTGATTGGGGTGAGTAGTGATGATGTGAAAAGCCATAAAAAATTTGAGACCAAACATCAGTTACCTTTTCCTTTATTGGCTGATGAAGATTTAAAAATTCATGAACAGTATGGGGTATGGCAACTGAAGAAATTCATGGGTAAAGAATTCATGGGTACCATTCGTACTACTTTTTTGATTGATGAGAATGGTAAGATCAAAAACATCATCCAGAAGCCTGCTTCCAAAAAACATGCGGAAGAGGTATTGGCGGCATGGGGTGAGTAATAACGCTGCGCCGTACTCTGTGTCACTCCGTGGTGAAAAAATAACCACAGAGTGACACAGAGTACGGCACAGAGGTGTACAGAGTTGTCTAATAATTTAAATCACCCCTTTTTCTCCGTGAAACTCTGCGCCTAACTCTGTGTTACTCTGTGGTAAAAAATAATCACTGAGAGCGAGAGAACCAGAGATTACGCGGAGGATATATTTTAAATTTCTATCTTGTTGCATCAATCTCTTGCTATGCAACGTATTTTCCTTCTTTGTTTGCTTATTGGTTGTATTCAGTTGAATGCGCAAAAGACCGATAAAAAATTACAGCATCAAATTGAAACACTCTTACAAGGTTTCCGTGGCGATATTGGTGTGTATGTGCATGATCTGAAGAAGAATAGAGTAGCAGCCGTACATGCCGATACCATATTCCCAACCGCCAGTATGGTGAAAGTGCCCATCATGATTGGTGTGATGGATAAGATCAGTAAAAAAGAATTGGATTATCATCAATCACTGACTTATAAAGATTCATTGTTGTATGAAGGAGTAGATATTTTAGGTTCCTTCAAAAACAATGAGAAGATCGATCTGAGTAAAGTGATGATGCTCATGCTCACCACGAGTGATAATACTGCCAGTTTATGGTTGCAATCATTGGCAGGTACGGGAACACGTATCAATCAGTTAATGGATAGTTTGGGATTTCCGAATACCAAAGTAAACAGTCGCACACCCGGAAGGGAAGAGATCAGAAAGATCTATGGTTGGGGACAAACTACCCCGCGTGAAATGGCGACCTTGTTTGAAAAGATAGCTGCCAGACAAATTCTTAGTGATTCTGCCAGTGATAAGATGTTGAAACTACTCGGCAGAAATTATTGGGATGAAGAAGGGTTATCAGTTATACCTGCGGGTGTTTTTGTAGCGAGTAAAAATGGCGCAGTGAATGCGAGTAGAAGTGAAGTGATTTATATACAAGGAGAAGGGGTAAATTATGTCTTCTGCATCTGCACCAAAAACAACCAAGACCAAACCTGGACCCCCACCAACGAAGCCTGGACTCTTACTAGAAAATTATCATCCTTGTTATGGGAGTATTATAAAAGGTAAGCTTCTATGAAATAATTTTATGGGACGCAGATTTTTATGATTTGTTATGATGAGTGCTGATCAATCTAAAATCATAATTATTCATAATAATCTGCGTGCCATCCTATTTTTTTTAAAAATAATCAACGTTATATTGATGGGACGCAGATTAGTTATAATTTTTTATGATCAACGCTGATCAATTTAAAAATCATAATCAATCATAAAAATCTGCGTCCCATCCCACGCATCCATAATTATTTAGCTAAACAAAACGTAAGTAATCCAGCTCATTCCGTAAGCGAGAACGGTCATGTAGATCAATTGAATGGTGGGCCATTTCCAACTTTTGGTTTCACGCTTTACTACTGCCAGCGTACTCATACACTGCATTGCCAACACATAAAACACCATCAGCGAAAGTGCCGCAGCCAGTGTATATACTTTAGAACCATCTGCATGTTTCGCAGATTGCAGTTTGGCACGCAAAGAACTATCGTCAGATTCTTCTACACTATAAAGTGTCGCCATCGTGCCTACAAATACTTCACGTGCCGCAAAAGAAGTGATGAGAGCGATACCAATTTTCCAATCGTATCCTAAAGGTTGAATCGCAGGTTCAATGAATTGTCCGAGGATGCCCGCATAAGAGTTCTGTAATTTTTCGGTAGACAATTGTCTTTGTAAGGAGTCGATCTGATCAGGCATTTGCTGGATCAGTGCTACATATTTTGTCTCCGTTTTTTCCATTCTGTCACCCGGACCATAACTACTCAAGAACCACAGCAGTAAGCTGATGACCATGATGACTTTACCCGCATCGGTAACAAAGATGCGTGCTTTCTCTACCATGGTGATGACTACATTTTTCCAACGAGGGGCGCGGTAGATGGGGAGTTCGAGGATGAAGAAACTTTTCTCACTGATCTTGATGAACCACTTCATCACATAACTCACGATGAGTGCCATCACCGTACCAAGTAAATAGAGTGCCATCATCACTAGCCCTTGCAAACTCAGGAAACCGAAATAGTAAGTATCATCAATGACGAGAGAGATTAAAATAGTGTATACCGGTAAACGAGCGCTGCAACTCATCAAAGGTGTAACCATGATGGTGAGTAATCGTTCTTTTCTGTTCTCGATATTACGTGCACTCATGATAGCGGGTACTGCACAAGCAAAACCACTTACCATGGGCATTACACTTTTGCCGTTCAAACCTACTTTACGCATGAGTCGATCACTGAGAAAACTCACACGCGCCATATAACCGGTGTCTTCGAGAATGGTGATCAATCCAAAGAGGATCATGATCTGCGGAACGAAAACGAGTATACCACTCAATCCCGCTACCAGTCCATTGATGATGAGATCACTCCACCAACCCGAAGGAAGATGCGTACCTAACCATCCGCTGATCTCTGCAAAGCCCCATTCAATAGCATCCATGGGAAATGCGGCGAGCCAGAAAATACTTTGGAACAAGAGAAAGAGAACGGATAACAAGATCACATAACCCCAGGTATGATGCAGGAGTAGGTTGTCTAGTTTATCGGTAAAGAGTTTTTTCTCAAGCGGTCCGGGCTCCAACACATTTTGCTGCATGATCTGGCGGATACGGGTGTATCGATGCATGATTTCTTCAGCCTGTGTTTTGGTAGGATTGAATTTATGATCGATTTCTATCTGTTCTATTTTTTGCTGAACAGTTTCGCTGAGCGGAAAACTTTCGTGGTTGATGAGATAATGCACAGCTGCATAATCACTCAAAGAGGGATCGAGTTGTTGAATGGCATCGATGGAAGACGCTGCCAGTTTTTTATTGTCGATGAAATCACGAGGTACAGCACTGTTACCCAGTCTGGATACTTGTGCCAATACTTTCTTGAGTTCGTTAAGACCTTTGTTTTTTCTGGGGTTTACTGCTACAACAGGAATACCGAGATCGGCTTCCAGTCCACTGATATCGATCTTGATGCCTTTTTTGGAAGCGATATCATTCATGGTGAGTGCCATCACTACCGGAATCTTCAGATCAATCATCTGACTACAGAAGAGCAGGTTGCGTTTGAGGTTGCTGGCATCGGCCACGAGTAATACCACATCGGCTTTCAGATCGGTATCGGCACCCATGAGTACTTTGTAAGCCACCCATTCATCGGCCCTGCGAGGGTAGAGACTGTACGTACCGGGCAGATCAATGAGTTCTGCTTCGGTGCGGTCATCCAGTTTGGTGCTGCCGGTCTTTTTGTCAACGGTAACACCGGGAAAGTTGCCCACTTTCTGGTTCAATCCGGTAAGGCTGTTGAAGAGCGAACTCTTCCCGCTATTCGGGTTACCTACCAGGGCGATATGTAATTTCTTGTGGCTCAATGGATGTGGTTGCAAAAGTAGTGGCAATACGGGGTAGGCAGTTACGAGATTGGGAACCCTTCGTCGCCGACGAAGGGTGACGGGTGTATGAACAAATCGTTTTTACTCATTAGCGCACTTACGTATTACATATGCCGTACTTCTTTCGGGTCTTCTTGGGGTTTTCTTTGGCAAAACCCCAAGCGATCATAATGAACGACCTTAGATAGATAATGGGGCGATAAGCTGATACCTAGGGGGAGGGTTGATATAATACGAATGGAGGGCGGATGAATATCAAATGAAACTCGAATGAATACCGCTTGGAATACGGACCGATAACGGACTTGTAACGGACTTGAAACGGAGTTATAACGGGATGTCCCCCGATCCGCCGAGGCGGAGAGGTCTCCCACCGCTAGCATGTATGGTTAAAAAAACGACTCAAAACAGAATCTACATTGACCATTCACAATTCACCATTCACACCAAGCGCAGCGAAGGCTTGCTATATTCAAATAAATCAGTATATTAGAGTTCCCCCATACTTTTTATTTCCTGATTTTATTGGAGTGCGAATGAGAGATTGTTGTGCAAAGGTGATGGTGTTTTTCCGAAAGGGAAAACAACAAGCGGATATAATTTTACTTAAGTGGTAATGAAGTGAATATGTGAATTAGCCTAATTGAGATTAGATGTAGAAGGTCACATATTTATGAAATATATGCGATTTTAGGGCGACACAATAACAGTAGAACATTATGGCAAAAATATAAAGACTTCTATTCTTTATCCTCAAAGTCTCCAAGATACGCAGGGCTTTATTGCGGATGAATAATATTAATGAAATATTTATAGAAAAAACACTGTAAAATAAAGCGTGTAAGCATAATCAACAGTAAATACAAAATAAATATTATGAATAAGCAAGTATTTATAATTATTTTCTCACTTTTCATTTTTACTGCTTGTGAAAATAAAAAGAACTACAAGTATGTAGAAATAGTAGATGAAGAAAGTTTACTAGGGAGCATAGATCGAAAGGAAAAAGATGCTCAAATTATAAATGAACAAAGCGATAGTTCAGCATATTTGGCTGCTTTTCAAAAATTTTGTATTTCAATAAAGGTCAATAGGGATATGCAAACTTCAATTGGTAAGGTATATTCGACGCCAAAAGATTTTAAATTGTATGATGATAAGGGTAACGAGATCTCTAACATGAGTTTTGCAAATAAGGACGTACGAGAAAAAGAAATACAAGAAAGAATATTTTCACTTAGAAATTCAATTCAAGAGTCGATTGACAAGAACAAAAAAGAGAAGCAAGAATCTTTTTCAAAAAGCGTCAATATAGATTCTGCTAAGGTTAAGCAGTTAGAAAAATTATTCCGTATAAAAAAGGATGAATTTTCTAACGAGAACAAAAAATGGTACAAACCAAAGTCTGCACCAATTTATACAAATGCCAATGGTATCTATTGTTATTTTCAAACCGAAAATGGGATGCCAAGTAATTTGAGATTTAGGCTTCAATATTATAACGATGACTGGTTATTCTTTAGTCGTATTCAGTTCTCAATTGATGGGAAGGCGTATGAATATGTTCCTTTAAATACAGAAACAGATTCGGGTGATGGTGGATATATATGGGAATGGTTTGATGAATCAGTTTCTGAATCGGATAAAGAACTGATAAATGCGTTAGCAAATGCTAAGTCAGCAAAAATGAAGCTGATAGGAAGGCAATATTATGACACAAGGACGATTAGTCCATCACAATTAAATGGGATTAAACAGACTTTAGAACTTTATAAAGCATTGGGGGGACGATTCTAAAAGATGTAATTGATATTTTATTTTCGATTCTAATCAATTCATCCGGATAAACTATTATGGCAAAAAAAATACTCGACTTAGATTGGTTAATAACTGAATACATGCCATTTTTTAGTGAATTCGGAATGACTGAGGAAAATTTACGGGGATATTATGAAACGTGGTCTAAAAACCGCCCTGCATTAATCAAAGACTATTTATGGTTTATTTTTCAAAGCTTATTATACGAGACAGCCAGGCAGTCTAAAACAGAGCAAGAATTATATAAGTATCAAAATATGATTTATATGGAGATGCTTAGGTTCAGAAGACAAGTTGAAAAAGTAAGAGCTAATGAAATACTACAACTAGCATTAGCAGCCTTGGTACGAAAAACTATTTCTGAAACTAATTTTCAGTTAAAGGTTGAGATAATTTCTGGTCATTGTTGCTCTTATTGTGATAATCTTAATCAACACATATTTTCTTTCGAAGAAGTTTTAAAAAATCAATATCTGGGATCTAGAGATTGCACAAATCCCCAAGGATGTAATTGTACATATGCATTTGTGCCAATGCGAGATGAAGATGATAACTTAATTTCTAACTTTTCCTAGGATATTCTACGTAGAAATAGGTTCCTCATTCAATAATCCTCACCCACCTCCAACCTATACCCTTTCCCCCTCACAACCGTAATCTTCACCCTCGGGTCTAACTCCAATTTCTTTCCTTTCCTTCTCTGCAGAGTCTTCAAATAAGATAAGTTCATCGCAGATGTCTCCGAGGTACGAGGGACTCTGCGTTTTGCACAGCTAGGGTGCGAGGATTTGTTTTTGCTTTTCCCAATTCATTTGTTTCTTAGCAGAATCGAATGTGCCAGTATACACCTCATGAAAGAAAAGCAATGAGACACAATAAGGAATGATTATGCGAAAAATCTATTTACTTATTTTATTCTCAATGAATTCTATCTGTTGTCTTTCTCAATCAGATATCAAGGATTTCTTATTTTATTTTTTGAATCATTATCTCCCTTCAAAAGGTCTACATAAAATCAACGATAAAAGCAATCATGCTTTTTTTGCTCAACGATACAGTATTTTGACCAATAGGATCGAAGTTGTTATGAAGCGTGATACAAGCAAAGAAATAAGAAGTATAACAAAACAGTTCTTAGAGCATATCAGGTCTTCAAATGTTAACCAATCTTACCAGGATTTATTTTCTCCTAATCAACTTTTTGGAATTGATTCATTTTATGCTGCCGATTCCATCATAATAGAGCTTGAAAAGAAATATACAAAGGCTGTAAGAGATTCACAAGGAGGATCGTCTGTTTATTCAATGCCCTTACAAACGAAAGAAACGCCATCTACAGTAAAACTTCAAGTGAATCAGGCATTCAAAACCGCTAATGATTTTATAAAACAGGCTGTTGAGATCACTGTCCCATACTTTTTTAATAATGGAAAAAACTGTTTGATCATTTATGTACGTCACCTGAATTATTGGCCGGAAGCAAAAGTTCTTTTGTTTCAAAAATCAGGAAATGACTGGTCTTTTAAAAGAGTGATTTTTGATCAGCAGTTGTTTTTAGATGATGAAGCTAGTCCGTACTTACGAAGATGAACCCATATTGAGAGCTCGCAGAGTCCTCCAAAGGAGTCCTGTGGACCTCGTGCCTCGGAGACTCTGCTGGGAAAATAAAGTTTTGCATCATTCGTTTATTATTTAGTTTCAGTCGTAGGTAACTTTTAAAGATGACACTACCTTTAGAATATCGAAAAATAACCGCTCCTTATTACAAGGTTCGTGTATTTGAATATTGGGGAGATATTTATGAATCAATTTTTTGCTATTTAAAACCATTTTTAAAAGTAAAAGAAGGCTCAGCTATACTAGATTCTATTGACGACCCTAGTGTGTATTTTAATTATCAACTGCTTGCTGAACACAGCATTCCCTTAACATGGAACGACATGTTAAAACTAACAGGACTACAAACACTTGGTCAATTAAGAGCTGCCATCTTTGGTTCTGGTTTGCTGCGCGATATTTGTGAGAAAGAGAAAATTATTTTACCCTATCAAGATATTTTTAGTCCACATCAATTAGAAAGTCTTTTACCCATACTATCAAAACTTGGACATCATAAAGTCAGATGTATACCTGAATTGCCAGAGCATGATCCACCGGTTGTTGTTGACTTAGGCATCGAAACAATCATTAATCAACACAACAGGCTAAGATGCTTACAAACACTCGACGAAACGCTTTTTTTTGGAAACGCCTTTGATTTTGTTGAGACATATATCTGTGGATCTAAAGAGCAAGTACAACTTTTTGCTAATAGCTTAGAAGGGTTTATGTGTACAGAAAAAACAAGAACAAATTGGCATGATGATTAATGAGCATGAACTTTCCTTCTCCACAGGGTCTTCAAATTAAAAGAAGTTCATCTGCGGGAGTATGTTCACTTAAGTGTGTCAAATTGTAAATTTAGACACATGAAAGAAGAAAAAGTACCTTTTGACTTTGAAGCGTTTGCGAAGCAAGCGGCAGAAGATTTAAAAGCGGGTAAGCCCATGGTAGGAAAAGATGGGATATTTACCCCGTTATTAAAGCGTTTGATAGAAGCATCGCTGGAAGGCGAACTGGATGCCCATTTAGATCAGACCCGTAAGCCTGCAAAGAATCGTCGTAATGGGCGCAGTACAAAAAATCTACAAAGTCCATTGGGAGGCTTTGAGATTTTTTCTCCCCGTGATCGTAATTCGACCTTTGAGCCTCAGATTGTAGAGAAGCGCCAACACAAGATTACGAGTGATATTGATGCGCAGATTTTGTCTTTGTATGGTCGAGGAATGAGTTACAGTGATATCCAACAGCATCTATCAGAGATGTATGGATTAGAAGTATCAGATGGAACGATCAGTGCGATTACCGACCGGATCATCCCTCAGATTAAAGAATGGCAGAATCGTCCTTTAGAGAGCATATATCCTGTTATTTGGTTGGATGCGATGCATTTTA
>JACBFI010000019.1 GCA_013391385.1 Sediminibacterium sp. Gen4 | reverse complement strand
GAATAAAGCCTCCTTTCTTTTTTAAAATTTACTTTCACCGGACAGCAATGGCTACGAGCTTATACTTATATTGCACCACTGATATGGACAATAAATTCATTGTTTCGGCGCGTAAGTATAGACCACAGAATTTTAATACGGTGGTGGGGCAGTCGCATATCACTACCACACTAAAAAATGCGATTAAGAATAATCAACTGGCACATGCATTTTTGTTTTGTGGTCCGAGAGGTGTGGGTAAAACCACTTGTGCCCGAATTCTCGCTAAAACCATCAACTGTACCAACCCAACACCAGAAGGTGAAGCATGCAATACTTGCAATAGTTGCGTTTCATTTGATGCCGGAACTTCTTTGAACATCCATGAGCTCGATGCAGCAAGTAATAATTCAGTAGAAGATATTCGAACCCTGGTAGAACAGGTTCGTTTTGCACCACAGGCCGGCAAATACAAAGTATACATCGTGGATGAGGTACACATGCTCAGTACCAGTGCCTTTAATGCTTTTTTGAAAACACTGGAAGAGCCCCCCTCCTACGCTATTTTTATTTTAGCTACAACTGAAAAACATAAGATACTTCCCACCATATTGAGTCGCTGTCAGATTTTTGATTTCAAAAGAATCACGAATAATGATACGGTTGAACATTTACAAGAAATTGTAGAGAAAGAATCTATTCAGGCAGAAAAAGCTGCATTACAAGTCATCGCTCAAAAAAGCGAAGGTTGTATGCGTGATTCATTGAGTATATTGGATAAGATTGTAAGTTTTACCAATGGAACCCTTACCTACCAGAATACCTTAGAGCATTTGAATATTCTGGATGAAGATTATTATTTCCGATTACTCGACTCTTTACAAAAACAAGACATGGCCGCTGCCATGATGTTGTATGATGAGATCAATAGAAAAGGATTTGAAGGCGATCTGGTATTGAATGGTTTTGCAGAATTTATTCGCAATCTACTGGTTTGCAAAGACCCTAAGTCTGCAGCTTTACTCGATGTAGTAGAAGGCTTACAGGAAAAATATATACAAACCGCTGCTAACACTAGTCTCTCTTATTTAGTAAGTGCACTCAATATTCTAAACGAAGCTGAGATTCAATTTAAAATGGCACGTAATAAACGATTACATGTTGAGCTCGCCATCATTAAACTGAATTTCTTGCAACAAGCCATTGAATTGTCTACTGAAAACGGACAAATCATTAAAAAAAAACGACTTGATGGTCCGGTAGCCTTCCGAACCAAGACTATTTCTTCACTACAGGTAAAAACAGTTCCAGATCAGACTTCACCAAAGTTATTGATACAGGAAGAGAAGAAAACTTCGGTTCGGTCTGTTACATCAAATCCAACGGTTCAAGCAACCCCGCCTACCAAACCCGCAGCTATAAAACCTGCTACACCTACTACCGGTGGTCCTAAAAAAAGTTTATTGGATGCTTTGCGAGAAAAAGTAGGTGATCAATATGCGATTGAAGAAGTAAAAGAAGCGGAAGTACTCAACTTAGAAAAACTGACGCGTTGCTGGAATGAATACACACAAAAATTAGAACAACAACAAAAACACTCATCAGTAGGTACATTTAAAATTGCGCAGCTGCAGATTGAGGATGATATTCATTTCTCTGTCACAGTCCCTGCGCTTACCGCACAGAAATTTGTAGAACAGGAAAGAATGATGCTGATTGAATATTTGCATAATGCATTCAATAACCGAGCCATTACTTTTAATATCCTCGTAGAAGCTACCGAGCGAGAAGATGTACCCATTCACCTAAAACTCAACAGTAAACAAAGATTTGAACGCATTGCCGAGCAGTATCCTTTGGTGAAAGAGTTGAGAGACAGATTGAAACTAGAGATAGACTATTAAAATCAAAATTAAAAAGTCAAAAGTCAAAAATTGGATTGAATCATTCTGATTTTGATTTTTGAATTTTGATTTTTGAATTCCATTTTCTTCTTCGTACCTTTTAATCCAAATATACTCCATGCCTAAATCCACTTTCAAATACACCAATAATGAGGTAACCGTTGTTTGGAAACCGGACACTTGTATTCATAGCAGAATTTGCTGGACTCAATTAAGAGAAGTATTTGATCCGGCGAAAAAGCCATGGGTCAATATAGAAGGTGCTACAACCGATGCCATCATTGAACAGGTAAGAAAATGTCCGAGTGGCGCCTTGAGTTATTTTATGAATGCAGCAGGAGAAAATACAGCAGAAAAAGAGATTCAGTCGGAAGTAGCGAGCATCATGAATATTCAAATTAAACCCAATGGTCCTATATTGATCACTACCGATTGTGAGATCACACACAGTGATGGCAGAAAAGAAATCAAACAAGGAACCACGGCATTATGCCGTTGTGGACAATCATCCAATAAACCTTATTGCGATGGAACACATAGAAAAGTGGGGTTTGAAGCGGAATAAATAACCAATATTGAATGTCGTCGGTAAAAATCTGCTACGAGCTTTGAGCCATGAGCTGTGAGCCTTTATCGGTTGAATTTTAAAGACCAAATAGTCTGTTTAGACATTTTAAAAAATGCTTTTATCGATATAAGATTAATTCGCAAGCCCTATCATATATTAAAGGCAGAAAGCCTACAATGACTACCATTCTATGCTCGTGGCTCATAGCTCACGGCTATCCCAACAGCAGTAATTCATTATTATTCACCCAATTTTTTTACTCTTAGCATATCCATTCTTCAACAACCATTGTAATACTTTCTCTCGTTGATCTCCTTGAATGATTACTTCTCCGTCTTTTACAGAACCTCCTGTTCCACAAAAATTTTTAAGTTGTTTTCCTAGTTTTTCGAGGTCATCTGTTTTTCCGATAAAACCTGTTATCAAGGTCACCGATTTACCGGCTCGTTGCTTTTTATCCAATAAAATACGCAGCATTTGCTGATTAGAAGTCAGCGTTTCCGGTTCCTCTTCCTGTTCCGGCTGAAATTGAAAATTCGGATCTGTACTGAAGATAAAACCGTTGCTGTCTGATTTGAATTTCTTAGACATACTTAGATTTTGGCAAAGTAACGGAAAACTGAGATCCATTTCCGGGTTCACTTTTCACAGATACTGTTCCATGATTGGCCTCCACAAACTCTTTACACAATAGTAAGCCAAGCCCCGCTCCCTTTTCATTCTTTGTACCCGTAGTTGTAAAATGCGTATTTACCTTGAATAATTTCCCAATCTGTTCTTTTGTCATACCAATGCCATTGTCTATAATATCTAATATCGCCATATGCTCATCTTCGCGGTATTGAACAGTAATAATACCACCCTCTTCTGTGAATTTAAGTGCATTCAACAATAGATTTCTGAGAATGATATCAACATGATGCACATCTGCATAGGCTTTTGCAGTAATAGATACATCATTATGAATAAGAATTTTCTTTTGGTTAGCTGCACTGGTGAGCAAGTGACAATTGTTTTCTACAATTTCATATAAGGAACATTCACTCGCCTGAACATCTGTTACACCTTCCATCTGATTACGAGACCATAATAACAGATTGTCCAATGTAGTATTCAGCGATGTAATTTGCTTCCCCAACGCATGCTTGATCTTTGTAAATGCCTCTTCTGATAAACTTTGTTTGTCAACCAACTGCAATACGCCACTCAATGATGAAATAGGCATTCGAAGATCATGAGAAAGAATAGAAAATATCTTGTCTTTTTGAAAAGATGCTTGCTCCAAAGCAGCTTTCTGTAACCTCAATTGTTTATTGGCAAGCTGTTTAAATTGATTTCTTCTCCAAGACACCAGCCAAAGTGCCATCACAAGCGCCACTACTACTAATAATAAGAAAGTATATAAACGTTGATCCTTGATCTTTTCTTTCTGGGCCTCATCTTCTTTTTTTAAAAGATTGATCTCAGCCTGTTTCTTCTCTGTCTCAAAAGCAACCTGCATTTGTGCAAATCTGGCTCTACTTCTTTCTTCAAAAAGAGTATCGTTTAATGCGACATGTATAGCTTGTGATTCGTAGGCTTTTTTGTAATCACCTATTTGAGCATATGAGAAGGCCAATAATTTCTGAATCGTTGCTTGTTCACTTTTGGCACCTAATATTTTCGATACAGCAACTGCTTCTTGTAAATAGTTGATCGATTCCTTCCATTGTTTTTTTTGCTGGTATGCTTTTCCCAAGCGATACAGCGATGTTTCAATAATGAAATTACTCTTAGCAGCTCGGGCTGCTGTTAGCGAAGCCAAAAAATAATCAATAGAGCGATCAATGGAACCTTCTTCAAAATAAACATCTCCCAAAGTGCGCAAACTAAAGGCAATCAGGTATTGATCCCCCAACTTTGAGTTATGTTCTAATGCTGTATGTCCGAAAATGATTGCTGAATCCTTAAACTTTCCACGATGTGCAGAGAAAGCAATATTATTCAAACTCCTACCTACCCCCAGAAGATTATTGAGCTTCGCATGAATACTCATTTCCTTATGAAAATAATCCATCGACTCCCGATACTTGGCTTGTGAGTTATAAATAGCTCCCACATTTCGATAGGAAATAGCCAGTTGAGACAACAATTGCAAAGAGTCATTGATTCGGAGTGCCCTCAATGCATAGTCGAACCCTTTTGAGTAATCACCCTTACGGTAGTAAGCCCAGCCGATATTATTGAGTGCTTTTCCCAATCCGGGTACATCCTTGATCTTTATCGCCTGTAGTTGGGCTTTGATGGCAAAATCGAGAGATTGATCCGCATCTTTATCTGAGAGTTCTTCTGCAATCTGATTCAGTACACTTACATAATTACTATCCTGGCCAATTGTTTTGGATATACGAATTAAAGAATCGGCCTTGGTAGTTTGTGCATTGGTAATTCCAGAGACCCATAATAGGAATAATAGCAGGATTGATCTTATCATCATGGGCAAAGAAGGCGTATTCAACAAAACATCATTAGATGAAGACCAAGATACGCTAAAACAGCTTATTTTCCAATAACCTTACCCTACAATAACCGCTTTCAAGCTCAGATCCAAGCTCTGCGCCTGATGAATAAGTCCACCTACACTTACATAATCAACATTTGCAGTTGCATAGGCTTGTATATTTTGTAAGGTAATACCACCACTTGCTTCCGTTTCAAAACGACCATTGATCAATGTGACTGCTTCTTTTACTTGGGAAGGCGTGAAATTATCCAGCATAATTCTAAATACTTTACCTGTGGCTTTGGCACAAACCAACTCAACATCCGATAATGTTCTTGTTTCTACTTCAATTTTTAAGTGAGGATGATACTGTGTTACATAATCATGTGCTTTATCGATAGCTTGTATAATACCACCCGCATAATCTATGTGATTATCTTTTAGCATGATCATATCATATAATCCAAATCGATGATTAACCCCACCTCCTATTCTTACTGCCTCTTTTTCCAACAAGCGAAAATTGGGTGTTGTTTTACGTGTATCTAATAGACGCGTGGTATATCCTTTTAATCGTTCCGTGTATTGACGAGTAAGTGTTGCAATGCCACTCATTCGCTGCATACAATTCAACACCAGTCTTTCACAGGAAAGAATGGTATGAATAGACGCTGTTACTTCAAAAGCCGTTTCTCCTTCTTGCATGGCGTCACCATCAGACTTATGTATTGTGAATACAGCATCAGGATCCTGCATGCTGAATATCTTTTTGGCAATCTCTACTCCTGCTAAAATGCCATTTTGCTTGATCTTTAAAACTGCTTTCCCTTTCTGCTCCTTTGGAATACAACTTAAGGTAGAATGATCTCCTTCACCAATATCTTCTTTTAGCGCTGCAGTTACCAATATCTTTAAGTGTTCATCAAAATGGCTCATACAACAAAACTAAAATATATTCATGGACCCTATAAAAATAATCCGCCTGTTGTTCTCTTAAAAACAACAGGCGGCAAATCTCAATACGAGATTAACACATTCATATTATTTAAAATCAGTCACTCAAAATGTCGAAACTAAATATTGCTCCCGGGCCGAATGGCCCCGTCCTTGTTACCGGGCTGCATTGGCCTCTGATCAGATCTGCTGCGCATGATCTGATCTGTCTTCGCTACGCTTGACACCGACCCCAATGAGGCCCGTCCACAAGGACTGATTAAAAATTATTTATTGAACATCACTCGCGCCATAGTCTTTTTACTACAACTTTCGAATATAGAAATATATAAATAGGGCAGCACGTTATAAGATTAACTGATTCGTAGTGAAATAATCCTGAACTTTCCGGCTTGTGATTTGATCAGTACAGTGATATTATATCCCTTATTATTCTTATCAGATGAAATGAGTTTACCGACCAGATAAGTAGTACTCCCCAGATCTCGATTGGATACCTTTTCAAAGCCTGTAATTGCATTCTCCGTGAAAAAAGTCTTTAGTGCAATGGAAGCCTGATTCTTACTGATATTTTTGATTTCATCTTTATCCAGAAATTTCAGATCTACATAAGTATCAAAAGATTGAGCAATTTCTTCTGTATCAGCCTTTTTAAAAGCATTAAAGATCTGATCCAGACTATTCTCCTGAACTACAAAAGACATGGCTAAAAACGCCCATCCCACAGTCAATAAAAATGTTTTCATACAGTTTATTTTGTATTCACTATTATAATTTGCCAAAAACATGCCAACTTTGAATGCTGCTAAAGTTAATGCCTAATCAGCAATTAATAAACCATATCATTTTATAATATGAATAAAAAAGTCATTCTCGTCATCATGGATGGGTGGGGTTTAGGTAAAATCGCAAGTTCTGATGCCATCCAACAAGCAAATGTACCTTTTGTCTCTTCATTATATCAGCAATATCCGAATACAACATTGATTACCTGTGGTGAAGAAGTAGGGTTACCGGAAGGACAAATGGGCAACAGCGAAGTGGGACATTTGAATTTAGGGGCAGGAAGAATTGTATATCAAGAATTACAACGTATCAATGTAGCTGTTAAGACAGGGGAATTGGCCAACAATGGTAATTTCTTAGCAACATTATCGTATGCCAAGACTCATCAAAAAGCACTGCATCTGATCGGTCTGGTAAGTGATGGTGGTGTTCATTCACATATTGATCATCTAAAAGCCATTTGCGATCTCTGTCAAAAGAACCAGTTATCACAAGTTTTTATTCATGTCTTTACCGATGGCAGAGATACCGATCCCAAAAGCGGACTAAGCTTTGTGAAAGAATTGGAAGCACATCTCCAATATTCAGTAGGTACCATTGCTACTGTTAGCGGCAGATATTATGCAATGGACAGAGATAAAAGATGGGAAAGGGTAAAACTGGCCTATGATTGTTTGGTAAATGCAGTAGGCCCCACTGCCACAAGTGCTGTGAGTGCCATTGAAAACGCTTATAAAAATGGCACTACTGATGAATTCATTTTGCCTACCATTATTACCAATGAACATCAGCAACCCATCGCATCCATTAAAGAAGGTGATGCCGTGATTTGTTTCAACTTCCGCACCGATCGTTGCCGTGAGATCACAGAAGTACTTACACAACAGGCTTTCCCGGAACATGGGATGCAGCCTTTACAACTTCATTATACCACCATGACCCAGTATGATCAGAAGTTCAAAAAAGTGAATGTGATTTTTGAAAATGATAACCTTACCAATACCCTTGGTGAAGTATTGGAAGCCCATGGCAAGAAACAAATACGTATTGCTGAAACAGAAAAATATCCGCATGTCACTTTCTTTTTTAGTGGTGGCAGGGAAGTGCCATTTGAAGGTGAAAAAAGAATCATGGTGCCCTCTCCTAAAGTAGCTACGTATGATTTACAGCCCGAGATGAGTGCTGTGGAGATTACAGATCAATTGATTCCTGAAATTGAAGCAGGAGTAGTTGATTTTGTTTGTTTGAACTATGCCAATACAGATATGGTTGGACATACCGGCGTTTTCAGTGCTGCTATAAAGGCTGCTGAAACAGTAGATACCTGTGTAAAGCGAGTAGTAACTGCCGGACTTGCATCAGGCTATACTATTTTCCTGACTGCAGATCATGGCAATGCTGATTTTATGATCAATGAGGATGGTAGTCCCAATACAGCTCATACCTTAAACCCTGTTCCTTTCTTTATCATTGACAAGGAATGGAAAGGAGTTATAAAACCGGGCAAATTGGGAGATATTGCTCCTACTATTTTAACAATGATGAATCTTTCGATTCCCGCTGAAATGACGGGAAATGTCTTAATTTAAATGCATAAAACAACCCAAACCAATCATGAAAATTATCAAAAAAATTCTATGGGTGCTGTTGATCGCCCTTGTAGTCATACAGTTTATTCGCCCTGAAGCCAATGCCTCTACCGATACATCGGGCAATATCAAAAACCTGTATGCTGTTCCTGAAAATGTAGATGCCATTCTTGTAAAAGCCTGTAATGATTGTCATACCAATAACACTGTTTATCCATGGTATTCAAAAGTACAACCTGTGGCCTGGTGGCTGGATGATCATATTAAAGAAGGGAAATCACATTTGAATTTTGATGCCTATACTTCTTACAACTTGAGAAGACAATACCATAAGATGGAAGAAGTGATTGAGCAGGTAAAAGAAAAAGAAATGCCTCTGAATTCTTATACATGGGTACATCGCGATGCTAAATTAACCGATGATGAACGTGTTGTATTGACCCATTGGGCACAATCTGTTATGGACACTATGAAGGCAAAATATCCATTGGACAGTCTGATCAGAAAAAAGAATTGAGTTGTACTTACTCCGTAAATGTATAGCGATCTTCTTTTTATTGTTGGTGTTATTTCCACTGACAGGATTTGTTTTGTTTCACTATCAACAAAAACAGATACGCATCAGTGTTAAAAAAGCATTCAAATCAAAAGAGCTGTCAACAGTTCATGTCCGGCAATTATACTGGTATAAAAAAGATAAAGAGATCATTGTGAATGGCACCTTATTCGATGTAAGTTCTATCCGCAAAGAAGCAGATGGAACTTACACCGTTACAGGGTTATACGATCATCAGGAGCAAAAGCTGCATGCTTTAATGGATAAGGCTACACAGAAGACTCAAAAAACATCCGCATTATTGATGTACGCTTTTGGTTTTATAAGTTCAGGAGATCAGTTAGAAACGATCTCACCATCGAATGATCCCATATTATCCATCGTTCCAAACAACCGAGTTCAGCATTTTCATTCTCAATTTAAGCCCGGGATTCTCAAACCTCCGCCGCGAAGAATCAGTATTTCCTGATTTTTCAACCTGATTCTTTTAATCAAAAAATAAACCTATGCGTTCATTCATAGCAGTGGTATGCTATGCATTATTTGTATGCACGCTATTAACACATACTGCTCATGCTCAACAAAAAAGAGATAGTGTATTAACCGGCAAAGAACTGGATGCAGTTGTTGTTTCTTATAATAAATGGGAACAAAAGCTCAATGAAATTCCCAATAAGATCACAAAAATCAATTTGAAAGAAACGAGACTACGCAATCCGCAAACGATGGCCGATTTGCTGGGCACTACCGGTGAAGTATTCATCCAGAAAAGTCAGCAAGGTGGCGGAAGTCCGATGATACGTGGTTTTGCTACTAACAGGGTGCTTATTGTGGTAGACGGCGTTCGTATGAACAATGCCATCTACAGAAGTGGTAATCTTCAGAATGTTATATCGCTTGATCCATTAGCATTGGAAGATGCAGAAGTAGTTTTTGGCCCCGGATCTATTTTGTATGGCAGCGATGCTATCGGTGGTGTGATGGATTTTCATACACTAAAACCTAAATTCAGTACAGGTAATACAACACTTGTTAAAGGCAACGTAAGTAGCAGGTATGCAACAGCTAATCAAGAGAAGACGATTCATGCTGACATAAATATTGCAGGCAAGCGATGGTCATTTCTCAATAGTTTCACTTATAGTGATTTTGGAGATCTGAAAATGGGTAAAAATGGTGGGCCCGATAGTTATCTGCGGAAAGAATATGTACAACGAGTGGGTAATGCAGATGTGATCATCGCCAATCCTAATTCGCGGGTACAAAAATTTACCGGATATCGTCAACAAAACCTCCTATCAAAGCTTCGTTTCAAACCTTCAGACCAATGGGATATGGAATATAGCTTTCATTATTCCACTACTTCAGACATCCCTCGTTATGATAGATTGATTGAATACACCGGCGGTGCTTTACGATTTGCCAGATGGGATTATGGTCCACAGCAATGGTTAATGCATCATTTACAAGTGCAGCACAAGCAAACAAAGGGTTGGTATGACCAGGCACGTTTGACATTATCGTTTCAGGATTATGAAGAAAGCCGCATCGACAGAAGGAGAAACAATAACAATGAGAGAACACAAACAGAACGTGTATGGGCAAGTGCTATCAACCTTGATTTACAAAAGCAGCTCACTGCCCAACAAGAGTTATTTTATGGCGCTGAGTTTGTTTTTAATAAAGTAGGTTCTTATGGCATCAGTAAAAATATCGCCAATGGCTCTGTTACAAATGTTGCATCGAGGTATCCAGACGGAGCAACATGGAGTTCATTGGCTGCTTACCTGAGTTATAAAAACAGGCTGAATGAAAAAATGACTTTTTCATCCGGATTCAGGTACAACCATAATACAGTTCGTGCAACATTTGACACTTCCTTTTTCCGTTTCCCATTTACGCAAACAACCCAAAATGCCGGTAATCTAACTGCCAGTGTCGGTTTAGTATATCGTCTTACAGAAGAATGGCAAATGAATGGTGTTATCGCGTCGGGTTTCAGAATGCCGAACGTAGATGATATCGGTAAAGTATTTGAAAGTGCGCCCGGTATTGTAGTAGTTCCCAACATCAACTTACAACCGGAATATGCATGGAATGCTGAATGGGGTATTCAATATAACAAGGAACAAAAGGGAAGTTTTTATGTCAACCTCTTTTATACCTGGCTGAACAATGCGCTCACACGCAGACCTTATCAGTTCAACGGACAGGATTCTATTGTTTTTGATGGCACTTTGAGTCAGGTTGAAGCCATTCAGAATGTGGCTACAGCAAGGGTTTGGGGAGTTCAAGCCGGATGGCAATGGATGATAGCCCGCAATCTGAGCTGGCAAACCAAACTTAACTGGATCAAAGGAAGAGAAACAGATGATACGAAAAATGAACAGGTTCCACTTAGACATGCGCCACCTTTCTTTGGCTCTACGCAATTGACATGGGAGAAAAAAGGATGGATGATTCAACTAATGCTAGATCACAATAGCGAAATATCCAATGCTGATCTGGCACCCAGTGAAAAAGCAAAAACTGCTATTTATGCGGCTGATTCATTTGGCAGACCTTATGCACCTGCATGGTATACATTGAATCTTAAAACTCAATATCGCTTATCAGAAAAAATGAGTGTGCAATTGGGATGGGAAAACATCACAAACCAACGCTATAGACCTTATTCATCGGGAGTAGTAGCAGCTGGAACCAATATTGTTGCAAGCATGCGTCTTTCATTTTAATAGTACAAATACAGAAGGATCAAGCCGGCTGTCTCTGAACAGCCGGCTTTTTAGTTACTTTGCAGCATGCAGATCCATAAAGCTTCTTACCTGATATCCAGTCCAACCTTCGATAAATGTCCAAAACCGGATAAACCGGAATATGCATTTATTGGAAGAAGTAATGTAGGCAAGTCATCTCTGATCAACATGATCACCGGACAAAGAAGTCTGGCTAAGACGTCCGCAACACCCGGAAAGACCCAACTTATCAATCATTTTGTCATTGAAAGTAGCTCTGCCGAAAAGGGACCTCGTGAGCAGTGGTATTTGGTAGATCTCCCGGGCTATGGATACGCCAAAAGATCACAAAGTGATAGAAGAAGATGGGAGCAGATGATTGAAGGTTATTTCAGAAAGCGGAGCAACCTTACACAAGTGTTTGTATTGATCGACAGCCGTCATGGTCCTCAAAAAAATGATCTGGAATTCATCAGTCAGTTAGACAAATGGGGGGTTGTATTTTCATTGGTCTTCACCAAAACAGATAAAGAGAAACCGGCAGTTGTAGAAAGAAATATCAAAGCCTTTTTTGATACCCTTAAAGAGAGCTGGCAATTTCTGCCGAGGCATTTTGTGACGAGTGCGGAGAAGAAATTGGGGAGAGAGGAGATGTTGGAATTTATTCAACAATGTAATCAAGCGTTTCAAACGTCTTAGGATTTAACTTTCATCTAAGTCTCCAAGGTATACAAATAAGAAATTAGTGATGGAACGCAGATTTTTATGATGGGTTATGATAATAGTTCTTTTATCAGCGCCCATCATAACAATCATGAAAATCTGCGGCCCATAATAGCACAATAATAAAAGAGTAGGTTATATTAAGGTGACAATTCCTCTTTAACAGTGAAAACTGCTAATCAGGAATAAAGAAATATGGTGATCAGTTCACCACCTTATCTGCACAGCAACTACTCGCAAAAGCTTCCGGCTTGGCTTTGAAGGCAAATCCCATACCCAGGATATAGCCCATGGCTTCGCGTAATGCATCATTGCTTTTGAATTGCGGATTGGTGTTGATATCGGCATGCACTTCCATATCTACCTGGTGCTCGATAAAGAGATCACAGAGTTCATACGCAATCTCAATACTTTTAGCTACTTCAACCAACATTCGCTCTTTGATGTGGTATTTCTGCTTGGTCTTCTCATTATGAATGTACATGAACCCACCATTGTGTTCGCGCAAAAAAACGATGACGGTAGCAAATTCGGTATCATCGCCTTTTACCTGGCTGTCGGTTCCGATACATACTTTGAGCTTAGTACCATTCGCAGACTCTCTTTTAATAGCTTCTGCTACTGCTTCTTTGATGGGAAGGTGAATGGGTTCACCATTGAATTTTCTCCAACGCATAAGTGGAAGGTTTTTGTAAGTTACCGATTAATCTGCTTTCCTTGAACAGGTTAAGAATTTCTTATTATTCACAAGTGTGGATTAGTCGATGGTCCATGGTCCATGGCAAGAAAAATTCTTTTGCTTTATTATTCCTACCATGGACTATCAACCATGGACCATGGACTTCCGACCGCAACTTTGTCACTTTTTCAATATTTGTACGGAAATTGAAGGTAATTGCACTCAAATCTTATACATGAAAATTCTCCTGCATTATCTCAAACCTTATAAATGGCTCGTGGTGCTGGCATTGGTGCTGGCAGGGATCAATCAAACCTTCTCACTTTTTGACCCTATGATCTTTGGTAAACTCATTGATCAGTTTGCCAATAGTCCTAAAATAAACCCGGATGGCAGTTTTCGTACAGAAAGTCAGTTCATCAATGGCATTATGTTCATGTTGCTGCTGTTAGTAGGAACTGCTATGGTGAGCCGAATCGCCAAAGCTTTTCAGGATTATACCGTGAATGTGATCATCCAAAAATTTGGTGCGAAAATCTTTACCGATGGATTGAAACATTCTATGCGTCTACCCTATCAAGAATTCGAAGACCAACGTAGTGGCGAAACTTTATCGATCCTTACAAAAGTTCGTTCTGATACCGAGAAATTCATCGGCTATGTTATCAATGTATTATTCGGCATCATTGTGAGTGTGGTCTTTGTTTCCATTTATGCAACCAGACTTCACTGGTCGATTGTTCCTATTTATTTGGGTGGCGCTTTGATGATTGCTTTTGTAACCAACTTGTTGAGCAAGAAGATCAAAGTCATTCAGAAAAATATCGTAAAAGAAACCACTTCTTTAGCCGGATCTACCACAGAGAGCTTAAGAAATATTGAATTGGTAAAAAGTTTAGGATTAACGGATCAAGAAGTAAAACGACTCAATACTAATACCTATAAAATTCTGGGGCTGGAATTGAAGAAAGTGAAAAGTATCCGCTCGCTGAGTTTTATTCAGGGCACCATGGTGAATTTTCTCAGACAGGTCATCACTTTCACTTTGATGTGGTTGATGTATCGCGATGTTTTAACGGTGGGTCAATTGATCTCATTACAGTTTTATAGCTTCTTCATTTTTGGTCCATTACAAGAGATTGGAAGTATTATCATGAGTTATCGTGAGGCGGAAGCTTCCTTACAAAATTTTCATAACCTGATGGGCAAAAAAGTAGAACCCAGACCCGATCATCCCCAACAAGTGGGCACTATTGAAGAACTGGCATTTGACCAAGTCGTATTCAAACACCAGACTGCTCAATATCGTGCATTGGATGGTATTTCATTTGATGTAAAGAAAGGAGAAACCATTGCTTTTGTTGGTCCGTCCGGTTCCGGGAAAAGTACTTTGGTGAAATTGTTGGTAGGATTGTATCGTCCACAAGAAGGACATATTTATTATAACAAAGTGAATGGCGCCGATATGAATTTTGATGAACTGAGAAATCAGATCGGATTTGTAACGCAGGATACACAATTATTCGCAGGTACTATTAGAGAAAATCTAAGCTTTGTATACCCACAAGCTACTGAGGCAGAACTACTGGAAGCCTTATCCAAAGCCAGTTGTAACAATTTGTTATCACGTGCGGAAAAAGGTTTGGACACTATGATTGGTGAAGGTGGATTGAAATTGAGTGGTGGAGAAAAGCAACGCTTATCTATTGCCAGAGCATTACTCAGACATCCGCGTTTATTGATCTTTGACGAAGCTACTTCTGCACTGGATAGTATTACCGAAGAAGAAATTACCAATACCATCCGCAATATCTCCAGTGAGAAAGAACAGATCACAGTTATGATTGCTCACCGCTTAAGCACCATCATGCATGCAGATCGTATCTATGTTTTAGAAAAAGGACAAGTAGTGGAGACAGGAAATCATAGTTCGCTCATCCATGAAAAGGGGTTGTACTATGCCATGTGGAGACAGCAGATCGGTGAAAGAAAAAATTTATCTGTACCCGTTTAAACAGAGAAATAAGAAATAAGAAATTAGGAAGTGAAATTTCTCTCCGTTTCTGATTTCTTATTTCATGTTTCTCATCTCTTATTTCCCTAGTCTCTTCCGAATTTCTTTTTGAAGTACTCAATCACCGAAGGATCTTCCAGTCCTTCCATATCGCTGAGTTCTAATTCAAGGGCTTTGGTACTGAGTTGAATCTCAATGAGAGAGAGGAACAAGGAAGCAGCAAAGCAGATCAAACTGATGGCAAACACAATATTGGCTGCGATCATGAATTGGGTATAGATGAGGTACATACAGATGATACAACCCAAAAAAGTAACCACACCCAATGCCTGCATGTTTTTGATCAGCTTCAATCGGTAACGTAGGTTTTTGATCTGACCATGAATGATATGTTTCTGTTCATGGCTTTGGTATTTATCATGCAGGTTACGAATACGATTCGATAAAGAAAGGAAACGATTGGTATATGCCAGCATGATGAGGCTGATGGCCGGAAACAGTAACGCAGGTGTGTTTAAGTTGATCTCCATACTTAAAATTAAGAAAGAACGGGTATTTAGGGTTGTCAAAAATGAAGTGACCGCCTCGTGATTGGTTTGATGGCTTATGGTTTATGGCTTATGGTCGATAGTCCATGGTCCATAGTAAAAGATAAGGGGTGTCTCAAAATAAAGTAACCGCCGCGAGATTGGTTTGATGGCTTATGGTTTATGCTTATAGTCGATGGACCATGGACCATGGACCATGGACTATGGACTAAAAAAAAGAGGCTGTATCAAAAATCTGACACAGCCTCAATGCTTCAACTAAAACAAAACCCTAAGAAAATTATTGGATACGTGCAGCAAAAGTCACTTCTACGTCTGTTTCACCAAGGGTTACAGGATCACTTGACCCTTTAGCACCTGGCTTATGCTTCAATGTTACTTTCACCGTACCGGGACCGCTCACAGCACCACAATTCCATCTGCTGGTAACGCCCAAGGGACGACCATTGGGGTCTGTATTTAAACCTGTCACTGTGATATTCACTCCTGTCGGCTCATAATAAAACTGGTGATCATTCGCTTCAGCAATTACTTCTGTAGTAATATCTACTGCAGGGGATTTACTTTCATCCAATACCTGAACGGTACAGTTGTACTGCTTGTTAGGCGCTAATACAATTTGTTCATTTTGTGTTGGCGCATTACCACCCGGACCATCAGCATCTTTAAAAGTAACGGTTGAAGTAGCTGTTCCACCTACTTCAGTAAAAGTCAACTTTAATGTTGTAATCAATTCCTCTTCGTTCTCGGGTCCTTTGGGATCTTTTTTACAGCCGGTTGCGACAAATGTTACCACCATTAACGCTGCCATCCAATAAGAAAGTTGCTTTTTCATACACACTTGATTTTTAGAAATTATGATTTGGTTTTTGGTTCAATGGGAATCTTAATTTTTAATCCGATATTTCTACCCATTTCATCGGAGAAATAACGGAAGGCATTCATGTATTCTCTATACACAACATTCAAGGCATTACTCACGGTTAGTGTAAACTGAATTTTTTGATGTTTGGTTTGCAAGATCGTTCCTGCTTCTAATCCGAGTAAAGTATAAGCCGATGGCGGCATTAGGTAATCTGATTCCATGGCAGTACTTCCATCCGGTTTCATAACCGGAATATTACCGGTAGCAGGAACACGTGTTTGTCTGCTCACGTATTGCACGGTTGGTTTGATATAGGTTTCTTTCCATTTTTTAAAATCACCCAAACTATATTGAATTCCGGCTTCATAACGGTCTGCCGGCATTTGTATCATCCATTCTTTGGTATTCCTGTTTTTAGCACGTACGATCGAGGATTTTGCATCCACCTGAAAATGTGAACTGATGGTATAGGCAGCACTCAAATCAAAACCATGCATAGCCACAGGTGCTTGTCCGAAACGAAAAGTGGGAAATGCACCCCTAATGGTAAGCTCCGGAGGAAATATGGGAAAGAGATAAATAAATCCATCGATTCTTTTTATATATACTCCCGCATCAATATGCCATCTGCCTTTATTCAATATAGTATTGAACAAAATACTATTGGACCTTTCAGGTTGCAAGTTGGCATCTCCTTTTTCTATTCTTGCAGAACCATGGTGTAATCCATCGCTATACAATTCATTCACTTGCGGTGCTCTCCATGCAGTAGATGCATTGATGGTGAACTGAAGTCCATCCGCTGCTTCATAAGAAATACCGGTATTACCCGATACATTGTTAAACCTACGATCAGGATATTGAATACCACCATTCGAGTTGGTATTCAGCATGCTCCGATGATCAAAACGAAGTCCGCCTTCAATCAACCATTTTTTATAATTCCATTTTTCTACTACAAAAGCACCGAAATTGAGTGCCTCATAATTTGGGATGAACAAACGGTATTCGTAGCTATTTCGCTGATAGCTTCCGGTAATACCTGCTGTTCCTCTGAAATGTCCGGTATTAAAATGATCCCAGATCAGATCAGTACCCAATGTGGTCATCTTCAAATCCAGTTGTGGTACATTGGCACTGCTTTGGAAGCGTCTGACATCATATTCTCTACGCCAATTGTGTTGTAGTGATAAGATCATGTTCAGCTTACCGACATCACCCGTATTGCGAAAAGCTTTTACTTTCATCAATTGATGCTGTACTTGCTGATAAGGTCTGTTGATCCTGTACGTAAATCCAACATTACGGATATAGTCGGGTGGTTCTTTACTACTGATGGCTTGCATCAGATCTGTAACATTACCAATATGAGATCCTGAGAAGATCGCCAGTTTGGTATTGAAAATACTATAGAAAAATTCCAATCCTTTTTTTGCGGATCGCCAACCCATCGCTGCAGAACCATTGAACTCTTCATTGCCTGAATTCGCTAACCAATAATTCGGCGTTTTTGCATTCCCACCACGCTTAACAGTTCCTTGTAAGCGCCAGGAGAAGGCATTATTTCTTTTTGAATTACCCTCTATAATACCGGATAAAGTGCCCTGACGATTATTTGAAAATGCAGCTATATTCAATTCTCCACTCACCCCTGGTACAGAGCGCAATAATTTTGGTTCTACCAATACAACACCTCCAATGGCATCTCCACCATAACGAATGGTGCTGGCTCCTTTTACAACTGATAATCTATTGGCCACGTAAGGATCAATTTCAGGAGCATGTTCACTACCCCATTGTTGTCCTTCCTGACGAATGCCATTATTCAGAATCAAAACCCGATTGCTATGTAAACCATGAATCACCGGCTTATAGATATTGGAGCCCGTTTGCAAAACACTGACGCCTGTAATTTTCTGCAAAGACTCCCCTAATGAAAGTCCGCGTAGCGCTTCCAATTCCTTGCCTTTGATATCCTGAGAAATGGCTGCGCCTTTGGTGCTGATGGTTCCTCGTACCGTTACATCAGCCAGTTCATTACTGGTATGTGGAAGAAAAAAATTGTGTTTGATATCATCTTTGAAATGAAGATGCTCAGTAATGGGTGTACAACTTACGTGCGAAATATTCACATCATAATTACCGGCACAGATTCCGGCAATCTTGAAATTACCATCTGCATCTGTAGCCTTACTGATCTTCAATGCAGGTATTTGTACCAGTGCCCCACTTAAAGGCAATCGGGTATCAGCATCGATGACTTTTCCGGAGAAAACAAGCGTACACTGACCCAGCACCTGAGCAATGCTTCCCCCCATCACAATAAGGAGACATAATAGCCGATATCTTAATTTTTGAAACAACGTTGTAAAAATAATAGGATTTTTTCATTTTTACATCATTGTTGCAAAAAATTCACCGATTATCTCACTTTTAACATCGCCCTCACCTGCTGAACCACCATATTCTGGAATCGGATATAATAAACCCCCGGCTGTAATCCGGAACCATCAAAAACAACATTGTAATTACCTGCCTCATATTCTCTGTCGATCAGGTTCTTCAATACCCTTCCCATGGTATCCATGATTTGGATAAGGGTATGTCCACCCGCAGTTTTAAAACTGATATTGGTAGACTGAGTAAACGGATTTGGATAATTGGTAATGAAATTCTCCCCTGACAGGTTCACCGATTTATTACATGCCAATGAATTGACGATGGGCAATACCTGAAAGTTTTTCAGCATGATCTGTTCCAGGTCATCGGCATCCACACAAAGCCATTTATTTAAAATGGTAGCATACACACTTCTGAAATCGTATTGAAATGGAAGGTTATCATTGAAAGAAGCGGTTACGGGAATATTGGGTGTATCTCCGATCACCCCCGAATCAACATTTTTACCAAATACAAACATGGGAGCAGCGGATCCGTGATCGGTTCCGGTACTTCCATTGCTTTTGATACGTCTGCCAAATTCAGAAAATGTCATACCCAATACACGATCGTCTACCTTCTGCAATTTCAGGTCATCCTGAAAAGCTTTGATCGAATCGCTTACATTTTTTAAAAGGTTCGCATGTGTACCTGTGGTATGATCTAATGAATTCACTTGTGCTGAGTGCGTATCAAACCCTCCATAGCTCACCATATAAATCCTTGTCTTTAATCCACCCGCAATCAGTCTCGCTACAATCTTTAATTGGGCTGCCAATGAATTATTTGGGTATTCAGCCTGTTGTGTCACTTTCGCCGAAGCTGTTTTGATCACTTCAGCATAGGCGGTGGTTTGTTGTGCTACTTTTCGGATATAAGTCAATTCCTTTCCTGCAGGTGTATTCGGTGCAGGATCTTGAACACCTGCAATCAGGTTATAAAAATTACTGGGATTGGAAATACTCATCCCCATACTAACAGCAGGTCCTTGTAAAGCTAAAGATGTGGTGGAGCCAATTTGTATAGCCAAAGGATCCGGCATACTACTATTTGGATATCCATTCGGAAAGTTCGGATACTCATAATTCAAATAGCGACCTGTCCAACCACTGTTCACCACTTCTTTACTATCACTGGCACTCATCCAGATATCGGTAGCCCTGAAATGAGAAAAATTGGGTTGTGGATATCCCACTGAATGTATCACACTCATCTTTCCGTCATTGTACAAAGCCTGCATGCCTGTCATAGCAGGATGGAACCCAACTCTATCGTTACCCGATAATCCCAATACTTTTTGTTGAGGGATATACATATTGGATCTGGCGCGGATATAGTTGGGAAAATATTCAATTGGTATCACCGTATTCAATCCATCATTTCCTCCATTGAGTTGAACGATCACCAATACATGATCGGTATCAGTAGTAGCAGGAAATAAACCTTGCATCAATAATGATTCAGCACCAAAAGCCTTTACGGTCATACCATTGATCAACGAAGGCAGCATTACCCCGGCGGGTACTGTATTGCGTAAGAAATCCCTTCTTCTCATAGTATTGGATTTTATGCGAGTTGGTACTCGGCGAGGTTCATTAAATATTTGATGAGATCGCGGATATAATTGCGAACAGTAGTGGTATTGGCCATATCACCCGGATTATTGATATACTGATTCCAGGCATTGGTCCAATAATAATCTTCTGATTGTCCGCCCAATAAAATATCCTTTTTGATCTGTGCTTTCGAAGCATCTGAAATATCCAGCCGATACATCAGCTTGGTGAATTCATTGATCAACTGATTCGGGTCTCCGGGATTGAGAAAGGTTTTGGCCAATTCAGCGCCATCAATAATCATACGTTTACCTCCAAAAGTAAATCCATTCATGACCATGGTATCCGTAAACTGATTTCGTTTAGGAAGGGTATCACTATTGATCCATATCTCATAAAATTGCGGTTCCTGATAATAAGCTTTCCATCCACTCACATCGGGTGGGTCTGCGATATTCTGCTGCAAGTTGGCACATTGGTTCACCAAATAATTCCAATGACCATAATTGATGGCATACTCCGGTGCAGGTTCAAATGGTATCTCGAATTCACGGCATAATCCAACAGCCAAATCCACCGGGCTCTTTATCTGACAGCCTCTGGAAAGGATATCATAAAAATGTTCGCTCATCAATAAAGTACGTATCACCGGAGCTACTTCATAATTGGCATTCCGAAAAATGACTGCCAGGGGTTTGATGATATTGTTCTCAACAGTTTCATCGATATCATAATAAACAAACCAACGATAAAATCTGCGACACATATACTCCGCCACTTCATTGGTAGCAAAGATCATATCGAGCATAGCATCCAGCTCTTCTTCGCCGGCTGTTGGTCCGTTTTTACCTACGATAACAGTGTTATTGTAAAAGGAAGAAAACTGTTTGTCTTTTTTATCGTGTCTGTTATTATCAAAAAAGGAAGAGATGGTATTGACATTGTTTCTCCAACCGGTCAATACACGTGCCGAAGCTTGTACATCTTCTTCCGTGAACAATGAACCCGGACCTTTACCACAACAGAATAGTTCTTGTAATTCGCGTCCATAATTTTCATCAGGTGCAACTGCTTGGTTTAATTGTCCATTCAAATACACCAACATCGCCGAATCAATGGTAACAGCTTTCATCAAGGCTTTAAAATTTCCCAAAGCAAAACTTCGTAACAACGCATGATGCTTGTAGAGAAACTGGGCATTGATATCCGTACTCTCTGTAGCGAGATGGTTATGCCAGAAAAGGGTCATTTTTTCGCGTAGATTTTGATCTTGATTGATCATTAACCCCATCCACCATTTTTTAAAAGAGTTTCGTCTTAAACTATTAACGGTTCCGTCATTGTTAGGGTCGTTCACCCAGGTATCCCCTTGTAAAATATTGGTATCGGGATTGGTAGCATTGGCAGGGGTTGCATACTCTTTCACCGGTGGTGCCGGCGGGTCGGGCGGGAGGGTCAACAACAAATCAACCGCCTGCGCACAAGTGAGTGTTTTAAAGTAGGCAATATCACTTCTTTTGGCGCCAAACAATGCACGCTTCAACAAGTGAATGACTTCACTTTCGGTCCAGGGACCGGTATAAGGTGCGAGTCCGGTAGTGGGTGGCGGGGTATCATCTATCGACTGCGATAATCTACCGCCAGTTGGTTTAGTCAAGGTCGCTTCCATACTCAGGCTTTATATAGGATCTTGAAAATCAAATCTTTCCGTTAAAATAATGCTTTTGTACGTTCTTTTTTGCGAATCGAAAAGCTTTAATGATCAGTTAATAAATTAACAGATACAAATCCGTTACACAATGCAGCATCAGAAGGTAAAATATGTCTATATTTAGGGTAAATCTATTTTACCCCTCATGACCGAGCAGGCTATCATTGCAGGCTGTTTACAAAACGACGCTGCCGCGCAGCGCGAGTTGTACAATCGGTACAGTCCTAAAATGCTGAGTGTATGCTATCGTTTTGCGCCCAGCAGAGAAGATGCAGAGGACATGTTACAAGAGGGGTTTATTAAAGTATTTACCCAAATACATACGTTTCAGAACAAGGGCGCATTTGAAGGATGGATCAGACGCATCATTGTGCATACTTGTATCAACTTTCTGAAGAAGCATAAAAAATTCAATGAAAGTTTGGATATCAGTTACGCCACATCGGTGCATATTAAAGAAGAAACCATTCCTTCCATTATGCAAGCCCGACAGATCATTGAATGCATCAGGTTATTACCGGTAGGTTATCGTACCGTTTTAAACCTGTATGCGTTAGAAGGGTATAGTCATAAAGAAATCGGCATCATGCTGGATATCGAGGAAAGTACAAGCAGAAGTCAGTACACCCGAGCGAAAGCCATGCTGGAAAATATATTGATTCGTAAAAAAATCATTGAGGCACCCAAACAGGATTATCAATGGCTGGCAGCCTTTAATAAATCCTAGTTGTGTTGAATATGGAAAACCAGAAGTACCAGGACGAATTTGAGCAGTTTTTACACGATGAGGTAAAGCAGCACCGTATGTATCCATCCGATCGGGTATGGACCAACATACGTACTGAGCTACATGGACATCGCTCATGGCCGGCACTTACTTTTATTTCTTTATTTATTATTACCGCGCTTACATTGAGTACGGTATTAAGTACCCAAGAGAATTTTCATCCACAGCCATTGTCGATTCCTAACGTCGCTAAAGTAGAGCAGGAAACGATCGCTGCTCATCAAGCAGCCGGTGAAAAAAGTCGTCACTATTTCAATAAACTGGCTCCGGTTCATATTACCATGAATACCATCGCAGCGATGGATTATCCGGCTACGGATCTGTTTGTGACCAATAATAGTCTATCCCAAACCGATCTTTCAGTTGCAACTGAAAATATACAACAACAGACGACTTCAAGAATCAAACCCGCTAACAGTTTAGTGCTTACAGCTTTACAGCAACCGGCAGAAGTGATTCAACAAACAGAAATGGTTTCATCAGAAATCATCACCATAAAACCGGTTGATGAAACGGTTCCGGCTCAGGATATTCATTTGCTACAAGAGAAAGATCCTACAGCAGATGATTATCTGAAGGATTTTTCTTACAATAAAACTCAGCCATTAAAGCGTCCCGCCGTTTCAAAATTTGGTTTTCAGTTTTATGTTACACCGTCTACCAGTTATAGACGTTTATCCGACGAAAAAGTGAGAGAGATCATTCAGCCTACTGTTGCTTCTTTGCCTGTCAATACTCCATTGAATCAATTATCAAACGTAAATGAAGTTGTACGCCATCGTCCGGCAGTAGGTTTGGAAGTAGGTTTTGCAGTACTGTACAATATAAGCAGTCGTTTGAAACTCAAAACAGGTTTACAATTAAATATCAGACAGTATCAAATCGAAACCTTCCAGTCTCGCACGTATGACCCTACTACGATTTCATTGATCAGCTTCAATGGCGTAGAAAATATTACACGTTTTTCTCCTTACAATAATAATGTTGGCTATAAGCAAACAGAACTGGAGAACAAAGTATACCAATTGGCTATTCCGGTAGGTATTCAGTGGGATGTGATCAAGGGTAAACATGTAGGTATTAATATGGAAGCTTCTGTACAACCTACTTTTAACCTGAATAAGAGTGTTTATCTCCTTTCAACTGATTACAGACACTATGCAGAGGGCAATGATCTGGTCAGAAAATGGAATATCAATACCAGTGTAGGATTAAACCTTAGCTATAAAGCAGGTAAAACCAGCTGGCAGATTGGGCCACAGGTTCGTTATCAGCACTTACCTACTTATTCCAATAAATACCCCATCAAGGAATACCTGATGGATTATGGCATGCGTATAGGCCTTACAAGGGCTATTCAATAACCAACTACTATCTGTTTATTAGCCATCCTCCTTAGGCGGATGGCTTTTTTATGTGTGGTTTAAATAATTTTACCGGATGAAACAATTAGCAGTGATACTGATGAGCTATTGGCTCTTGGCTTGTGGCGAAAGTGTACAAACAAACAATCAATTACAACCGTCTCCGGATAGTACCCAATTTTATCCGACCGCTTCTTTTTTTGAAAATCAAATGACCGTTCTTCCAACCATGAAAAAAAACATGCTTGTTTTTCATACCAAGGATGGGAAAAAAGATTCTACCCAATTGTCTATACCTGCTTTTCAAGAACTGGTAAAAGAATTCATAGCAAAAGATATTTCCGATGCTACTACCAAGAAGCATTACCGCGAAACCATTTTTCAGGATGCTGCTACCAACAGTTACACTTTGAGTTATACTGCTGTTGACACTACGGTAACAGTAAAAGGAATGGAAGTATTATTGGATGAACAAACCAATCAGGTAAAACGTGTTTTTATTAGAAGTGTATACCGAAAGGGAAATGGATCTATTATGGAACAACATAATTGGAATACAGCCAAAGGGTTTCAGATCATTCGTTCATTTACGAATGAACAAGGGTATACCATGAATGAACTTACCGAAGTTCAATGGGAAGAGTGAAATAAGGTCCGCAGGACTCCTTCGGAGAATAAGAAATTTTTATGACGCAGCAGGAATTTCAACAGATAGCACATACCATACCGCTTCAGCCCGGTATCTATAAATATTTTGATGCGGACGATACTTTATTGTATGTAGGAAAAGCCAAAGAACTGCGCAAAAGGGTGAGCTCTTATTTTTCAAAAACTTTTACTACTTATAAAACGCACGAACTGGTTCAACGTATTCAACGTATAGAGTTCACAATCGTAGACTCTGAACAGGATGCTTTTTTACTGGAGAACGCATTAATCAAAGAATACCAACCCCGCTTCAATATCAATCTCAAAGACGATAAAACCTATCCCTATATCGTCATCAAAAAAGAACCTTTCCCGCGTATTTTTCTCACCAGAAAAAAAATCAATGATGGATCTGAATATTTAGGTCCTTTTACGTCTAGTGGCAAGGTCAGAGAACTGATCAGCTTTATCAGGCAATACATTCCTTTACGTACCTGTAAGTTAAACCTGGGTGATGCCCAAATTCGCAGAGGTAAATACAAGGTTTGTTTGGAATATCACTTGGGTAATTGCAAAGGTCCATGTGAAGGATTGCAGGATGCAGCATCCTATGATGAAGGATTACAACAGGTGAGAAATATCTTAAAAGGCAATCTTGGATCTGTGATCCATCACTTTAAAAAACAGATGCAAGAACATGCCACGAATCTTGAGTTTGAGAAAGCGGAATCGGTTCGAAAAAAAATCGAGCACTTAGAAAACTATCAATCTAAATCTGTCATTGTTAGTAAACATCTTAGCAGTCTCGATGTATTTGCAATTTTAAAAGATGGTGATACCGCTTATGTAAGTTATCTAATGGTGCAAAATGGAACTATCGTTCAAACACATACGGTACCATTGGAAACCAAACTGGAAGAAACAGAAGAAGAAGTATTGAGTTTTGCTATCAATAGAATGAGAAATGATTTTAATAGTTACTCCAAAGAAGTGATTGTTCCCTTTGAAATAGAATATCCTGATCCAACCATAGTGTTCACTATTCCGAAAGGCGGTGATAAAAAGAAACTACTGGAACTAGCGCTTAAGAATGTAAATTATTTTCAAGAAGAATTACGTCGAAAAAAAGTATTACATCTGGAAGGGCGTACAGACATGGAAAAGAAAAAAGTACTGTACGAATTGCAAGAGTATTTGCACTTACAAGAAACACCGGTGCATATTGAATGTTTTGATAACTCAAACTTCCAAGGCAGTTATCCTGTATCAGCGATGGTATGTTTTAGAGATGGGCTGCCCAGTAAAAAAGATTATAGACACTACAATGTAAAAACGGTAAAAGGTATCAATGATTTTGCCACGATGAAAGAAGTGGTATATAGAAGGTACCAACGATTATTAACAGAAGAAATGCCATTACCTCAATTGGTCATTATTGATGGAGGTAAAGGACAATTAAGCGCTGCTATGGAAAGCATTCATGCATTGAATTTACATGGCAGTTTAACAGTTGTTGGATTGGCTAAAAATGAAGAAGAGATTTTCTTTCCGGGAGATTCTGCTTCTATCAAATTACCTTGGGACAGTGATTCGCTAAAACTTCTTCGCAGAATACGCGATGAGGTTCACCGATTTGGCATTACTTTTCACCGAAACCAACGTTCAAAGGGAACATTCAAAAATGAACTCGAACAAATTGAAGGAATTGGTAAACAAACCATTACGCTTTTGTTAAAAGAATTTAAATCAGTAAAAAATATTAAAGCTGCAGATAGAAAAGACCTGATCAATTTAATAGGTCTCAAAAGAGCCGATGCTCTACTCGCATTTTTTAGTGAGAAAGCTGGAGAGGTTTAAAAATAAAAAAGGGGTCAGAATAGAAATCCAACCCCGTTTTTAAAATCCAATATCCTATGAAAAACCGTGGTAAAGTTAAGGAATCCGTTTAATTAACCAAGGTTCAAATTTAAAAAATTATATTATAAGGTTTTTTTAATCGAAAAGGGAGCCTATAGGCTCCCTTTTCGATATAACATACTGATTATAAGCTCTTAATACTGCCAGAGGTCTTGTTCATAATTGAACAGTCTTTCTTTAATGTTCTCCCCTTCCAATAACCTAAACAAAGGATCACGAATCAAGGCGCTGAGGAAGCGATCGCTGGGGTTATTGCTACTTGTTTTCACAATATAGCTTCCGAAAAAGCGACTTTCAAAGAGTTCTTCCCATGTCATACGACCCGCATAATTCTTGGTATTGTATACATTGTATTTGGTGAGGGTTTTACGCAGATCGGGATAATAGATCCAGAAAAGTGTTCTGGGGGTTGACTTCCCATTGATCACCAGTTTGGCAACCGGAGCTATACCGATGATGCGTACAAACATACGGCTGGCTTCTTTATCAAAGATCCACTGCTCTTTTAAACGGAAAGTATAAATAGAGTCCGGATTGGGTGCAAACTTGGTATCATAAATAACAGCGGTATCTACTACATTCGGATTATCGGCGTTTTGTACCAACTGCGTATCCAAACGTCCTTTCAGCATTTTGGTGATATCATCGTAAGACATCGGCTTGGTAAAACGATCATCTCCCCCTTCTGCAGAGAAAGGAACCACACTGTCATTCTTGATAGCACTAAGTAAGATAGAGAAGAAACGTTGATCACCCAGATCATCTTTACCCGGATACATGAAAGGCTGGTTTACTTTTTCACGCGCATCAATCTCTCTCCAAATAAATTCACTGAATAACCAATCATCTTCACGAAGATGTTCATATTCCAACGGACGTTTTTCTCTTGTCTGACTACGGTCTGCTGCAGTTTCATTACGAAGGCTACGAGGAACTACTTCTCCAAAACCACCAACAATAGTAGTATCCACCGTTTTGCTAGGCTTAATGCTTGCAGGATCTACAGCAGGTTTATTGGCATTGGTAGTTGTTGCGGGCTTAGTAGTATCACGCTTAGCAGCAGCAGCCGAATCAGCCGCATTTTTGGGGCGATTCCGTGTAAGATTGAACTGTGCCATAGCAGTGGTACCTGCTAATAATGAAACCGTCAAGCACAATAAGAATGTCTTTTTCATAACCAATGCTTTATTGCAATATGAATGTAATGTTCTGATCTAATTTTCTGGTTCCTCCACCCGGTTGCTTCAGTTTGATTTCACCAATGGTAACAGTTGTTCCGGGCTGACAACGTCTGATCAAATTTTGTGCGTCGCCACTGAATGATGGACCATTCACTTCTGCAAATTCAGGTTCATCAAAACCTTTACCGGTACAAATCAACATATAGCTCAATACTTCAAACTTCACTCCTTCAAAAACGAAATCACGTAAATCAGCGATTACCCCTCTTTGAACACGGAATACGTTAGCATTCATGGTTCCGCCTGCACTACCACCTACAATCGCAATCGGATCGGGTACACGTTTTACAGGAATAGCGATTCTCTGATTTGTTTTTCCGTCAGATGCAATGACATTTACCGTACCTAACTGCGTACAGGTAACTATGTATTGTCCAGGACTACTTCCACGAGTTAATGTCGCACCTGCACCTTCTACATCTACTTTAACCTTTTCTGCTCCGCCGCCACCACCACCTGTAACGCTCAATGGATTTTCAAGTCCTTGATAGAAAACACGTGTTCTATCAGTAGAAACTACCAGACCAGATGGAACACCAACGGTATAGCGAACTTCTTTTTCAACTACTGCTACAGAATTATCAGGTTTGGTATATGATATTTTTATTTTTTTAATCCCTTCGCCAGAATTGCCTACTCTTGTTTTGTATTCAGCCGCACCATCCGCATTTAAGGGTACATTTACTCCATCAATAGTAATAGTAGGTTTTGCTTCTGTACTAAAAGCTCCCATTCCTGCAGTGATAATAAGTTCTTCACCTGGCATAAGATACTGAGAGTTCGTTCCAGCAAACGCTTTAAACTCATTATAGATGAGTTCCACTTGGCCTATTTGCTTGTGACAAAATTCAACAGCCTGCGATTCACTATTCTTTACGTCATTTTGGAATTTACTTAAAATGGTAATGGCTGCTACTGTTGGGGTCATATGAAAATATCCATAAGACCATTCCTTCCATCTCTCATTTTCAGCTATCTTCTCGGCGGTTTTCGGATCTAAGTTAAATACTGTTAAGTCCAAAGGTAAAGCTCTACCAATCTCATTTGTCATTGCAGAGTCTATCTTCAACAACTGATTTTTATATTCTACAAGTCTTGTATACAACTCCTTACCTTTTCCTTTTCCATTTGGTGGCTCAGAAACGAACATTCGAGTTGCAGCATCCAGATTATCTTCTTTGAATGATTCTTTACCATCTTCGCCAATAGTTAATCCAGATTCCTCTTTTAATTCCTTTTTCAATGATTCCAAATATGCATACAACTCATCTGAAATTTTCTTAGCCTTCTGAGCTTTGGGTAACCATATCTCTGCCTTTTCACGGGTTTTCGGGTCTTCTATTTTAGCTTGGAATGATCTGAATATCTCCTCATTTTTCTTCTCTACAATTCCACTAGCCGTCATCAGGCTTCTGTCTACCGTTTTAAAGGCATTCAGAATCTCAGATGATACATTCAGCGCCAACAGTGCCGTAAGCACGAGGTACATCATATTGATCATCTTCTGCCTCGGTTCCTTTGGTAATGACATTTATCTAAAGTTTTCTATTCGGTTTATAATAGGTTTTGCAAGCAGGGAAATGATTAAGCACGTCCTTGCATAGCTGTCAACATATTGCCATATACCTGATTCAATTTACCCAGGTTATTGGCCAGTACTGCAATTTGTTCTTTTGCTTTCATCGCATCATCTGCACTACTTGACATTGCCGCTGAAGCTTGTGCCAGTTTACCATAGAACTGATTCAATGCTTTCAAGTGATTATTACTTTCCTGCAATTCCAATTCATAAATTGTATTCAAAGAAGACAGGTTTTTGGTCAATACCTGAACCTGCTCATGGAATTGTTTGGTTCCTTCAGATGCACTGTTGAAACCAGACAGTGATTGTGTGGCTTGATTCACCGCTCCTGAAATAGAAGAAAAAGCAGTGGTTGCTTCTTTAGCTTTTGCAGAAAAATCACCGGTTGATTTCACTACATCGCTGATCTCTCCCATGTTATCTACCGTAGTTCCCAATTTCTGAAAACTGGAACTCAACTTTGATAAATTAGCCGGAGTGATATCTGCTTGTTGCAACATATCATCCAGACTTTTTAAAGCCGGGTTACCTGCAGCTACCGGTGCAGCCGGTGCACCCATATCCGGAGGAGGTAAAATAGCATATACCACGAAGATGAGCGCTTCTGTTGTTAGTCCAATCTTCAATGCCCAATCTGCCCATGACAAGTGAAGGATTTTTGCCATGGCACCGAAAATTACTACGGAGGCACCCAGACATACAATAACGTTTACAATTCGGTTGGTTGCGGGAGAAACACCTGAAGCCATAATCTTAAGTTTAGTTTTAAATAGTTATTGGGTCCCGTATCGCCTTAGGCGATACGGGACGGATTTTATTTTTTCGATTTAGGAGCCAAATCAATCACACAACGGAAACCGATGTATGATTTGGCAGTATCTTGGTATTCATAGTTACGGGTACTTACCTGTAAATAGTAAGCAATATCTTTCCAGCTACCACCACGTACCACTTTACGCTTCATGCGAGGTAAATCTGAATCGGTTGCTTCAATACGTACATCCGGACTTAAATCTGACATAAAGTTGTATGACCCTTCATAGAAATAAGAACCGGTCCATTCTGCTACGTTACCGGACATATTGTACAAGCCATAATCATTTGCCCAATAAGCATCTGCTTTTACAGTGTAGAAACCACCATCTTCCGGATAGTTACCACGACCGGGTTTGAAGTTGGCTAACAAACAACCCTTTTTATTTCTCAGGTAATAGTTACCCCAAGGAAACATAGAATTGGTTCTGCCACCACGTGCAGCATATTCCCATTCTGCTTCACTCGGCAAACGGTAATCACCATCGACTGCAAACTTCCTTTTTTCAAGAAATGCATTCTGATAATGTGTACGCCAATGACAGAAAGCAACAGCTTGTTTCCACGTTACACCCACTACCGGATAATTACCATAAGATGGGTGAGCGTAATAACGCTTGGTCATGGGTTCATTATAGGAATAGGAGAAATCTCTGATCCAAACAAGGGTATCAGGATATACTTTCTCATCATACTTTACGATGAAATCTTTTCTAGGTCTATCTGCATTCTCGCGCTTGGCTGCTTCCGGTAAATTGAAATATTCTACTTTGTATTTGAGTTTGCCGGGATCAATCTCATTTCTTCCAAATAAACGATTGTCCGGAGCCAAGTTTAATTCGTTTAGCTTTTCGATCGTCGCTTTATCATATTTGATCTGAGCTACTTTTTTCCAATCTACAGCAGAAGTATCATCTTCTTTATTGATACCACCACCATACAGGATCTTAAAGGATAAAGAATCACGTACCC
The DNA here is from genome assembly GCA_013391385.1 of Sediminibacterium sp. Gen4. Lineage (GTDB taxonomy): Bacteria > Bacteroidota > Bacteroidia > Chitinophagales > Chitinophagaceae > Sediminibacterium. The sequence continues at coordinate 37,851 of JACBFI010000019.1, read as the reverse complement.
AGTTTACGAACTGACGATATTGGTTATTGGTAATTTCTGTTGCATCCATCCAGAAACCGGGAATAGACATTGATCTATTTCTGTTGGTATAATTAAAACTGATATCCTCATCGCTGGGTCCCATATGAAAGGTTCCCGGTGGGATGTATACCATGTTTCTCGGTGTTGCCATGCTGGGTCTGGCCGTTGGTGCTACTCCATGCAGCTGACCGTCATCAGGTAGTCCTTTTGACTTCTTGCCCTTATTCAGAAAACATGAGCTCAGGCTCAGCGTGAATACGGCCAGGGTAATAGTAGTTAAATAACCTTTCATCTGTTCAACTTAATTTATGACAGTGACAAATATAAGTTCTGAAGTGCAGTTTACATGCAGCTTCTCTTTTAAAACCAATAATTTCACAAGGCGGGTAAAGATGATTTCAGTAATGTCTGAATTTTGTTTTCACTAACTGATATGAGGCTATGAAGCCACTGTCAGTGAGCAAATTACCGTAATTCTTGTTATACAATTGCTAAAAAGTCAACTATTTTATCAGTAGTATAATCACTACAAGTAAAATTCTGACATACATACAACAAAACCCCGCCATTTTTGGGCATTTTTCCTGCTAATAACGGGAAATCCTCGGTTTTAGTTTCCCCGGATTGGAGTATTTTATAGGGACTATATTTCTCCAGCACTTTGGTTAGGTATCTGCCAGACCCTTCCCCCATTAAAGCCACTTCTTTCCAGCCTATTACTTCCCCTTGTATCACCAATGCCCATACACCAAAAGAAGTGGGGTATTTAACGATAGCCTGTGACAGACTTCCTGTTATTTGCTCCATTCTTTGTAACCAGTTCTTTTGGTCGAATACCCTTCCCAGGTATTGCAGATTGAAGGCCATGATGGCATTACCGCTGGGTGTGGCCCCGTCATACACTTCTTTTTTACGAACAATCACATCTGTTTGGCTTTCTTTGGTGTAGAAATAATAACCCGTTTCTTCTTCTCCAAATTCCCGGTTCACCTGCTCCAATAATGTTTTGGCTTTTAAAAGATAGCTACCCTCTCCCGTTATTTCTTGCAAAAAGATATAGGCCTGTATCAAGTAAGCAAGATCATCCAGAAAAGCAGGGATCATCGCTTTTCCTGATTTGTAAGTATGCTTCCAAGTTTGGGTTAAGGGGTCATAAAATTTGTCTTCCAAAAAAGACATATTCTGAATCGCTATCTCTTTATAGGTTTCTTCACCCAATGCAGCATACGCTTGCGAAAAAGCAATATTCATTAATGCATTCCAACCTAGTAATTGTTTATCATCCAATGACGGTCGAATTCTTTCGCTTCTTTTCTTCAGCAGTATTGATTTGATCTGCTCTAATTTTATCAGCCATTCTTCCTCACTCATACCATGCTGTTGCGCAAATACAGATGAATCCTGACGTACATGCAGGATATTGGTATGTTCCCAATTACCTTCTTCTATTACCCCGTAATATTCACAACATAAAGCAGCATCTATTGCAGACAATTGGGCTTCGATCTCATTTTTTTGCCAGGTATAAAATTTACCTTCTACGCCTTCGCTATCTGCATCCAGTGCACTGTAAAAACCTTCTTCCGGATGCATCAACTCTCGTTGTACAAAGTTTAGTGTCTCTCGAATGGCTCGTGCATATTTAGGGGAATGGGTTAACTGATACGCTTCACAAATGGTACTTACGAGTAATGCATTATCGTACAACATTTTTTCGAAGTGTGGTGCCAACCATTCGGTATCAGTACTGTACCGGGCAAAGCCCCCACCTAATTGGTCATAAATACCGCCATCGATCATTTTGTCAATGCTTAATAATGCCTGTGTCAATGATGCTTGATGGTGATGGAAATAATGATGTCGCAACAGATAACGGATCGTAGCTGTTTGTGGAAATTTAGGTGCCGCTCCAAAACCACCCCATACTGTATCCGCCTGCTTGAGCATATTGTTACAGATGTCTTCCAGCATTTCCTGATGGAATAATCCATCCGTTGCTATAGATCCTATCCCAAACTGATTGGATTTCAAAAGGTGTGCAGTGAGTTTTTCAGCCTGTTCATCGATCTCTTCTCTTTTTTCTGTAAAAGCTTTGTGTAATCCACTCAATACTTCTTTCCATGAGGGTCTGTTATGCACGCGAACAGGCGGAAAATAAGTGCCCCCATAAAAAGGTTTTGCATCAGGTGTTAGAAAAACATTCAATGGCCATCCTCCACTACCTGTCATAGCCTGAACGGCATCCATATAAATATGATCGATATCAGGTCTTTCTTCTCTGTCGATTTTAATATTGATGAAATGTTCATTCATCAATGCTGCAGTTGTTTCATCTTCAAAACTTTCTCTTTCCATCACATGACACCAATGGCAGGCTGCATAGCCAATACTTACCAGAATGGGTTTTTGCTCACTGCGCGCTAAAGCCAAAGCCTCTTCTCCCCAAGGATACCAGTTTACCGGATTATGTGCATGCTGTAAAAGATAGGGACTCGTTTCGTGAATCAATCGATTGGTATGTGTATGACCCGTTGGCATGGATTGAATATAAATATTGAATGATGAATGTAGAATAATCTTTAGTATTCAACACTGCATGCTACAAAAAACCCCTTGACCATGCAAGGGGTTTAAAAAATATTAGATGAAATATTATTTTTTGGATACGGTTGAAGCGAGGAACTGATCCAAGGCTGATACCATACTAGGTTTTTGTGGTGATGGTACTTTGATTTCCAATTTCAATCCTGCATCTTCTACTGCTTTAGAGGTATTGTTTCCAAAAGCTCCGATGACCGTTCCATTTTGTTTAAAACCGGGTAAGTTATCAAACAGACTCTTAACTCCACTAGGTGTAAAGAAGCAGATCACATCATATTCTTTTCCATCAATCACTTCTTTGATATCATTACTGATCGTTCTGTACATGAATGCCAACTGAAATTCGCAGTTATTGGATTTCAACCAAGTAACGATTTCATTGTCTTGCTGGTTCTCACTGCATACATAAAGGAACTTCTCATTCTCTTTATGTTTATTGATCACATCAAACATGCTTTTATTGGTACCATCAGCACCATAAAAAACTTTTCGCTTGCGATATAAAATGAATTTTTGCAGGTATAGTGCTACTGCTTCGGTGATACAGAAGTACTTAGTATCCTGACCAATGGTTACTTTCATTTCTTCACAAGTACGAAAGAAATGATCGATGGCATTCCTGCTGGTGAATATCACTGCAGAGTATTGCATAATATCGATCTTCTGTTTCCGGAATTCTTTAGCAGGTATCCCTTCCAGCTTAATAAAGGGATGAAATACCAACTCTACTTTGTACTTACGCTCCAGATCAAAATAGGGCGATTTATCGCTTTCCGGTCTAGGCTGTGAGATCAGGATTCTTCTCGCGGTTTTGGTCGCTCCTGATTGTTTGGATCCGTTCTTTACCATGCTTGCTTTCTGAGATTTTGCAAAATTAAAACCTTCCGCCGATATAATCAGCCATCAGTTTATATAAAACCAATAGCGGCAATATCTCCACAGCACAAAGGTATAGGAAAAAATGTAAAGCATTCACTTTCAATGTGTTCCTAATATTGGCAAAGGACACAACATAGCGATATAATAACAATAACCCGGTTAACCCAATGGATACCGTAAAAGCCACTTCTCTCAGTGATGACGCAGAAAATGCCATCAGAAAGAGAAAAGGAACCAAACTGATCCCCAATACTTTATTGACTAAAAAAACGGTGAAAGTATAATTCATCGCCGCCTCCCGGGAATTGAATACCCATCCGGCGAACTGCAAAAAGAGAAATTTTCCAAAATACACGATAGATAATAACCCGGCACCAAAGAAAATCACATGCCAGAATGGAAAATCGAGCCATTCTCTGTGTCGTATAATCAGGGCACCATAAATACTGGTACTGACAATAAATAAAAGATTCGCAAAGACAGACCCGAGATTGTCTTGTAATAGCTGGTCACGTGTTTGTTTTTGTCTGAGGGAGGTTTGAAAAAACAGTACAAATAAGTTCTTGAAATAACGTGGAAAGACAGATCGGATGAAAGCCAATAATAGTAATACTCCCATCAACAAATAAAACAGATCATCCAGTGTTCGTGTTTCCCTAAAATCGGAAATCATGAACATGGGTTTTGCAGACAAGGGCAGATAAGGATGAACCATGTATTTAGCATAGGTACTGGTATCATTCTTTTGCACATCCATTACCGGAACAAGTGACTGCAGGCTGTCAACAGTTGTTGAATCCTTTGAAAGAACAGTAGAATCTGTATCCGCGAATAAAGAATCTTTTTTTACCGGAGTAGTTGGTATTTGTATACCAGAATCCAAACGAACCCTTTGTTGAAGTGAGTTACTACGCACTGGTGTATCACTCTGTGCAACCACTAATACCTGTATCAATAAGGTGAGAATCAGTAAAGAAAGTTGCTTCATCAGGTTCATCGTTGCAAAAATAAGGGAAGTTGGGGATTGGGTTATCGGGGGATCAGGTTATCAGGTTATCAGGTAATCGGGTAATCGGGTGATTAGGTTGTAGCACTTATTATTACTGAAAAAAATAAAACCCGATTACCTGATCACCCGATCACCCGATTACCCGAGCACCCGAGCACCTATCTTTGCATCATGCCCGGCATCTACATTCATGTTCCTTTTTGCAAGAAAGCTTGTCACTATTGTAATTTTCATTTTTCAACACAGTTACAACTGAAGTCTGATTTGGTAGCGGCTATTTGTAAGGAAGCTATACTTAGAAAAACATTTTTACAGGAACCTATTGACACCATTTACTTTGGAGGTGGTACTCCTTCTTTATTATCTGGTTCAGAATTAGAGATGCTACTTAATACCCTGAGCGAACACTATACGATTGCTCCCAATGCCGAAATAACACTGGAAGCCAATCCGGATGATATTGATACAGAGAAATTGCATCATTGGCATCAAGCAGGTATCAATAGATTGAGTATCGGTATTCAATCTTTTTTTGAAGAAGACCTGCAATGGATGAATCGTGCACACAATGCTGAACAGGCAAAACACTGTATTGAACTGGCACAGACTGCCGGATTTTATAACCTGACCATCGATTTGATTTATGGTACACCAGGGCTCTCCAATGAACGTTGGAAACAGAATATTGAAACGGCATTGACTTTAGGTATTCCGCATCTATCCTGTTACGCATTGACAGTAGAGCCCAACACGGCGCTGGATGTTATGGTACGTAAAGGAACAAAAGAAGAAGTGGATGCTGATCATCAGGCTACGCATTTCAATATCCTCACAGAATCTTTACAGGATGCAGGTTTTGAACATTATGAAATATCCAATTTTGCCAAACCCGGATTTAGGAGTAAGCATAACAGCAGCTATTGGCAAGGCAAAGCTTACCTCGGATTAGGACCCGCTGCTCATTCCTTTGATGGTCATATAACCAGACAATGGAATATTTCCAATAACCCTTTATACATCAGCAGTCTGCAACAAGGAATCATTCCTTTTGAATCTGAAACGCTAACCGCTGTTCAAAGAATCAATGAATACCTGATGACCAGCTTAAGAACAATAGAAGGTATCTCATTGAATCTCTTAGAAAGCAAATGGGGAGAAGAAAGAAAGCAGGCGATTTTGAAAGCAGCACAAATTCATATAGTACAACGAAATATAGAATTGAAAAACCAGCACATCACTTTAACAACCCAAGGAAAATTTTTGGCAGATGGTATTGCTGCAGATCTTTTTGTAGCATAATTTCCAAATCTCAAAGCACAGAAGTACCGTGCAATTTGAATAAGTATTACTATAAAACCGAGCGAAAAACCTATACAGTTGGAAAAATCAACTTGAAACCTGTAGCCTGTAGCTTGCAGCTTACGATTTGCGACTATTATTCATGACGCAACAATTTCCTCAAAAGATGGATACCGATCACTGCACCAAGCAATATCAGCAGTACCATGGGGCTTAATAAGGTAAATGAAACTGGCATGGAATAAAGTTACCGCTTTTGTCAGACCAAAAAACCTTCTATTTTCTTAAATCCATCAGCGGCAGAATGCTGCTCCCACAATATCTCATAAATGGCTGAAGCTATGGGCATTACGGCTTTGACGCTCTGGTTTGTACGGTAAATACATTTGGCAGCATTGTACCCTTCTGCCACCATATTCAGTTCTAATTGGGCTGCTTTTACCGAATATCCTTTACCGATCATATTTCCGAAAGTACGGTTACGGCTATACAGAGAATAACAAGTTACCAGTAGGTCTCCCAAATAAACAGATGCCGCGTAATTATGTCCCTTCTCCGTTTCAATTCCTTCTTTTTCGTTCAACTTGCGTAAGAATGCAACCATTTCATTGGCGCTATTAGCGATATAGACACTGAGAAAATTATCACCATATTCCAATCCATGTGCAATACCCGCACCCAACGCATAAATATTTTTAAGTACAGCTGCATATTGAACACCTACCACATCGTTATTGACAACCGTATTGATATATTCTGTTCCAAAGTCAGTAGCAATCTGTTGTGTAGTTGTGCTATCTTTTCCCGAGAAAGTGAGATAAGATAATTTCTCTGACGCCACTTCCTCTGCGTGACAAGGTCCTAATAAAGCAAAATAATTTTCTACCGGAAACTGAAAATGAGTAAACAGGTATTCGTGCAATAACCTATTATCAGTAGGCAAAATACCTTTAATAGCAGAAATAATTTTTTTCCCTTTTAGATCTTCCGGTTGTAATTGTTCGAACACTTGTTCTGCAAAAGCAGAAGGCACTGCAATGACCAAGGCATCTACAGCTTTCACTACATCTTTCAGTTGACTACTAAGCACCAATTGAGATGGATTAAAATATGCAGCACTAAGATAATGTGGATTATGTTTTCGTTTTTCGATGTACTGGATGGTTTCTGCATTCCTTACCCACCAATAAATATTGTTCCCATTATCTGTCAGAATTTTGGCCAATGCTGTAGCCCAACTTCCACTACCAATGATTCCATATCGCATGCATCAAAGAATTGTTCCGGGTACGAAGATAGGAATTGTGATGGGATGCGGATAGGTAATGGTAAATGGTTCATTGCAAACGATTATCACTATCCTAAAAAAAACTCCGGACTAAAGTCCGGAGCTATTTAAAGTCGTCCCTATTCTTAATCACCTGTCGCTTGTGCCTTTCTTGTTCCTTGTTTCTTATTGCTTATTTCTTATTGCTCACTCTCTATTCTTTTTTCTTATCTTCAAAAAGCTTATCCTTCGGTACAATTTTCACCAGATTACCATCTTTTAAGATCTTACTCACCGTATTATAAGGACCTGTTACCACCTGATCTCCATCATTGAGTCCGTCTGTGATTTCAATGTAGTTAAGATCCTGAATAGCGGTTTTCACTTTTACCTTTTTCACTTTATTATCTTTCTGAACTATGAAAACCACTTCTTCTACTGCCTCATCATCAATACCGGGTTTATCCTCTGAAGATACTTGTTTGGAAGTACCCTCTTTTTCATCACTGTTTTTCTCACGCGTGGTTACTGCATTGAGAGGAACAGCCAGTACATTTTGTTTGGTATTGGTTTGAATATCGGCACTGGCACTCATACCCGGACGAAAAGGGAAAGCCCTGCCCGGGATCATCATATCCTTATAACTATCCGGAATCAACCTGATATGTACTTTGTAATTTGTGACTTCGGTACTGGTTGCTGTTGTGGTTGCCTGTATATTCGGATTGGCAATTTTATATACAAGCCCTTTGAATTTACGATTGGTATAAGCATCTACTTCCACCAATGCGGTATCTCCCAGTTTAACTTTGGGTATATCATTTTCACCAACATCAACACGTATTTCAATGCTTCGCATATCTGCTACACGCATCATTTCTGTTCCTGCCATTTGCGCGGTTCCTACTACTCTTTCTCCCTTCTTTACTGCTAACAAACTAATAACGCCATCCATGGGTGCTACCAGTGTAGTTCTGGAGAGATCTTTATTAGCCCTCTCCAACTGTGCTTCAGCACCCATGATAGAGGCTTCCGTTCCTTTTAGTCCTTCAATTGCCGCTTTATAATTCGCTTCTGCTGTTCTGTAAGCTTGTTCCGCCTGATCATACTCCTGACGTGAAGTTACTTTCTCAGTATACAATTTTCTCTGACGTTCAAAAGCTGCTTTGGCATTATCCAAGATTGCTTTTAATCCGGGGATATTGGCGTTGGAATTGGACAATTGTGCTTTTGCTTGTTCAACACCAGCAGCAAACTGATCACGCTGGGTAGAATAAATGTCTGCATAGATACGAGCCAACACCTGTCCTTTGCGAACGCTGTCGCCTTCATTTACATTCAATTCAATAATCTCTCCACTCACATCCGGACTCACTTTCACTTCAATTTCAGGGTATACTTTACCACTGGCGTTTACTGTTTCGATGATGGTTCTGAGTGCTGCTTTTTCTGCAGACACATTCAATCCTTCATCTTTACCAATAACACCTGTTTTTTTCAATCCAATAAATGCACCCACAACAACTACTAACCCTACAATCGTCCACAATAGTTTCTTGTTCATAATGATTTTCTTTTAAATCTGCGATACTGATGCTTGGGTTACAGTTTTAGACCCTGACCTTTATAAAACTCCAATACTTTCATTCTAAATACATATTCATACTGGTTACTCAACTGTTGCACTTTGGCACGCAATAGATTATTCTGATTGGTGATCAATTCCAATGAACCTAATAATCCTACCTCATAACGCTTCAAAGCAAAATCGTATGCCTTTTGTGCATTCTCCACTGCTTTCTTACCTGCATTGAATTTTTGCAATGATGCAGTGGCGTTATTATAAGCTGTATAAATATCTTGCTTCAGTTTAAGATCGGCTTGGGTTTTCTGTAACTCTACATTTCTTAGATCCAGCTTGGAACGCTGATAGGCATTTCTGCTCTGTCCACTGTTAAAAATGGGAACAGATAAGTTGATGCCCACGTTTTGTCCAAAGTTGTTACTGATTTGATTCGCCCATCCATCCCATAAACCTCCAAAACTTCTGCTCTGTTGATTGAACCGATAGAGTGGCTCTTGAACATAATAATCAACATTACTCACGGTTACTTTAGGTTCGGCACCGGTGATGGGACGGTATCCTAAGAACGTAAAGCCCGTTGTACTTCTAAAAGAATTGGAAAAATTGCTGGCCAGGTTCCCACCAAAACTCAGTGTAGGATACATTTGTCCCTTTGCCGCCAGTACTGATTTCTGTGCTGCTTTGATTCTGAAATCATTCGCTTTTTGTAAGGGCTGAGTGGTCATCGCCAATTGATATACCAGTTCCGGTTGTAAATCACCAAAGCTTTCAATCGGAATACTTTCTACCGGAGGGGTATCGATTTCAAAAGCGATAGCCGGATCGAGATTGAGTAGTCCTTTCAGGTTTAAAATATTCAGTTCATAATTGGTAACAGCTGTCACATAATTACTGCTATCATTCGCTAACTGTGCTTCTATTTCAGCCTGATTTAATTCCGGTAAAACACCTGCTTCTACTCTTTTCTTAGTAATATCCAACTGCGATTGCGATTGCGCGATCTGTACCTGAGTAATCTTCACTTGCTCTCTTGATGCCAATACTTGTAGATAAAAATTAGCCACATTGAGTGATACATCATTTGCTGCCCTTTCTACTTCTGCCAACGCTGCTTTTGCATTGAAGTCTGCAGCTTGTAATGTATAACGCAGGCTTCCATTATTATACAATTGAATACTGGCGTTCATGCCAAAATTCTGGTACAGGAATTGACTGGTAGAGAATTGGTTGGTAGTAGGATCGATGGATCTACCAAAACGAACACCGGTTCCTGAATTCATATTCAAAGAAGGGTACTGGCTTAATTTTGCCTGACGTGCTTGTAATGCACTGATACGCGCTTGGATATCTGCCTGTTTTACAGAAATATTATTCTGTGTAGCATAATCCACACATTTACGCAGATCCCATTTTTCATTGGTTGTCTGTGCATGTACTTGTAAAAAAATACCACATCCAAGAAGGATCAATAGCTTCTTCATATATAACAAAAATAATAGTTTCCCTAGCAGATTGATAAATTTCTGATGGGCGGGGCTAAGTCACTCGTTTCCGTTAATAAATTGTTATGAAAGGTCCTTTATTACATCAAATGCCTGTTCTAGATCGGCAATGATATAATCCGGCTCCTCCAATCCCACATACAAACGGAGACTTCGGTGCAATGCCAGCCCTGCATTGAAGTCTGCCCGCTGCAGTCCTGCACACTTTGGAATGATCAGGGACTCATGTCCACCCCAACTCACAGCCATCAATATGTGTTTCAGACTGTTACAGAATTTCTCGATGGTTTCACAGGATTGGGTTTTGATGGTGAATGTCAATAACCCACATCCTCCATTCATCTGGCGTTGTGCCAGCTCATATTGAGGGAAAGAAGGATGCAATGGAAAAATCACCTCTTCAACACGCGGATGTGATAATAGGAAGTCGATTACTGTTTGGGTGGTTCGAGTGATCCGCTCCAATCTTGCAGGTAATGTTCTGAGTCCTCTGATCAATAACCAGGCATTAAAAGGTTGGATACCGGATCCTATATTATTGTATTCACTATTAAAGATACGTTCTATTTGCTTTCTGCTGCCACTCAACACCCCTGCTACCACATCACTATGTCCACTGATATACTTCGTAGCAGACTGCAATACCAAATCAATCCCCATTTCATAAGGTTTTTGATACAGGGGCGTACAAAAACTATTATCACAAATGGTTACAATATTTTTTGACCTAGCCAGTTGAGCTACCGCAGATAAATCTTGTAGGTCAAACATCCAGCTATTGGGTGATTCTAAATAGATAACTGTGGTATTGGACTGAATGGCATTTTCGAAATTGACGATGGAACGTCCGTCGATATAGGTAACTGTTACACCAAAACGAGGAAGAATTTCATCGAACATTTTTCTGGCCCAAGTATAAGGATCTTTCACACTAACGATATGATCACCTGCTTTCACATTTGCCAATACCGATGCAAAAATGGCGGCAGCGCCACTGTTGAAAACCAAACAATCTTCTGCACCATCCAATGCCGCTAGTTTTTTTCTTAAAATCTCTACCGTTGGATTTAATCCACGACTATATAACCATCCGCCATATTCATTTTCAAATGCTTTTCGAAGGTCATCTACCGTTTTGAAAGCAAAATTGCTGGTTTGCACAATCGGAGGTGATACCGCACGAAAATATTCATCCCGATCTTCTCCCAATTCATTCAATATGTATGAAATATCCATGAGTTTATACTTGTTGTTCAGGTGTGGTGGTTCTGAATTTTGAAGTGAGGAAATAAATGAGCATGAAGCCGGCAAGTACTGCCAGTCCTACCAATGCGGTATCCGGTGTTTGCATGGCGATACTGATACCCACAAATAAATAAGCACTCATAAAAATCAATGGTAGCACAGGATATAACTTCATTTTAAAAATGCCGGTACCATCCAAATGTTTGGTTCGCTTACGAAGAATAAAAATGGTAGCACTGGAGGCAACCATCCCAAAACAATCTAAGAAAATAGTGAAGTTGAGTATCTTATCAAAAGTTTGTGCAAAGAATAAAATTACAATACACATCGCTGCGAATACAGTCAGTGAAATCGTAAAAACCTGATTCTTGGAATTCTGTTTTGAAAAGAATGCCGGCAAAGTTCTTTCCTGACTCATTGCGTACATCACCCTTGGATTACTCATCAACAAAGCATTGACATAAGCCAATACTCCAAAGAATAAAAAGAAAGAAAAAATATCGGCACCTCGGGTACCAAATGTTTTTTCTATGACTACATAAGCAATCTCTCTTTCCCCTTTCATTTGATCAAACCCTACAATGGTGTAATAACTAAGATTCACCAAGAGATACAAACCAATAATAATAGCAATGCCAATAAAAATACCCCGTGGAATATTTTTTGCAGGCTGATTTACTTCATTTCCAAAATTGATGGTCTGTTGGTAACCTCCATAGGTAAAAGAAACAGCAATCAAGCTTATTCCCAAACTCTGTATCCAACTCATCGATGGACCGGCAGCTTCCGGTAGTATTGTAGTTGCAGCGACAGTAGCGGTATGATCCTGCGGAAAGAAAAGCGCAAGGATCAATACCACGATCATCCCAATTTTGATCAGCATCAAAATATTTTGCGCACGTGAACTCATGCGTAATCCCATCAGATTGATACCATAAAAGAAAACAATCGCTACGCAACTGATCAATGCTTTATCAATATCTGTCCAATTATAAGCCGGAAATAATTTTGTGATATACCCACTACCAATCAATGCTACCGCACTCAAACTTGCCGCATTACTAATGAGAATGATACAATTAATAGCAAAGGCAATACTGGGATGATATGCATAAGAAAACACTTTATAATATCCCCCCGTCACCGGATATCGACTCCCGATCTCAGCATAAGTCAGTGCTCCGCAAAGAGCTACAAATCCACCTAGTATCCAAGCCGTAAAATACACTGAGGGTTCAATAGCATCTTTGGCACTGGTAGCCGCCGTTCTAAAAATACCCATCCCAATCACCAGACCCACAACGATCATGGTGAAGCTGAACAAATTAAGTTTTTGATTTCCCTGCATAATGAATTGATATGGTGTTAAATGTAAGGAAAGATGGTGAATGGTTGGTAGTCCATGGTCCATAGCATATGGCGTATGGGTCATGGCGAATAGTAGAAAAACATTTTGAAACGAGTAATAATCTTTGCAATCTCTTTACCATTAGCTATCATCTATTGCCATGAACTATTAGCCATAAGCTATGACCCATATGCCATGGACTATGCCCCCACTTTTCCCCCTCCCGTGTAAAACTTAATTTTCAGAAAACAAAGGAGCCCCTACTTTTGCTACCGTATTTGGTTCTCGCTATATGCGGGATTAAAAGGGAAGTCCGGTGTGAATCCGGCGCTATCCCCGTAGCTGTAAGTTCTTGGGTGGTTTGCTTATAGCTAATAGATCATAGCTTATAGAATATTTGCCATGACCCATTAGCCATTTGCTCTCTCATCGCTGTCATTTCTACTAACCACTGTCCCGATGCAATCGGGATGGGAAGGTTCAATGACAGAGAACAAGCCAGAAGACCTGCCAGACACAAACGTTCATTCACGGCTTTCGGGTGAAAAGCATGGAATGTAAATGCTGTCTGCAGCGGCTATTTATGTTTCTCCGTTTTTTAAAATTTCCTGAAAGCTCATTGTTCAACCTTTTAACAAACAACAATGAGCAAAACAATTACGCTCCTTGCATGCCTGCTGTCTGGCACCCAGGTATTTGCACAAAAAGACACTGTTACCCTTGATGAAGTAGTGGTAACTGCCAACAAAATTGAACAGAAACAAAGTACTACCGGCAAAGTGATCTCCGTGATCACCAAAGCACAAATCGAAAAAAGCGGTGGTAAGACCATTTCCCAGTTACTCAATGAACAAGCTGGTATCACCATCAATGGTGCTTTCAATAATATCGGTAGCGTTCAAACTGTGTATATGCGCGGAGCTTCTCCCGGTCGTACATTGATCATGATGGATGGGATTCCGTTGAATGACCCTTCTACCATTACTACAGATTTTGACCTCAATCTTTTTTCCATCAATGATGTAGAAAGAATTGAAGTGTGCAGAGGTGCTCAATCTACGCTATATGGTAGCGATGCCATTGCGGGGGTAGTGAATATCATAACCGTGAAAAAAGATGCGCAAAAAGCATTCAATGTTAAAGCTACTTTGAGTCAGGGTAATCTGGGTACTTCCCGTAATAATATACAGTTGTATGGTAAGAAAAATAAATTCACTTACACTGCCCGTTATGCACGTTTATTTACGAATGGATTTTCATCTGCCTATGATAGTACGGGTATCCGTAATTATGACAACGACCGTTATGATGGTTCTGTGGCGAGCGCGCAATTGATGTATCAAGCCAATAATCACCTGATGTTCAAAACATTTATAATGCACAGTCAATACAAAACAGGTATTGATGCAGGGGTATTCAATGATGACCGCGACTACAACATCAATAATACATCATTGATCAGCGGTACAGGTTTTCAGTATAAAAAAGGTGTTTTTGCATTGACCGGAAACTATCAATACAGCGAACTCGGACGCAATTACAGAAACGATAGTGCACATAGAACCAGTACCATTTTTGAAGACAATAGTTATAACGCTATTTCTCAGTTTGCTGAATTGTACAGTTCAGTGAAACTTGGCGCAGGTTTCACATTGCTCACAGGTATTGATTATCGCTATGGGTCCTACAACCAAGACTATTTCGCGATCAGCTCATTTGGTCCATTCAGAAGCAGGTTTCGTGATACCTCTATGTCACAAACCGCCTTATATGGTTCATTGATCTATAGTAGTACTGATAAGAAACTGAATATCGAATTAGGCGGACGTTATAACGATCATTCTCGTTATGGCAACAATGCTACTTATACTTTCAATCCTTCTTATAATATCAATGATGCCGTACGTGTATTTGGTAGTATTTCAAGTGGATTCAAAACACCTTCATTATACCAGTTGAGTTTGAATGCCAACTTGAAAGCAGAAAAATCTGTGAACTATGAAGCAGGCGTCAGCTATCAAAACAAACAACTGAGTACTCGACTTGTCTATTTTAATAGAAAGATCAATAACGGTATTGACTACAACTATATCACGTTCAACTATTTCAATTATGTAAAACAGATTGTCAATGGTTTGGAATGGGAAATGAATGCCAGACTGGGCAAAAAAGCAGGTATTACTGCCAACTATACTTTGCTATTAAGCGAAGAAGTAACTCAAAACCGTTTGACTACGAAAGACACTGTTACTTACGATTATCTTTTACGCAGACCCAAACATCATGTCAATATCAGCGCCAATGTAGATCTGTGCAAAGGTTTGAATGTGGCTGTTACCGGAAAATATGTAAGTCAACGTTTTGATATAGGCGGATTCAGAAGAGCCGATGTTTCATTACCATCTTATTTTATTCTCGGTGCTTCAGCAGATTATGTACTGAATAACAGCGTTCGCTTCTTTGCCGATGCACAAAATATTACCGGCAAAAAATTCTTTGACGCACGCGGGTTTAATGCTATCCCATTTTTATTCAATACTGGGGTGACGTTTAATTGGTGATAAATCAAAAGTGAAAAGTCAAAAGTGAAAGGTTAGATTTTGGCTAATGGCTTATGGTTCATAGCAAATAGTAGTACAAATGAGTTACCATACTTATCACTCCTTTTGACTTTTCACCTTTGACTTTTCACTTAGCATAATTTTCTTCCATGACACACAAACACGAAATCAAACATTGTCCGCGTTGCACTAAAACATTTGAGTGTAAGGTGGGTAATATTCCTGCCTGTCAATGTAGCGTACCTAAACTCAGTTATGAGGAACGTGTTTATATTGAGAGTAAATACACAGACTGCCTCTGTAAAAACTGTCTGGAAGCATTGCAGTTTGAGTATAAGTTGGTGAGGAATCATGTGTTTAGATTTTGAGTGATGTGAATGGTGAATTATAAGTTATCAGCTTATTTTCTACTATTCATTATTGACAATTCACAATTGACAATTGACCATTCACAATTCACAGTTTTACCTACCTTAGTCTAAACTTCCACCACCATGACCTTCCAACTCGACCATCTGCTGACCATTACTTTTACTTTGTTTGCGGTGATTGATATTGTGGGATCGATTCCATTGTTGATCTCTTTGAAGGAAAAGATGGGTGGCATACGTTCTACACAAGCCACTTTAATATCAGGCGTTTTGATGATTCTTTTTCTGTTTGCAGGAGAAGCATTTTTAAAGATTCTGGGATTAGACATCCGTTCTTTTGCAGTAGGCGGTTCTGTTGTGATTTTTTTATTGGGATTGGAAATGGTATTAGGACACGAGATTTTTAAAGGAGATAAAGATGCCAAATCAGGATCGGTAGTGCCTATTGCTTTCCCCATTATTGCGGGTAGCGGTACACTTACTACTGTCATGTCGCTAAAAGCCAACTATGAAGAATTATATATTCTCAGTGGCATTTTGATCAATTTGGTGGTGGTTTATATTGTTTTAAAGTCTTTGAAAGTGATAGAACGTGCTCTTGGACAAGCCGGTTTGTTGGCAGTTCGTAAATTCTTTGGCGTTATTCTATTAGCCATCGCAGTGAAAATCTTTAGTAGCAATATTGCTGCTTTCGGAAAGTAATCCGAACTTCAAAATATCCGATACATCCGCAAACATATCGAACTCATTTTCTGGATCAGCGCATTGATCTTATTGTTCTTTTTGCCTGATACGGGAGGTCAGCAATCATTTTGCCCCTCACGGCTATTAGGTTTGGGTAAATGTCCGGGGTGTGGTATTGGACATGCCATTCATGATGCCTTGCATTTTCGTTTTAGGGCTTCCTTTCATCATCATCCATTGGGAATTGTGGGAGTAATCATTATATTTATAAGGATAAAGCAACTCATACAACCTTTACGCAAACAACATGAAACCCAACCTGTACAATCTGATCCCCGCTCTTGAAGGTGAAGAGCTGGTGTATTTACAAAACCTTACTGCAGATCTATCACCTGAAAGACTGCAAAACTTCATAGCAGTTTATAATGGCAAAAGAAGAAAAACCGATCAGATACTACTCGGCTGTATACTTGGCTTTGTACTGGTAGCAGGGGTACAAAGATTCATGGTCAGACAAAATGGAATGGGTTTGTTATACCTTTTCACTGCAGGACTCTGTTTCATTGGAACGATTGTAGATACTATTAATCACAAACAGCTTACGTTTGAATACAATAGTCAAATGGCGAGGGAAAGTTTGGCAATGGTGCATGCGATGTATTAGCTATGAGCTTTGAGCCTTGAGCTTTGAGCCATCAATAATGTGTTTATGAAAAAAATGATATTCTGTTGGGTATTACTTGTATTCGTTTCTGTAAACGGCAAATCCCAAAACAATACCAAAGAACTACGCCATGTAGTACTATTTGGCTGGACGGCAAAAGCAGATTCAGCTGCTATTGGTAAAGTAGTTCGTGGATTCAAAGAATTACCGAATCAAATAAAGACCATTAAGAGATTTGAATGGGGAGAGAATAATAGCCCTGAGAAACTCAACAACGGTCTTACCCATTGTTTCCTGCTCACTTTTTCAAGTGAAAAAGATCGTGACGATTACCTCGTTCACCCTGCTCATGTAGCTTTCACCAAACTGTTACCGGGGTTACTTGAAAAAGTAACAGTGGTGGATTATTGGGTACAGTGATTTTTATTGAATCGTATAATGGGACGCAGATTGTTATGATTAGTTATGATTTACGCAGATAAAGTCTTATAAAATCATAACTAATCATAACAATCTGCGTCCCATTTTTAACCTTACTGAAGAATTAACATCCCTCCTAGTAATAATTTTTAAAAACTACTTACTTTTAAATGAGATATTAAAGTATCAGCTATGGAACTTAAGTTTCATCAAAAAATTTCATCTCATTCTTTAGCCATCATACTTGTTTCGGTCGGGTTCCTTTTTACACTTATAAAAGACTTTAGCCAAACAGTTTTCACTGATTCAGCTTACTATTTTTCGGAATCTTTTTTATTCAGCAGTTTTTGGTGGTGGTTTATTCCATTTTGTATACTTCAAAATAAAATACTGAAAAAAGAGTCTTTATCTTTCAAACATCAACTTTTACTCTATTTTTTCCTGGTTGGAGCTCATCTACTGGTAAGTGCTGTATGGATCGATTTGATCTCAAGCATTTTTTATGAACAAAGATTTCTTTTTTGGAAAGGCATGGGATTCAGTTTTTCAGAAAATGGGTATTCGCTCTTATTGTTATATGGTCTTCCTTTCTTTTTCAAGCCCTCAAAATCTCAAGAGGCTGTAATGAAGCCCTCATTACCTATTAATAAAGTTCACTTATATAACCCTAACCTTCTTGTACATGAGGGTCATCAAAAAATTCTGGTAACCAAACAAGAGATACAGCATATTCAGTCAAGTCCCCCTTACGTCGTGATACATACCCCATCCAGAAAATACTTACATAAAAGTACGCTCGGAAAGATACAGGAGGAATTACAGTCTGATCAGTTTATACGTATCCATAAATCTACCATTGTAAACACCCAACAGATCGCTTCTTTCCGCTCGCGGCAGAATGGCGATTATGATATTGTGTTAAAAGACCAAACATTATTACGTCTAAGTAGAAATTATGCATCTGATTTTAAACGGGTAATGGGTTCCATCACTCAGGATACAACAATATAAACTCATCTTATAACATCGCATTTGTCGGGCGACTGCATTGACAGGAATTTTGTAGCAAAAATTCATGATGTCCAACTATTTTTCTTCTCTCACACTCATTAGCATATTGACATTCTCATCCTGTGAGGCACAACCTACCCAGCAAAAAAAAGAAACGGTTCCGGTAGGCGGCAATTGTGAAACCTGTGAACTGATGTTTGAAGGAATACCGGATAAGATTGAATCTTCAGATACTAGTGCCGGATGGTATGAAAATGCTCAAAAACTGATTGTCACAGGACGGGTATTTCAAGCTGATGGAAAAACGCCCGCACCCAATATCCTCATCTATTATTGGCATACGGATGCCAAGGGTTTATACAGCAACAAAACTAAAAAGGGCAACCAACACGGTTATTTACGCGGATGGGTGAGATCCGACAGCAATGGACAGTATAAGATTCATACTTTAAGACCTGCACCTTATCCAAACGAAAAAATGCCTGCACATATCCATGTACTGATAAAAGAACCTACTCTGGTAAATCCGTATTATGTGGATGATCTTGTATTCGATGAAGATCCGTTTTTAATACAACACAAAAAACAATACCCTTTAGAGGAAAGAGGTGGAAATGGTATACTTCGCGTACTGCTGAATGGAAAAGTGCAGGTAGCAGAACATGATATTATACTAGGACTCAATATTCCTAATCATCCTGCCACAAAAGACTTACCCAAGGAATCCGGACTTTCTATTGGACAAGATCAACCTTCCTTCATACCTTATCATGCTTATGGCCCCGATAAGGGCAGCAGGGCTTGCCCGGTTTGTAAATACGGACGTTATCATGGCATCATATTTTATACCGGTAATAAACCAAATTGGCCATCCATTAAACAGTGGCTACAATTTCTGGAAGTTAGTGCGGAGCAGTATAAGGATTCACTGAAAGCCTATTTTGTATATGGCGATGAAAGAAACTATAATGCCGCAGACAGACAGCAATTGCTAGAGGCTCTTGGGAAAGAATTGAAATTACAAAGAACAGCGCTCACCTATGTTCCATCCATGAATGATCAAGAAACAGAAATGCATTTAAACAAAATAGATCCTAACGTAGAGAATACGATTATCATTTATAAACACAGAAGAATCGTTGGAAAATTTGTAAACCTGTCGCCAACTGAAGATCATTTCAAAAACATTAAAACGGTGATTGAGACATCAAAAGGGAAGTATTTTGGATTGAAGGGATTGCCTCATGAATAATGATGAACTGAACTTTTGGAAAGTGTTCAAACTTTTCGAAAGTTATTTTACAGTGATAGCTGTTTGAATCGTATATGGAACGCGGATAATTATGATTGTTTATGATTGACACAGATAAGTTCTAAAAATCATAACCAATCATGAAAATCAGCGTTCTATTCCTAGCCCTACTAAGAATTGAACTCTCTGATATAATTAAATTATTAATGCTTGTTTCTTCTTTCTTCTTTCTTACCCTTGTGGCCTCGTCATCCGCCGCGGCGGAGAACCTGAATCTGGAGCTTCGGAAACGCTCTGATATAATTAAATTATTAATCCTTGTTTCTTGTTTATTTCTTCTTATTTCTTACCACTGTGGCCTCGCCAGGAATCGAACCTGGATCTGGAGCTTCGGAAACTCTTATACTATCCATTGTACTACGAGGCCATAATATTAATATCAACATCTAAAAGAACTTTGCTAACCCATAGCTTGAGCTTTGCTCCAACACCACTGTTGGGATCATACTATCTCCGCCCTGGCGGATACTACGAGACCAAAATTCATAGTAAATAGGCGATGGATGATGGCAAAAATAACTGAAACAATTTTAACTACCTGAATATCTCTTGAAAAGCAGCTTTAAGAAAGATGCCTGTGGGTACACTATTCATGATATGCAGGTCATCCCATACGTTGGTTTCATTATCTAAAAAACGAAGCACGCGCTGAGGTGGATTTTTTTGGAAGATCGCAGCAAATATCCGGTCGCCATTGAGTTTTTTATGGTGTAATACATTCAATAATACACTATCGTACAGACGAAATTTTTTCGCAGTAATACTATTATCAGCTTTAGGAATACGATTGTTTTTTAAAGCATCCACTACACTTGCCGTTCTTTTTTGTATGAACTGAAATGCATATCCACTGCTTCCTTTGGCTTGTCCGCCTGCAATTCCAATATAAATGACTTTACCTTCAACTGAAGGGAAAATATGATTGGTCATGGGGATGATCCCAAATTCTTCGTGTTCAATAGTAAATGCATCAATCCCGAGATGGGCTGAAAGATATTGCACCAAAGCATCTGTATATTGCTCTTGCGTCAACAACTTTTCAGTAAATAAAGTATATTCTACCAGCGCTTTATTAGCTGCTACCGGCATTACATACATAAACGTAGTGCCTTCTTTCTGTGATACCCTGAAATCCATGAAAGTAGCTTTGGAAGAATCGAAAACAGGCGTAGGTGTTTCGATCACCCATCCTTTAAAATGCTGGAGCAACATATATTGTCCGGCTGTGATTTTTGGTTCCCGGAACAAAATACTATTGAAAATATAGTCAGCTGTTATCTTCCCAGAAGCCAATGTCAATACGGCTTTATTATTTTCATTCCCTACTCCCAGCACTTCCTCATAATGGAAATGGACATTACTTTTATTGGCTGCCTTTTGTAATACATACTGATAAAAATCAATACCACGTATCATTTTATACCTATACGGATCAATAGCTAATGTGGCTGAATAATCATTTGAAAAAAAATCTAACTGTTGCCATTGATGATATACGATTGATTCAAACAGGCCATTTTCTTTTTCCCAAAAACACCAAGTTCTATCATTTTGCTGTTTTGGCGCTTTATCTACAACCAATATTTGTTTGTCATCAAAAAAAGAATCTTGCATCATGCGCATGAGCAGACTCATACCTGCAAGACCTGAACCGGAGATGATATAGTGATAGTGAGTAGTCAGTAGTGAAAGGTCAATTGTGAATGGTGAAATTATTGCTTTTGCATCATTTCATCTTTTCGAACTTTATCCCAGTATTTTTTAGCAACGATGAGCATGCCGAAACTTTCACCTTCATGTTTGTCTAGATGTTTGTGATGCATTTTATGTGCCCATCGTATGGCTTTGATATATTTATTGTTACTTCTTGTAAATAATTTAATACGCTGATGTATGATAATTTCATGTACCAGAAAATAAGCAAAGCCATACATGGCAATCCCTGCACCAATACTTACTACCCAGTAGACTTCATTCATACTTCCCAACATGATACACAACCAACTGGGTATTGCAAAAATGATAAAGAAAGCATCGTTCTTCTCAAAAAATCCGGGACCTTTCTGGTGGTGATCTTCATGCAAATACCATAAAAATCCATGCATTACATAGCGATGCGTTAGCCAGGTAATGCCTTCCATGATACAAAAAGTAGCGAGTGTGATCAATACGTATAACATATTACAAATGCCATCTGAGTGTTAAGAAAAACAGAAGCTGTATAATAAACAAATGTACCGCAAAATGGTTGGTCTTATCGAACCGCAAGTACCGGAAAAGTAACAGCAACGCTGCACTGATGAGAAACCAGCAGAGGTAATTAAAAAACGGGATTACCCCTCCTTCCCATTGCCAGAATCCCAATTTCACTGCTACGGGCTCCATTACCCAGTCAAAAAAAACGGTTAACAAAGCTCCATCAAGAACCAATGAAATGGTGACCATGCGCTTGGACAAACGTCCGCCAGACTCCTCATACTTCAAACTCATCCAGTCAATGGCTTTCTGCATGATCACACCGGAACAGTAAACAATCACAAACCAATTCACCCCAATCAACCAAGGCACGCCATTGAAATGTGGACCCAGTACTTGTCCATAATGATAACAGCCAAATAATTTACCCGTATTTACGCCAATCATTTCAGAACCCATGCCTGTAAGAAATGCAGCCAACAAAAAAAGTAAAAAAGCTTTGTTGGGTTTGGGTTGATTCCAAACCAATAGTGCCGCCATTAAAATCAGGTTCAAGGGTGTGTTGGCAATGAACCAATCTTTATGATCGGTATACAACATACCGATCAGTCCACTCACATGAAACAGAATGGCCAAAAAAGCCGATATGGTCAGTTTATACTTACTCAATGTCTTTTCCTTTTTCGGGTATCGTCCTGTACTATATCACTCATAATCTTTGCACTCTTCAAACACAAAGGTATACCACCACCCGGATGCACACTTCCCCCCACAAAATACAGTCCTTCAATTTGTCTTGAAAAATTCGGATGACGTAAGAAAGCTGCCATTCTGGAATTCGAACTTGTTCCATACAATGAACCCTGATAAGAACCCGTTTTTGTTTCAATCAAGACAGGATCTAGCATGTCTTCCGTTTCAATTAATGATTCAATATCGGTTTGTAACATCCGGTTCAATTTATCAATCACTGCTTTTCGATATACGGTCTTGAATTGTGACCAGTCTTGTCCCACATTAGCCGGAACATTCACCATGACGAACCAATTCTCTTTTCCCTCCGGTGCTTGTATACCTGGTTCGCACTTAGCAGTGATATTGATATACACTGTGGGATCTTGATATGCTTTCTTCAATCGGAATAAATGATCAAATTCTTCTCGATAATGATTACTGAAGAAAATATTGTGTAACCCCAATTGTGAAAACGATTTATTAATACCCCAATAAAAAATCAGTGCACTACTGCTTCTTTCCTGCTTTAAAATTTTCTTCGCTTTTTCCGGATCATTCAATAATCGTAAATACGTGAAGTATACATCCACATTACTCACAACAATATCAGACAATATATTTTTACCTGCCACTACAACGCCAATTGCTTTGTTATTATGTCTAATGATTCTTTCTACCGGTTGATTAAAATGAAAACTGACTCCTTTCTTAATAGCCAATCGATGCAAAGCTTTGGTAATACTAATCATCCCGCCTTCCGGATAAAACGTTCCTTCGTTATGTTCCAAATGTGGAATCAAACTCAACATTCCGGGTGCTTTATATGGGTTACTGCCATTATAAGTAGCATACCGATTGAATAGCTGTACTACTTTTTCACTCTGAAAACTTTGTTGATTAACTTGGTGCATACTTTTCATCAAGTGTGATATTCGAACGGTTTTAATGGCTTTTCCAATATTCGCCTTGACCAAAGTCTTTCTTTTATGCAGCGAATGATTCAGAAAAACATTCGCAACGCCATCATATAGTTTAGCAGAACTATTCAGATAGTGTTTTAAATGATGTGCAGGCTCTCCTGTCTTATGTTGCAATTCAGCAGCAAAATCATCTGTATCGGCTGCTGCACGAATCATGGTGCCATCTTCAAAGAAGTAATGACATGAATGATCCATCTTTCTGTAATGAAAATAATCTGCGATGGGTTCTCCTGCTAGTTCAAACAACTCTTCAATATTCGCAGGCTGTGTAAATAAACTTGGACCTGTATCAAAATGATA
The DNA here is from genome assembly GCA_013391385.1 of Sediminibacterium sp. Gen4. Lineage (GTDB taxonomy): Bacteria > Bacteroidota > Bacteroidia > Chitinophagales > Chitinophagaceae > Sediminibacterium. Next base: position 13,861 of record JACBFI010000019.1, on the reverse strand, counting down.
TCCCTTTGTTTCAAAATATCCCAACTTACCCCCGGGTTGATCAGATTGCTCATACACATGTACTGTATATCCCTGAACTGCCAATCTGATAGCTGCAGCCATTCCTGCAACACCCGCGCCAATCACAATTGCATGAGAAGACTTATTCATGATCAATTGTTTTGTTGTTTCAGGTACCAATCACGCACTTTGGGAAATGCAATATGAAACCAAACAGTAAAGTCATCAGGATTCTTTTGTAACATTTCCTCTATGGATACTAATGAGTAGTAAGCATAGTTTTCAACTTCATCAGCATTCGGTTCAATAGCTCCCATATAGGTGCCAACAAATACATGATCAAATTCATGCTCGGTTAAACCATTACTAAAAGGGGCTTTGTAAGTAAAGTCAAATGCTTTGGAGAGTGCTGTTTCAAAACCCATTTCTTCTTTTAGTCTACGTAAAGCTGCATCAGCAACAGCTTCACCGGGACGAGGATGGCTGCAACAGGTATTGGTCCAGAGTCCACCACTATGGTATTTACTGATAGCCCTTTGTTGTAAAAGCAGTTCATGATGGTTATTGAAAATGAAAACACTGAAAGCACGATGTAGCAAAGCTTTTTCATGCGCTTCCATTTTTTCCATAACGCCCAGTTCAATATCCTGCTCGTTAACCAGTATCACCTGTTCCATACACTAAAAATAAGTCTTCCTGCTTTCTGAGGCTATAGTAAATTCAACTGACTACGAATACCCGCTTTGGCCAGAATAAAAACTTTGCCATAGTCTGGTATTCTAATCCGCTCTTCCATGATCTTTTGTGGGCGAACTTTTTTGATCTTTTTGAAGAGAGAGAGATAATATTTATAAGCAACATAGACCCCAAATCGTGCTTTCATAGGCAATAACAGAATGCCCTCATAAGCATGATCAAAATCTTTTTGAATATCGGCTTCAATAGCAGCTTTATCTGCTGAAGTAAAATTTCTGAAATCGCAACCCGGGAAATATACCCTTTCCAATCCTTCGTAATCAGCTTTTAGGTCACGCAGGAAGTTAACTTTTTGGAATGCGGCGCCAAGGCTTCTGGCATAAGGCTTCAATTGCTCATACATTTTCTTATCGCCTTCACAGAATACAAACAAACACATCAAGCCTACTACTTCTGCACTGCCATAAATATATTGTTCATAACCGGCACGATCGTATTTGCGCTGATCAAGATCCAGTTCCATACTATATAAAAATGCATCGATCAATTCCCTGTCTATTCCAAACTGATTAACGGTGATCTGAAAACTGTGGAGTATCGGATTCATACTGATGCCTTTTTCAATGGCATCGTATGTGGCAATTTTAAATTCTTGTAACAGCACTGCTTTATCAAAGTCATGAAAAGTATCTACGATCTCGTCCGCGAAGCGAACAAAACCATAAATATTAAAAATAGGTGTACGCAGGTCTTTGTTCAACAACCTGATGGCCGAAGAAAAACTGGTGCTGTATTTTTCCGTCGTGATCCTGCTGCACTCCTGACTTACTTCATGAAACAGATTGATCATGGGTTGTTTTTTTGCTGATAGCCAATAGTTAATGGCTTATGGTATTAAAAATCAATTTTTATCCAAATGCTTTGATCACTTCTCCTGCCACCACTTCTCCACTGATCAAACTCGGCGGTACACCCGGTCCGGGAACCGTTAATTGTCCGGTATAGAACAGATTCTTCACTTTTTTACTCCTACATCCCGGTTTTAAAACAGCGGTTTGACGTAAAGTGTTCGCTAAACCATAGGCATTTCCACGAAAAGCATGGTACTCAGATACGAAATCGCTGTGTGCAAAGGATTTTTTGTAAATAATAGCCTCTCGTACCGGCTGTCCAAGCTGTTTTTCCAATCGGTCAATCACCTTATTGAAATACATGTCGCGTCTTTCCTCGCTGTCATCACTCAGTCCTGTAGCTACGGGTATCAACAGGAATAAGTTTTCACATCCCTCAGGAGCTACGGTAGTGTCTGTAACCGATGTAGCACTCATATAAAACAAAGGATCTGAAGGCCATTCACGGGTGGTATAGATTTCTTTACCGTGTACTTCAAAAGAAGTATCAAAAAACAAGGTATGATGATGAATATTATTGAGTCGTTTATTCAAACCCACATAATACAATAAACAACTGGGAGCCATTACACGTTTATCCCAATATTGATTGGAGTATGAACGGAATGCTTCGGGAAGTAAACCGGTTTCAATATGATGATAGTCTGCCCCACCAATCACTACATCGGCATTGTAATACCCTTTTGGGGTCACCACTTCTTTCACAGCATTCTTATCAATACAGATGGTAGTTACTTCTTCCCCAAAACGAAATGTTACACCCAATTCTACTGCCAGATCATACATAGCTTTTACAATCTGAAACATCCCGCCATCCGGATACCAAGTACCACCTTTGATATCAGCATAATTCATCAAACTGTATAGCGCAGGTGTATCTTCCGGCAAAGCACCTAAAAACAAAACAGGAAATTCCATCAACTCTTTCAACTTCGGATTTGAAAAATGTTTGGCTACATGCGACTTGATAGAATTAAATACATCTAAACGAAATACACCGGTGATCAATTCCCAATCTAAAAATTCAGTGAGTGATTGTCCGGGTTTGTATACCAATTTTTGAATCCCTACTTCATATTTATAAGCGGCTTCTTTCAAAAATTTATCCAGCTGAATAGCGCTACCCGGCTCAATTTCATCGAATAAACGTCGCAATGCTTCATAATCGGCTGGTATATCAACCGGACCATCAGGCCAGTAAACACGATAGGATGGATCAAGTCTTTTTAGATGATAGTAATCGGATACTTTCTTACCAAACTGATTGAAATAACGTTCAAATACATCCGGCATCCAGTACCAACTTGGACCCATATCAAATGTGAACCCGGCTTCTGAGAATTGTCGGGCGCGGCCACCCGGCGTGGTGTGCTTTTCTAAAACGGTAACCTTCCATCCTGCTTTGGCCATGAAAGAGGCAGCAGAAAGTCCGGCAAAGCCGCTTCCTATAATAATGACAGACTTGCTCACTCGACTAGTAAATTAGACAAAAAAGTTAATACCGCTGTAATTGGTTTTTGAGCAGTTTGCGTGCAAAATGGATCCTGCTTTTGATGGTTCCCAAAGGCTCTCCCAACATATCTGCTATTTCATGGTATTTGAATCCATCGAAATACAACAAGAAAGGATTGCGGAATATTTCAGGAAGATGATGAATCGCCTCCTGTACTTCTTTGAGATTAATTTTCGCCACTGCGTCATTCGTCACAGCACCTTGATTGAGGTTTAACAAAAACTCATTGGGTGTGCTATCAAAAATGGTAGACTGTTTAGCCTTGCGACGGTAGTTGTTGATGAAGATATTACGCATGATGGTGTACAACCATGCTTTGATGTTGGTTCCTACATTGTATTTGTCCTTGTTGGCAAGGGCTCTGTACATCGTTTCTTGTACCAAATCCTTGGCAGCTTCTGTATCACGGGTAAGTGTGATGGCAAAAGGCTTTAAGAACTCGGTATTGTTCAACAGCATCTGATTAAATTCCAATGTAGACATAAACAGTGTGTTTAATTATTTAGGACATAAAATTAAACATAAATATCCTACCCTTCCAAAATTTTGTTTAAATATTTCTTAAAAAAGATAAAACAAACCAAATCAACGGGTTACAAATGTTTAAACATCAAAAAGAGGGCCGATTGCAGTTCCAATCGGCCCAAATGCTATTAAAATACGATGAGAATTAGGAAAAAGTTGCCACATATTCCATCACTTCAGACAGAGATCTCTTAAAGCTGATATTGGATGGAACGCGTTTTTTGTAAGTCTGCGTCAACAAACCGGAAACAATGATTGGAATATCCGGCATGCGGTTATGTGCATTGATCAAGAACCTCTCGAAGTTGAAATTATGTGCTACGGAAGTTAAGTGTGAATATAGAAAATCAGGTTTTTTGAGGTTCACAACATATTCCACGTCTTTCAATGGGACATTGGAGCCTAAGTAATACACTTTTACACCCCTGCTCTTCAACAGAAAGTACATAAAGAGAAGCCCTAACTCATGGTGCTCTCCTTCCGGCAGAAACAACAAAGTAGTTTTATTGAGAGAAACATGACTGCTTACACCTTCAATACCAATAATCAGCTTTTGTCTGATAATATTGGTCACCAAATGTTCTTGCGCCGGATTAACATGATTGGTAAGCCAAAGAATTCCGATTCTTTCGAGAAAGGGGAAGATGATCTGAGTAATAGTTCTTTCAACACCTTTTGCCATGATATAATTATCGAGAACGGTCTCAAAATCCTCCATTCTCAGATCCACCATACAATGAATCAAGTCGTTGACGATACGCTCTTGTTGTGCCTGTGCCTGGGTCAATGAGAGAATTTTTTCTTTCATTTCTACTGGCGTCATGCGATCAATATGGGAGATCTTGTACCCATACTTGTTCAACAAGGCAATGTTCAATACTGTTTTTAATTCGCTATTGCTGTAATAACGAATATTGGTTTGCGTACGCTGTGGATTTAGAAATCCATAACGTTGCTCCCAGATCCTGATCGTGTGGGCTTTGATACCGGTCAGGTTCTCCAAATCTTTGATGGTAAAAGCGTCCATACCATAATAAACAGGCAGGAGGCTGTTTTGTTTAAAAAGAAAAGATTAAAACTTAATCAAAAAAATGTTGAATTTATTGATAATCAAACCGTTTAGAGGCTCAACAAAGCATCTGTTAAAAGTTATTTTAGGTTCATGAGGTAGGCACCGTAACCACTTTTTGCATATTGCTCTGCCAGTTTCCGAAGCTGCTCCTTATCAATATAGCCCATTCGCCAAGCTACTTCTTCAATACAACCAATCTTTTGACTTTGTCGCTTTTCAATAACCCTGACGAACTCACTGGCATCGCTCAATGAATCAAAAGTACCTGTGTCTAACCAAGCTGTCCCTCTGTTCATAATACCCACTTTTAATTTCCCTTGTTGTAGGTATTCATTGTTTACCGTTGTGATCTCATATTCACCACGTGCAGATGGTTGAATTGATTTTGCGATACGCACTACCGAATTATCGTAGAAATAAAGTCCGGGTACAGCATAGTTCGATTTAGGCTTCACAGGCTTCTCTTCAATAGAGATCACTTTTTTATGTTCATCAAATTCAACCACACCGTAACGTTCCGGGTCATTCACCTCATAGGCGAACACTGCAGCACCTTCTACATCATTGAAAGATTGAACAAGTTGACTAAAACCTGCACCATAAAAAATATTATCGCCAAGGATCAATGCAACTTTATCATTCCCAATAAACGACTCCCCGATTACAAATGCTTGTGCCAGTCCATTGGGAGTGGGTTGTACAGCATATTGAAAATTGCATCCCAATTCTTTTCCATTACCCAATAGTCTTTTAAATTGATCACTATCCTCAGGCGTGGTGATGATCAATATTTCTTTGATACCCGCTAACATTAAAATAGACAGCGGATAATAGATCATGGGTTTATCATAGATCGGCATTAACTGCTTACTGATTCCTTTTGTGATCGGATACAGCCTTGTTCCTGAACCACCGGCTAGAATAATACCTTTCATACTTTAAAATTTTAAAGAGTTTGACACATCCTGAAAAGCAGGTAGAACCTGATCCTTTTCAGATAATATCAAATTCGTATCAGGCAGTTGCCAATTGATTGCCAAATCCTTATCGTTGAAAATAATGCCTCTTTCTGATGCTTTGTTATAATAGTTATCACACTTATAAAAAAAGACTGCTGTTTCACTCAATACAACAAACCCATGTGCAAAACCTCTTGGTACAAAAAGTTGCTGGTGATTGTCTTCTGTTAACTCAATCGTGAAGGTTTGTCCATAACTAGGAGAATTTTTCCTAATATCTACTACAACATCCAACACTTTTCCTTGTAAAACCCTTACCAGCTTGGCTTGTGCATGTTCCCCTTCCTGAAAATGGAGTCCGCGTAAAACCCCCTTTTGAGACTTAGACTGATTGTCTTGAACAAAATCAATATCCAAACCTGTTTCTGAAAAAAATGTTTTTCGATTAAAGCTCTCAAAGAAATATCCTCGCTGATCACCATGTACGGTATCATGAATGATATAACAATCTGCTAAAGGTGTTTTTTCGATTTTCATATTTATCGATTACCATACATTGATTCATAATAATGTTGATAGGCGCCGGAAGTAACATGTTGTAACCATTCTGTATTGCTCAAATACCAATCAATTGTTTCAGATAAACCTTCTTCAAATGTTACACTGGGCTCCCAACCAAATTGTTCTTTGATCTTACTTGCATCAATGGCATATCTTCTATCGTGTCCGGGTCTGTCTTTTACATAAGTGATCAATTGTTCACTTTCACTTTTTGTTCTTCCTAATTTTTCATCCATCAATCTACACAGCAATTTAACCAGATCAATATTTTTCCATTCATTAAAGCCACCAATATTATAGGTTTCGCCTGCTTTACCTTGATGGAATATGGTATCAATAGCTCTGGCATGATCTTTTACATAGAGCCAGTCACGAGTGTATAAACCATCGCCATAAACCGGCAATGGTTTCTTTTCAAGAATATTATGAATAAACAAAGGAATCAATTTCTCAGGAAAATGATTAGGTCCATAATTGTTAGAACAGTTCGAAACAATCGAAGGCAAATGATAGGTTTCGTGATAAGCCCGAACAAAATGATCAGAGGACGCCTTACTGGCTGAATAAGGTGAACGGGGATCGTAAGCTGTGGTTTCTGTAAAAAAGCCGGTTTCTCCTAAACTACCAAATACCTCATCAGTAGAAATATGATAAAACAAATGATCACTCATATTTTCCGCCCAGAACTTTTTAGCTGTATTCAATAAGTTAACAGTGCCAATGATATTCGTGTATACAAAATCCAATGGCGACAATATGGAACGATCTACATGGGATTCAGCCGCCAGATGAATTACATCAGTAATTTGATACGCTTGAAAAACCTGTTCCAGTGATTCTGCATCCAAAATATTGGCTTTTATAAAGCGATAATTAGCTTGCTGCTCTACATCTTTCAGATTCTCCAGATTACCGGCATAGGTCAGTGCATCCAGATTAATGATGGTATAGTCGGGATATTTATTAACAAATAATCGGATCACATGAGAACCAATAAATCCGGCACCTCCGGTAATCAATATCTTTTTGCTCATATATGTTGTACTGAATGGCTGCAAAATAAGCAAATGCGTGGATATGACTCAGATACCCACTATTCAGCTTAACAGAAATTTCGCTTACTACTGATTGGACTCTATTTGCTGAATAAATAGGTCTATTTATTATCTTTCACTTCCAAACAATTGCTATGAACCAACGATACTACTCTCTCGATGTTTTTCGTGGAGCTACTGTTGCCTTAATGATATTGGTAAATAATCCCGGAAGCTGGTCGCATATCTATGGCCCATTGGAACATGCCCCCTGGCATGGTTGTACTCCTACAGATCTGGTTTTCCCCTTTTTTCTGTTTGCTGTAGGTAATGCCATGGCATTTGTGATGCCTAGATTTGAGCAAGCCGGACCTGCTACATTTTGGAAAAAAATAATCAAAAGAACTGCATTGATATTTTTGATCGGTTTACTCCTGCATTGGAGTCCGTTTGTAAAATGGGAAGATGATCATCTGGTAGCCAAAAGTCTGAATAACCTTAGAATATTTGGTGTACTCCAAAGGATTGCACTTTGTTATTTCTTCGCTTCGATCATTGTTTTTTATGGTAAAACAAAGGGGTCATTTGTATTCAGTGGTATTTTACTCTTACTGTATTGGTTCATTACTGTTTGGTTGGGCACGCCGGGTGATCCATTTAGTTTAGAAGGATACTTTGGTACAGGCATTGATAAAGCTGTTTTAGGTGAAGCACATATGTACAAAGGTGAGGGTGTTCCTTTTGATCCGGAAGGTATTACCAGCACAATGCCATCTATTGTACAAGTGGTGTTTGGGTTTATGGTGGGACAATACATTCAGCAAAAGGGAAAGACTTATGAAATGCTCACCAATTTGATGATTGCGGCAGTGGTATTGATTGTGGCAGGATTATGCTGGGATCTTGTTTTCCCCATCAATAAAAAAATATGGACCAGTAGTTATGTACTGTACACTACAGGACTTGCCATGCTTACGATCAGTGTTTTGATTTATCTCATCGAATTCAAAGAGATCAAAGGAGCCTGGAGTAAATTCTTTGATGTATTTGGAAAAAATCCTTTGTTCATTTTTGTATTGAGCGGATTCTTACCCAGATTACTTGGATTGATTCGTTTTGCAGATGGAGAAGAAACCACCACCCCTCTATCTTGGTTCTGGAATCATATCTGTAAACCCATATCAGAAGATTTAAGAAATGGATCATTGTTATATGCTATAGTAATGATCGTATTCTACTGGCTGATTGTTTATTGGATGGATAAGAAGAAGTGGTATGTGAAGGTTTAACTTATGTTTCATAGCTTATAGTTCATAGCAGATAGCAAGAAGATTGGCTATACGCCATGAACTATAAGCTATTAGCTCAATCGAACAGCTGGGTTGCCGGTATATACACCTGGTTCGGTGATGTCTTTTGTAACTACTGCTCCGGCACCTATGACAACATGATCACAAATAGTAACGGGGAGAATAGTGGCATTGCTACCAATACTTACATGATTCCCTATAAATGTTTTCTGCCATTTTGATGGGTCTCCTCCGGCAGGTTTACCTTGTTGAAACTTATCATTTACAAACATCACACCATGACCTATAAAACAATCTTGACCAATGGTTACCAATGAACAAATAAAACTGTGTGATTGTACTTTTGTTCTGTCGCCAATCACTGCCTCTTTTTGAATTTCTACAAAAGGACCAATAAAACATTGATCTCCAATCTTGCAGCCATATAGATTACAAGGTTCTACAATGGTAACATCCTTACCAAATGTAACATCGCGAATAGTTGATGGTATAGATCGAAAAGACATAAATACTTAATTGTTAGATGCCGCATACATACGCTCAATCAAAGCAATTGTACGTACACTTTCTTTTGGATCAACATAATAGGGTTCTCCATATTGTAAGGTACGAAGCATTGAATGATATACCTGCGCCAATGACTTTTGTGGATCTGTTGATGCTGAGATAATGGGACTTTCTATTTCTTGGTATACTATTTCATTCAAATAAGTACCCCCAATTTTCACAGTTCCCTTTTCCGCAATTATGGTAACAGAACCCTCCATATTTTTTTGATAGGCATTGGTTGAAAACTGAATCGTACCAATGATATCTTTTTCAAATCGTAGCAATACAGCCCCTTCATCTTCCAGTAATTCTGTTTGAGGATGATTTGCGTTGTGCATCATGACAGACAGTTCTTTCACTTCACCAAAATACCAAAGTAACAAATCTATAAAATGACTAAACTGCGTAAATAACACTCCTCCGTCGAGCATTTTATTTCCATGCCATGGGTGTTCGTAGTAAGTAACATCTCTATGCCAAAAACAACTTACTTGAACACTGAATATTTTACCAAGCTTACCCGTTTGAATAGCCTGATAAACAGCTTGTACCGGATCATTGAACCTATTTTGCAGTACTGTAAATAAATATTGCTTTGATTGGATGGCTGTTTCAACTACCGCTAAAGCATCTTGTTCAGTTAAAGCAAGGGGCTTTTCTACCAACACGTGATAGCCTGACTGTAAACATAGTTTAGCTTGAGAGGCATGTAATCCATTAGGCGTACAGATGACAATAATATCAATGGCTAACCTTGCTGACAATAATGTTTCAAGGGAGGAGAAAAAAACCGTATCAGACCTATTGATCCATGATGTTTCCCGATCAGGATCCGAATCGCAAATGGCTACTAAAGTTCCTATAGTATCAATCTGGAGCAGATGTTTTTTGGCAATCTGTCCACACCCTACTATAGCGAACTTTATTTTTTCCATGTTATGAGAAAATTTGTTCTGCTTTACTAATACTTTCCGGCTTACCCACATCTACCAATACGGCACCTGTATGATCATACCCAAGAATAGTATGTTTCTCGCAGAGATCAAGATAAACATCTACCATTGAGAATTTTCCGTTACGCTCCATTAGTTTTAATAGTAACGGATCTATGATATGAATTCCGCTAAAAGCCATCTCTTTTAAATCCATAATTGTTGTTGAGATACCGGCAGGTTTTTCTTCCCCTGTTTGCACATTACGCCAACCCCTTAAACGTTGTGTTGTATCAAACAAGAAATAACGGGAAGTTTTTCTTTCACTAATTGCAAGTGTGGCGAGTGGTTTAGAAGATTGATGTGCTTCTATCATTGTACCCATATCCATAGATGTGAGTATATCTACATTCATTAAAACAAAGGGGGATGTTCCTTCAAAATACCATGCTGCCTTTTTTAAGCCACCACCTGTTTCTAACACCTCATCTGTTTCATCGGAAATGGTGATTGCACTTCCCCATCCTTTATTCTTTTGAATAGCATCCATGATCTGATCTGCAAAATGATGCACATTCACGAGTACTTCAGTGATACCAAACTGTTGCAGATATTCAATGTTTCGTTGCAATAAACTTTTCCCATTCACCACCGCCAATGCTTTGGGGTGATGATCTGTCCAGGGTTTTAAACGCGTACCCAGTCCTGCTGCCAGTATCATTGCTTTCATATGCTATTTATTTAACCCAGTTCTCCCGATTGGTATGTTGTAAGTGCACCTTCACTTTGTATTTATTCCTGAGGTGTCTGGCCGTTTGTTCAGCAGCATACACGCTTCTATGTTGTCCACCCGTACATCCAAAATTGATCATGAGGTGTTTGAAATCTCTCTTTAAATAATCTTCTACCGTGATATCAATCAGATCCCATACACTATTCAGGAATTCATTCATCTTGGTACGTTGTTCTAAAAAGTCCTGAACCGGCTTATCCAATCCACTTAATTTTTTATACTCATCAAATCTTCCGGGGTTTAGGATACCACGCATATCAAATACAAAGCCGCCGCCATTATCACTTTCATCAGCAGGGATTCCTTTCTTATAACTGAAACTGCTGATCTGTATCACCAAAGGCGTTTGTTCATTGGCTTGTGGGGGCTCGAAACGTGCGACCATTTCATCAGCTACTACTAATTTCAATACCCGATCAAATTCCGGAGTGATGATGCCGATACGTTTGTTTTCAATGAAAAATTTCAGGTTGCGTAATGCCAAAGGAATGCTAGCTAAAAAGTGGGCTTTTCTTTCAAATAATCCGCGAAAACCATAAGCACCCATCACTTGCAATAAACGGATCAATACATAACCGTTATACTGACTTACAAATGTGATCCGATCAACCGGCTCTTTCAATAACTGATCAATCTGATCCATATAATAATCCAACAAACTATTCTTCCACTCTTCACTTAGCTCTGCTTTTGCCTGCCAGAGTAAAGAAGCCACATCATATTGTAAAGCACCTTTCATTCCACCCTGAAAATCGATAAAACTCACTTCACCATCTTTTACAATGATATTTCTGCTCTGAAAATCTCGGAACATAAAATACTTGTATTGTGTATGGGTGAGGTAAGTACTCAATGCTTCAAAATCATCCAACATGGCCTGTTTATCATAGGGGAGTTGAAGTGTATCCAGAAAATAATATTTGAAATACAAGAGGTCACTTAAGATGGCTTGCTTGCCAAACTCTTTGGCTGTAATGCACCAATTATAATCCAGTCCCTGATCACCCTTGATTTGAATTCTTGCCAGTGCAGACAAACTTTTCTGAAACAACTGATAGGGAATATCCGTATGCCCATGTTTTTCCAGTTGATTCAATAAAGATTCAGTACCCAGATCCTCTTGGATATAAATGGTATTGTCATCATTCACGCCCAATATTTCAGGAACAGGCAAACCGGCTTTTTTGAAATGTCTGCTGAACTGAATAAAAGTGTTTGTTTCTTTTTGATTGACATTATAAGTGGCAATATAACTTTCATGTGCAGTATAAATTCTAAAATATACCCTATCACTTCCACTCTGTGGCAATTTCTCGATACGCTCGGCAGTTTGATTTTTTAGAGAAGAGAAAAGAGTATGGATACCATGTATCACCGCTTCCATTTGGCATTGATTTGTGGCGAAAATAGTGAATAGCCATGGTCTATGATTGATGGCCCATGGATTATTATTTTTTTCTTGAAAGATAGTAGATAGGCAGACCCACTAAGGTGATCAGTATACCTAACACAGAATGGATAACCTGTGTTTGTCCATTCTGATAATGATTGATATCATTCACTAAAGTAATAACCAGAAAAAAAGCAGTGAATATGACAAATACTGCCGGAACGAAGGGGTAACCCCACACTTTATATACCCTTTGCACTTCTTTCATTTTCTTTCTCAATAGAAAAATACCCAAAGCACTCATACCATAAAAAAACCAGCTCACGAAAATGAGAATATCTGTGAGCATATCAAATGAACCACTGATGATCAAACAAATGGTCCACACGGCATTCAACCAAAGTGCGTTACCGGGAGTTTTATAACGAGGTTGTACTTTACCAGCCCAAGCAAATAATTTGCTGTTATCAGCCATGGCAAATGTCACCCTCGATGTGGCAAGGATATTGGCATTGGTAGTTCCTAAAACAAAAAGCATTACCATCAGTGTAATCAGCACACCGCCTATACTTCCCCAAGCAATATTGGCCGCATCTGAAGCAATGAATGAAGAAGCAGCGATTTGCTGAATAGGCATCAAGTATACTAGTGCAAGGTTCATCAATACATAAACCACGATACAAAAACTCAACCCAATGAATAAACTTTGAGGAATGTTTTTCTGTGGCTCTTTGATTTCACCGGCAACAAAAGAAATATTGTTCCATCCATCATAAGCCCAGAAAGCTCCTGCTAATGCTGCGATATAAGCACTGATCATCATCCATCCAGTTGGCATGGTTGATGTGTTTTGTATAATATTGGAAACATCTCCTTTACCGGAGAAAAAAACACCTCCGATCAATAATACAATGGCTGCGGCTTTTAAAGCGGTAAGAATACGTTGTACCCTTCCGCCATATTGAACACTCCGATAACTAATGGCAGTAAACAAAACGATCACCAGAATGGTCAATATTTTAACTCCAAGATTTTGTAAGGGAAAAAATGTTCCGATATATGGAATAGATAATGTGAATGATTGTTCAGTAGCCGAGCTAAGTCTTGGCAAATCGATCAGATAACCCGTGTATTGCGAGAATACATAAGCAATGGAAGCATTCCCCGCCGTATTAAAAACAGCAAATGCAGCCCATCCATATATAAACGCAAATCCGTTGCCATACATTTTTTGAAAGAAGACATATTGTCCACCCGTTTCCGGAAACATTGCTGCTACTTCCGCATTGGATAATGCCCCAAATAATGTAATGATCCCCGCTACTACCCAAACACTCAACAATAAAATGGGTGATTGCAACTGAGCGGCCATCAATGCAGGCTTCATAAAAATACCCGACCCAATGACACCACCTACCACAATGGCAATGGCAGTATTTCTGTTGAGTTGGCGGAGCAGGGTGGGCATAATTAAAGATAAGAGAGATTTGTGGAGAGTTGATAGTTGTTAGTTGACAGTTGACAGGGGGTCATGACTAATGGGATGTCGTATAGTTCATAGGGGAGTGTTCAATTAAGTGTGTCAGTTATTAAATCGGGTTTTAAAATAATCTGAC
>JACBFI010000018.1 GCA_013391385.1 Sediminibacterium sp. Gen4 | reverse complement strand
GTAAAGCAAGAACAGGATTAAGCAAAAAACTGTAAACTTATTTTAGGACGAGACACACTAATAAAAGTTTACAATTAATTTTTACGATCGATTTTTTTATTTCTCCGCATTCTATCTTAAAAGCAAATGATACACTCGAGCTGTGTAAAACGCAGAGTCTCCATAGGAGTCCTTCGGACCTCTACGAGAGACATCTGCGGCGAACTTATTTCTGGTGAGTAATTCAGGTTACTAGGCAAGCGAGGCGGCTTTTTTGTGCACAGTATTGTTGAAAAAACAGCTATCGACTATTCACCAAGGTCACTAACTTCATTGTATGCAAATGCAATGTTTGTTTTGTGGTCATTTGGTACAGATGGTACATGTACACGGACATTACCAATGTCCGGTGTGTAATACCAATGCTTTGCCTTGTTGTGATGGGGATAATTGTAGTACTAACCAGTTATTAGCAGATAACATTTTAAGCGAACCTAATATTCCAAAAAAATCTACTCATGGATCAATTGATCAGAACCAATTCTTCTAATAAAGATTTTCAGCTATTGGTTGAACAGCTCGATGCCGATCTTGCAGAAAGAGACGGGGCTGAACATGCTTTTTATCAGCCTTTCAACAGTATTCAGGCTTTACAAAATGTGGTGATGATGTATCACAACGATACTCCGGTTAGTTGCGGAGCTTTTAAACCATTATCACCTACCACAGTTGAAATCAAACGCATGTTTACCCTTCCTACTAAAAGAGGAATGGGTTATGCTTCACTTGTTTTAAAAGAACTTGAAGCATGGGCTACTGCATTACACTACTCCATTATTGTACTTGAGACGGGCAAAAGACAACCGGAAGCCATCGCTTTGTATCAAAAAAATGGATACGAAATCATACCTAATTACGGGCAGTACATAGGTATAGAAAACAGTGTTTGTTTTGAAAAGAAAATCGAACCCAAATAAAAAAGCCACCCACTTAATGCGGATGGCTTATAATATAATATCATTCAGTAAAATTACCCAGCCGCTTCCGACTGCATCATTTTACTTACTTTCTTACGCTCTTCTTCATTCAACACTGTCTTACGCATACGAATGCTTTTCGGAGTTACTTCAATACACTCATCTTGTTGAATGTATTCCATACACTCTTCTAATGTAAACTGCAACTTCGGAGTAATACGAACACTGTCATCGCTACCGCTTGCACGGTGGTTGGTCAATTTCTTCGCTTCTACTGCATTCACGTTCAGATCTCCCGGCTTAATATGTTCCGCAATGATCTGTCCAACATATACTTCTTCTCCCGGATCAATAAAGAAGCTACCACGATCCTGTAACTTATCAATAGAATAAGCAGTGGTCACACCCTGAAACTTAGCGATCAATACACCATTGTTTCTTCCGGGGATTGGTCCTTTCCAAGGTTTGTATTCCAAGAAGCGGTGCGCCATTACAGCTTCACCGGCAGTATTGGTCAACATCTGAGAACGAAGACCGATCAATCCTCTGGAAGGAATTTCAAATTCAAGGTGTTGCATCTCTCCTTTGCTTTCCATCACCAGCATTTCACCTTTACGTTGAGTAACTAGGTCAATCACTTTACCACTAAATTCACTTGGAACATCCACTACCAACACTTCATAAGGCTCACATTTCTTACCGTCAATATGTTTCACCAATACTTGCGGATTACCTACTGTTAATTCATATCCTTCACGACGCATGGTTTCCACCAATACACCCAAATGCAGGATACCACGACCATATACCAAGAAACTATCTGCACTATCTGTATCTTCTACACGCAATGCTAAGTTCTTCTCTGTTTCTTTCATCAAACGATCACGCAGGTGACGAGAGGTAACGAATTTACCTTCGCGACCAAAGAATGGTGAGTTATTGATACTGAAAGTCATACTCATCGTTGGCTCATCCACACTAATGATGGGTAAAGCTTCCGGATTTTCTGCATCACAAATGGTATCTCCAATATTGAAATCTTCTAAACCTACTACCGCACAAAGGTCACCAGACAATACTTCCGTCACTTTACGCTTACCCATTCCTTCGAACACATACAATTCTTTCACACGGCTCTTCTTGATAGAACCATCTGCTTGCACCAATGCAATCGGCTGGTTTTCTTTGATAGAACCACGGGTTACTTTTCCGATCGCAATACGACCTAAGAAAGAAGAATAATCCAGTGAAGTGATCTGTAATTGTAAAGTACCTTCTGATACTTTCGGTGCCGGCACATATTTAATGATACCATCCATCAATGGAAGGATATCTTCGGTTTGAGTTAAGCTATCATTAAACCAACCATTTTTACCACTACCATAGAAAGTAGGGAAATTCAGTTGTTCTTCTGTTGCATCTAAATTGAAGAATAATTCAAATACCGCATCATGTACTTCATCCGGACGACAATTTGGTTTGTCTACTTTATTGATCACCACGATCGGATGCAGGTTCAGTTGTAATGCTTTTTGCAGTACAAAACGAGTTTGGGGCATAGGACCTTCAAAAGCATCCACCAATAAAATAACCCCATCGGCCATTTTCAAAACACGCTCTACTTCACCACCAAAGTCACTGTGACCCGGTGTATCAATCACATTTATTTTAATGTCTTTATAGGTAACAGCAGCATTTTTACTAAAAATGGTGATCCCTCTTTCGCGTTCCAGATCATTGCTATCCATGATCAGATCGCCGGTTTCTTGATTGTCTCTGAATACCTTGGTAGCATGTAAAATCCTGTCTACCAATGTTGTTTTGCCATGGTCAACGTGTGCAATAATGGCAATGTTTCTTATTTCCATGTAAAATTTTAAGGCTGCAAAGGTACGGCTTTATAGCGGGAGGGCAAAACCTACTGAAAACTTAATAATTTAGTTGTATTATGTATGTAAAAGATTTGTAAATGCATCTGATTATCAGAGCACTATCCTTTTATTCATTCAATACCAGATCATGAAAGCATTTATCTGTACAGGGCTGATCATTATCTCATCCCTAGCCGCATTCAGTCAGGAATCTGAATTTAAAGTATACCCTAATGGACTTATCTATAATGAAAGTACCATGACCATACTCAGCCGGATAGCTGATTCATTGAATCTCAAATACAAAAAATGTAATGATTTTCCTGAGTACTTCTCCTTGTATCAGGGAACAGGGCATCTTGTAAAACTGATGACCGGAGACATGAAAGAAGCAAGCCGCGATATGCTGAATCAGTTACCACTTGAAGATTTTCTAGAAAAATATCCTCAAGCCATCATTCATAAAAATCATACAGTGGTCTGGCAGAGATATAAAGATTATCGACAAAAAAATATTTCCCGCTTTGAAACCATTGCCTTGAATAATGATGCCATATCAAGCATTACTGTTTATGATACCAGTATGCTGTATAACCCGGATAATACCCGTTGGATCTATGTTCACCATAAACGCACAAACTATTCAAATGAATACATAGAAGCTTTTTATTTCCCTGCTCCTTTGGTATCGAAAAAGCTCCCAAAAGAATACAGTCTTTCGATTGGATATGCTGATTGTATGATTGATACTACCACAGCAAAATTTAAAGATAATTTGGATTTTGGCTCTCCCTCTATGCCCACAGATTGGCAGACGCTGAATATCAAAGAAAAAAATAAACTGCTTGAACAAATGAGAGGTACTAAAGTAATGGGATTTTGCAGTATGGATAACTCACCAAGACTACATGCAGCAAATATTGCATTGCTATCAGCCGAAACTGCACGCTGGGAGATATTTCTGAAAGCTCATCTCGACATCATGAATGATCGTTTTGAGAGAGTATCTGACGGAAACTATGCGTGGGGAGCGAGAAAAACGTATATCCGTGAACTGGAAGAGTTAAACATCGATGTCAATGAGCTGATATTTGGGATCAGTTTCCGTATCAGTAACCCTTCATCCAATCATTATTTCGGTGCTGTAGACAGAATCGGCAGGGCACTCTCTGAAAGCAAGCAGAGAAAAATATTGGAAGAAAGAATTTTACATACCATTGCTGATTCAACACTAGATGAGTATAATCGTATGATTTTTTATTACCTGTTTATCAACTACAATCATTATTTACAGGACCCATCAGAACAAAAAGAAAATTTAAAGAAACTATCGCTTTCCGTAAGATCCTTCCCGGAAAATATCAGGAATACAATAGCTAAAAATTAAAATTTTGTTTCTTCATCCATCACGTAAGAAAGTTGGGTTTTTGTAACTTGTATGATTATACGTACTTAGTACTTAACAAAAACTACTCTTTATGCGATTGTTTATCCGGATACTGCTTTCATTGCTTGTTGTTTCAATAGTATATATTTTAGGACCCGCTCCCAAGAAACCTGATTATCGTACTGATCTGATATCATTACCTTCTCATCCTGATAGTCTTATTAATTATGTACATACCATTGAATCATTTCACAAGATAAAACCAGACAATGAAGCCAGAATTGTATGGAACAATGATTCATTAAAAAACAAAACCTCATACGCCATTGTATACCTGCATGGGTTTAGTGCCAGTCAGGAAGAAGGGAATCCTGTTCATCGGAATCTGGCGAAACAATTGGGTGCCAATTTGTATCTATCCAGACTATCCGGACATGGTATTGATACAAGCGATGCTTTGTTACACATGACTGCTACTAGTTTATGGGAAACAGCAAAAGAAGCATATGCCATTGGGAAACAATTGGGTGATAAAGTGATACTCATGGGTACTTCAACAGGTGGTACCCTTGCACTACAGTTGGCTGCTACTTATCCGGAGATTGCCGGTTTGGTTTTATTGTCTCCTAATATTGCAATTAATGACCCCAATGCATGGATCACCAATAACCCATGGGGATTACAAATTGCCAGATTGGTAAAAGGCGGAAAGATGAATATTGTTCCGAATAAAACCGAAACTTATAAAAAATACTGGAATGATCAATACCGATTGGAAGCTGTATCAGAACTGGAAGAATTGTTGGAAACAACAATGACCAAAGAAACATTCCAAAAAATAAAACAACCAACACTTACGCTTTACTACTACAAAAATGAAAAAGAGCAAGACCCTGTTGTAAAAGTGAGTGCCATGAAAAAAATGTTTGAACAAATCAGCACCCCCGCCTCACTCAAAAAAATGATCCCCATCCCCAATGCTGGCAATCACGTACTCGGCTCTCCTATTCAATCAAAAGATGTGGTGACAGTTGAGCGGGAAGCATTGTTGTTTTTGAAGGAACTGGTTGGGGTGGGAAGCTGATGGCATATGGTTCATAGCTTATGGGTGATGGCTTATAGTTCATGGCTTATGGTCATGGGGTATAGTATTTTCTGCGATTGTGATTAGATATTATAATGATCTATTTGCTATGAATCATATGCAATAACCTATATGCTACTACCCCCACCAATATTTTCCCTAACTTAGACCGTTACAAACAAACGATTGCTTATGCCCCGCAGTAAAATAGCAGGTATTGGTATGTACGTACCTAAAAACGTCGTTACCAATCAATATCTTACCAAGTATATGGAGACCAGTGATGAATGGATCCAGGAACGTACCGGTATCAAAGAAAGAAGATACGCTCACCGCACCGAAGAAACCACCACTACCATGGCTGTTGAAGCAGCTCGTATTGCCATTGAAAGAGCAGGTACGACAGCAGCAGAGATTGACTTTATTGTTTTTGCCACTTTATCACCTGATTATTATTTCCCGGGTTGTGGTGTGCTTTTACAAAGGGCTATGAAGATGAAAGAAATTGGTGCACTAGATGTTCGTAATCAGTGCAGTGGATTTGTATATGCTTTAAGTGTTGCAGATCAGTTTATCCAAACGGGTATGTATAAAAATATCCTTGTGATTGGAAGTGAGAAACACTCATTTGGTTTGGATTTCTCTACCCGAGGCAGGAATGTTTCTGTCATTTTTGGTGATGGTGCAGGTGCAGTGGTATTACAACCCACGGAAGACAAAAACCAAGGAATCTTGAGCACACATTTACATAGTGATGGAGAATCTGCAGAAATTCTGGCAATGTATAACCCGGGTACACATGCCAATTACTGGGGTACTAAAAACTACGCAGATTTTGATGCTGCAGAAATGGGGCAAATGTTCATGAGCCATAACATGATTGATAATGCTCAGAATTTCCCCTTCATGGATGGACCTTCCGTTTTCAAAAAAGCAGTGGTGAAGTTTCCGGAAGTGATCGTTGAAGCATTGGCAAAAAACAATTATCAACCTGCTGATATCAATATGCTCATTCCACACCAAGCCAACCTACGAATTAGTCAGTTTGTACAACAAAAACTGGGCTTACAGGATTCGCAAGTGTACAACAATATTCAGCAGTACGGAAATACAACGGCAGCTTCTGTTCCCATTGCTTTGTGTGAAGCCTGGGAAAAGGGACTCATTAAAAATGGGGATCTTGTTTGTTTAGCCGCATTTGGCAGTGGTTTTACTTGGGCTAGTGCTTTACTGAAATGGTAGTATCAAGGCTTTAACAGGATTTTACAGAAAGAAAATGCAATATTGCAGTTGTTCAAACGACTAATCCCGAAAGCAAGTCACTGTTCATTCAACTAGGAGATGATGGAAAGAAAAATTGTGTACCTGGTAAACCCTATTTCGGGAACATCCAGAAAAGACGGGATTAAAAAATTAATAGAAAAAGAAAGCACAGATCGGGCAATCCCTTTTGAAATCATGCATACAAATGCTGGTGGACATTACCAGTTATTGCGTGAAAAAATCAGAGCAGAACATGTTACGGATGTTGTGATCATTGGTGGCGACGGAACTGTGAATCAGGTTACACAAGCGTTACACGGATTGCCTGTGCGCTTTGGTATTATCCCATTAGGTTCGGGTAATGGACTTGCATTGGCTGCGCGTATTCCTACCAAACCGGAATTGGCGCTATCACTCATCTTTGAAGGCAAATCGAGACCCATTGATGCTTTTATGGTAAATGAACATTACTCCTGTATGCTCAGTGGTATAGGTTTTGATGCACAGGTTGCCCACGATTTTGCCAGTAAAGCTTCCAGAGGTTTATTGACCTATACCCAACAAAGCATTATAAATTATTTCAGGGCCAATCCTTATCAATTTGAAATCAAGCTCGATAATTTTTCTTTTTTCTCTGACGCTTTTTTTATCAGCATCGCCAACAGTAACCAGTTTGGAAATAATTTCAAAATAGCACCACAAGCAAGTTTACATGATGGCATGCTTGATATTGTAATTGTTCAGAAAATGAATAAAGCCAAATTACCATTTGCTATTTTGAGACAAATCCGGGGAAACAACAAACTACAACAGTTGGTAGAAGATATGACGAAGAAAAACATTCTCTATTTTCAGACTCCTTCTATTACTATTCGAAATCTCAAACATGCACCCTTACACATTGATGGAGAACCTCGGGAAACAGCAGATGAACTGAGTATACATATCATGCCGAAGCACTTTGAGTTGATACAACCCGAATAGAATTATTTCAATAAAGCCGCCAATCTTTTAAATTCTTTTTGGTTATCAGTTGCGCCTAAAGCCAATGTAATATCTCTTTTCTCAGATGCGGTTAGGTGAAAACTCAAACTGGCAGGCGCTTCTGTACGACTAGGTACATATTGGAAGCAAATGCGATGAAAGTTATCACCATAAGCTTCCGCACTGAATTCCAGTTGATCATGTTGATAATAATCCTGCAGTTTAAACCAGTTATTCTGCAAGATCAAAAACGGTTTCGTAAATGTGCTGATCAAACTTCCCCCTTCCAATGGTCTATCCCAATCGCTTAAACTCCTGTCGCGCAACTGAAGCAAAATTACCTTACTCGTGTTTTCACGTAACCAATCTTTGAATACATCCATAAAACGGAGTGAAGATTCTTGTCCGAAATTGTCTCTCAATCCCGCATCCATCACATCAATCACCGGATTGGTAGGTAACCAGACATTCGGAAGCACATAAGGAAAAGTTGCATTCATGCGGAGTGCAGAAAGAATTCCAATATTGGTAGCATCCTGTTGCGCCAGATAACTATGAAAATCGATGGCATCCGCATCCATGACATTGATTTTATTGGTATCAGTAATGGGGCGCATCATAAAGCGAGCGGGATGTGTAGCCATCAAAAGTTTTCTCCCATCTCTGGTGATCACTGCATTAAAAAACATCATCGGTATTTCAGCACTCGCTTCAGGTTTTCGATAATCATTTATTGTTTTATTCAAATAGCCTCTGGTATTTTCATTCAGTTTCTGTTCAAAAGCATATCCCCGATCTTTGGTGTAACGGTATCCATGTGCTTGAAAAGGTTTTGCGGGTCCGATCAAATCTCTGGTAATAAAGGAAGAGAATAAGGGATTCAATAAATCGCGTGAAATATCTTTCAAGTATTGTTGATCTTGGAGATTTATGGATTCGCCTTGTTGTTTTCTGTAATACAACTCTCTGAAATAAGCAGCCCCCAACATTCCACCTGATGCTCCACTGATCAGAAAAGTTTGTTGCATCAATTTACCACCCATCATGCTATCAAGCGATTGCAGCGCGCTCATCGTAAATGTAGCGCTTCTGATACCGCCACCACTGGTATTGATCAAGATCATGACCGGCTTGGCCGATCCTTGTTTGGCCTTCCATTTATTCAAAATATTGATATAAACCTGTTTGTCGGCCAGCATATTACTATCACTTGCTAATTGCATGATAGATTCACGCGTATATTCAGGTTTTGTTTCTTTTTGATCATAACTCAACCCATAAGCCTTATTCCGAAGATCAATGAATTCATTTTGATATAGCCAGTTGACCCCTAAGTATATCAATACAACCAATGGTATACTCCAACTATGCAGGAAAGTAGAAATAGCTCCTGCACCTGCAATTAAAATGGCAAAGAAAATAGTGATACTTGCAGCAGCGGGTAATTGAAATAATCGTGTGTCTGAGATATATCCTGTACTGATCAAAAATACAAAAGCAATAGTAATTGCTATCACTGCCGCAAAATGGTGACGCTTAAATACAGAATCGAGAAAGTCCTGACTGTAATGTCTTACATCTCTTGGTTTTCTTAAACCAAATCGCGCACTAAAAAACCATTCTACGCGAAGCTCTGGTTTGGGCTTTGGTAAAGGGCTATTTTTTGAAGCCAGGGCATAATGTACGTTGGCGGTATCAATAACCGTTGCCATACTTCTGTAAATGGTTTTATCGGCACCAAAAAAATATACAAACGCAATGAATATCGATAAAGATAATCCTCCTGCAAAACCCAATACCATCCACAATATGGCTTTTGTTTCAAACAACTCCTGATACCGTGCATAATCAATGGCTTTATTGCAATAGAATATCAGAAACAAAATTGGCAGTGCGGCATTATTGATGCAATATTTTAAAAATGGTTGTGCGGTAGTAGCCAGAAAACGAAAGTATTTACTGAATAAAATGAAAGTGGTAATATTCCAACTCATGATAAAGATACCCACTGCAAAGCCCACAATGGCAGTACTCAGTGCAGTAATTTTTCCAAAATATTCAGGTCCCAGAAACAAGGAATCGGCTCCAAACGCACGCATAAAACCACCGCCGACAGTAGAGAATAAAATATACCAAAAAACAAGAAATACCTGGTATTTACGAAAATGAAGCAATAGCAGCTGAACGGGAAAAGAGAACCAAAAACCTATTACGTATAGCTTCAATTTTTCCATTGGACATGCATTATGATGGATCACAGCATGGCAATCACATCGTTGTTCAGACTGTGTTTCTTTTTGCCCGAATCACAAAAAGGGTGAACACTAAGGATAGCAACAAACACATCCCGGTAAGTTGATGTAATTGCGCCATCCATTCAAATGCACCCCATTGTCCGGGTATTATCCCTGTGCTGGTCAAGATACTAAAAATCCCTAGCAGAACCTGAATACCAGTAAGTATTAACGGTATCATTCTAATTCGATAAAACAATGGAGAACCTTTGGTTTTCCAAAGCCGAATAGACCAAATGATCATCATGATCAACAATACATAGGCTAGTCCTCTATGTATAAAATGCACCAATATTTTATTATCGATAAAATTCAATAACAATGGCTGATGCGAAAAAAGGCTTGAAGGAACCCATTCTCCGTTAATAGTAGGCCAGGTAGCAGCTACATTGGCAGCTTTATGTCCGGCCATTAATGCCCCATACAGCAATTGAATAACCAAAACTCCGATCAGTAATAAATTTGTTTTACGTAATGATGGATTTTGTATTAATTGATCTTCTTTGACCAGCAATTTCAAGGCAAACCAAAAAGTATAACATAACAAACCCAATGCAAAAATAAAATGTAAAGCGAGTCTGGTAGGTTTCACATAAACAGCATCACCTGTTAATCCACTAGCTACCATGATCCAACCCACAGCACCTTGCAGTATTCCTAAAACAAAGAGCATGATCAAAGGCTGGATCATTTCCTTTTTAAAATGTTTGCGGGCAATAAACCAGATAAATCCACCTGCAAAAACCAGCCCGATTAACCTAGCCCACAAACGATGAAACCATTCCCAGAAAAAAATGAATTTGAAATCATCCAATGTAAATTCAAAATTTAGCAATTGGAATTGCGGGGTTTGTCGATACTTATCAAATTCTACCATCCAAGCCTGCTCATTGAGTGGCGGTAAAGTACCGGTGATAACTTCCCATTCTGTAATGGACAAACCACTACCTGTTAAACGGGTAATACCCCCCAAAGCCACTTGAATAACGGTCATGATCACACCTAGCAATAACCATCTTGCCACCAACTTCGATGAATTCCGATTTCCCTGCTCCATAATATCCGGCTTGAATGAGTAGCAAATTTACCGCCTTCATAAAAGGAAGCCTTATTTTGTGCATGGTATTTTATGATTATCGAGAACTTTGTTCAATTTTTAGCAGATGCTACAATCCTCCTTTCAAACCCAAGTAACAGAAGCCGGTTGCGATGAAGCCGGAAGGGGGTGTTATGCCGGACCCGTTTTTGCAGCAGCAGTGATACTTCCCAAAGATTTTCATCACCCGATATTGAATGACAGTAAACAATTGAATGAAAAACAAAGAGAAGCCTTACGCCCTATCATTGAAAAGGAAGCCATTGGCTGGGCAGTAGCTGCTGTGGGTGTTGAGGAAATTGATAAGATCAATATTTTAAAAGCCTCATGGAAAGCCATGCATCTTGCCATTGCGCAGTTACAATTATTACCGGAGTTATTACTAATCGACGGCAATCGGTTTACACCTTTCAACAATATCCCACATCACTGCATTGTGAAAGGCGATGGCATCTATGCTTCAATAGCTGCAGCAAGTGTATTAGCTAAAACGCACAGAGATGAATATATGTTGACACTGCATCAACAATATCCGCAATATGGGTGGCATAATAACAAGGGTTATGGAACTGCCGAACATCGAAAGGCCATAGAGAAATATGGGATTTGTGAACATCACAGAAAGAGCTTCAATATTTTGCCACAACAATTAGAGCTTAAATTATAAAGCCTTATTCACTCCACTCACCCGCACCTTCACGTATTACTTCATAAGTATCTTGTGTACAATCAATAACAGTAGAAGGCACCATACCTCCTATTCCGCCATCAACAACAATATCTACCAACTTGCCAAACTTTTCATAGATGATTTCCGGATCTGTGTATTCTTCTACCATATCACCCGGCAAGGAAGCAGATAAGATAGGATGACGAAGTTCTTTGACGATATGTCTGGCAATATTATTATCAGGCACACGCAACCCGATGGTACTCTTTTTGCTTTGCAAAATTTTGGGCACTTCTTTACTTGCAGGAAGAATAAAAGTATAGGGACCGGGCAGATAATGCTTTAATAATCGGTATAAAGGAGTGGAGATACTTTTTGTGTATTGACTCAAATCACTCAGGTCATAACAAACAAAACTCAATTGAGCTTTATTGGGATCCACTTGTTTGATGCGTGCAATTCTTTCTACTGCTTTATGCTGAAAAATATCACAACCTAAACCATAGATGGTATCTGTAGGGTAAATAATAACCCCTCCGGAAAGCAGACATTCGGCAATGGTCCGAAGATGTCTTGGATTGGGATTATCGGGATGAACCTGCAGCAGCATTATTAAATATATAGCCAATTCATGAAAAAATGGAAACTTCTATCATTTGTTGATTAAGCTTTTATTAACAAGCCATTCAACTTATTTTTGCGAAAAAGAGCAAAATGCGTTTATCGGAAGTAGATATAGTAGATACTATTACCCCTGCAGATTTTAATGCACTGTACTATCTTCCGAAACGCCCACTCGTGATTCGCAAGCTTGCCCAATCTTGGCCTGCATATGATAAATGGAACTGGGATTATTTCAAAACACTTGTAGGTGACAAAAGAGTAGGTCTGTATAACAATATCAAAAGCGATGCCTATACCCCCATCAATACCGCTGATGATTATAAAACTTTCGGTGACTATATCGATATGATTCGAACCGGACCTGCTGCTTGGCGTATTTTTCTCTTCAATATTTTTGAGCATGCACCACAGCTCACCAAAGATTTTACCTGGCCCGATGAACTGATGAGTGGCTTTGTAAAAAGATACCCTATGCTTTTTGTGGGTGGCGCCACAAGTATTACCCACATGCACTTTGATATAGATATGAGCCATATCCTGCATACGCAATTTGTAGGCAGAAAAAAAGTATTGCTATTTCCATTTGAAGAACAGTATAAACTTTACCGCAAACCCTTTGAAGTCTTGAGTCTGGCAGATTTCAGCCATTATCACCATCAAAATGGTTCACCGGATTATGATCAATTTCCCGCATTAAAACTTGCACAAGGATTTGATGTAACACTTGAGCATGGTGACACTTTATTTATGCCTGCCGGATACTGGCATCATATGGAATATTTAGACAGTGGATTTGCCATGAGTTTAAGAGCCATGCAATCATCTGTTTCAGGAAAACTAAAAGGGGTATGGAATTTATTCGGCATGCGCAATATTGACACTTTGATGAAAAAAACAGTTCCTCATCCTTGGTATCATTGGAAGAAGAAAAAAATATTTGAACAAGCAGAAAAAGCCTTAAGAAAAGAAGGATAAAATTAATTACTAAAAGAAAAAGGCGGCCTTGTGCCGCCTTTTTCACTTGTAACCCCTAATGAAAACTGAATACGAGAAAATCTACCAGCATTGCTGCCGTTTATCTTCTCTACCCGCGGTAAATGTAGTATAGTCAGTAGGAAAATCCAACGTAGAAAACACCCAAAATAGTAGGGTGTTTTCACTGAAAAGAATACGGTGAAAATCCCAGATATTAATTCCGGAGATAAACAGAGATTTGCAATCCAAAAAAGCGTAATTTTCTGAACTGAAACTACCTAAACTATTCATACCGGGTAGATTTCAGCTGTGTTAATTGTTGTGTATATGACTAAAATTGCCCTGGTTGATGATCATGTTTTATTAAGGAACGGGCTTGCCTCTTTGATCAATTCGTTTAGTGGTTATACTGTTTTGTTTGAGGCAAATAGCGGTAAACACATGATCGAGTTGATTGACGCAAATAACTTACCGGATGTTGTTTTGCTGGATATTACTATGCCTGATATGAACGGCTATGAAACCGCTCTCTGGCTTACCACTCATCATCCACAAGTGAAGATCCTTGCACTTACCATGTTGAACGATGAACGTTCCATCATACGCATGTTTAAAAATGGAGCAAAAGGATACCTGCTCAAAGACAGTAAACCACAAGAGTTAAAAGCTGCATTAGATGGCATTGTTACCAAAGGCGTATACCTCAATAAGCTGATGTGTGATAATATCATGCATACCATGAAGACTTCTCCGGAAGAAGATGCTGAAATCACCAAATTCACAGAACTTACAGACCAGGAGAAAGAATTTCTCGGATGGGCTTGCACCGATAAATCCTATCGTGAAATCGCTGAGTTGATGGGTACCAGCCTCAAAACTGTTGATGAAACAAGGGATACTCTCTTTCAAAAATTACAAACCGCTACAAGGGTGGGTCTGGCTTTGTTTGCAATTAAACATGATATCGCCAGATTATAATAAGGTCTCAGTTCGATGATGTTTTGATAAAGAAAAAGCTCCGACTAAATATCGGAGCTTTTTTATCATGGATGTATGTAAGAAAATCAAACAATTTCCCATACTTCTTTACCACGTAATAATTTATCCAAATCACCTTTCCCTTTAGTAGCAATGATCTCTTCGATCTGCATGGCCATCACATCTTCATAACATGCTCTGTCTGTTTCAAAGAATACACCAAAAGGTCTGGGGAAATGAGTGCCTTGCTGATTAGGATTATCAAACATTCGAATCAATACCTGTGCTTTATAAAAATCACGCTCATCATGCATCCATAAATCATCTATGCTATGTGTGCCATCGGTAAGGTCTACTACTACCGGCTTCATTCCATCCAACTTGATGCCTTTTTGTTGATTGGCGCCATACACCAGAGGTTTTCCTTGCTCTAAGAATAAGGCTTCATCCATCTTACTTCCTTTCTCAGTAAAAATCTCAAAAGCACCGTCATTGAAAATATTGCAATTCTGATAGATCTCTAATAAAGAAGCTCCTTTATGCTGATGGGCACGTGTAAGCATGATTTGCAGATGCTTGGGGTCACGATCCATACTACGTGCAATAAAGCTAGCGTCTGCTCCCATAGCCAAAGCCAATGGATTGAATGGATGATCAATGCTTCCGAAAGGAGTACTCTTGGTTATTTTATGTTCTTCAGAAGTAGGAGAATATTGTCCCTTGGTTAATCCGTAAATCTGGTTATTGAACAATAAAATATTGACATCAAAATTTCTTCTCAATAAATGGATGGTATGATTACCCCCAATACTCAATCCATCCCCATCACCGGTAACAATCCAAACACTGAGTTCAGGTCTGGTGGCTTTCAATCCACTGGCAATGGCTGTTGCCCTTCCATGAATCGAATGCATACCATAGGTATTCATATAATACGGGAAACGACTGCTGCATCCGATACCGCTGATGATTACGATATTTTCTTTAGGCACTCCAATGCCCGGCATGATCTTTTGCACTTGTGCTAAGATGGAATAATCGCCGCAACCCGGACACCAACGCACTTCCTGATCTGTTGCAAAATCTTTGGCTGTTAGCGTTGAAGGAGTATTTGTAGTTGTTGTTGACATTCAGATCTATAATTATGTGATCAGATAAATGGCTCTATAAAGTTCCGGAACTTTTAAGACGTAGTTCCCATTAATTCTTCCCAATATTCAGCAGCTCTTCTGGTATGCGGAATCACAATGGTGCCGCCTACAATATTTGCTACTGCAAATATCTCATACATTTCGTCTGTATTCACGCCTAATTCATGACATTTTCCCAAATGGTATTTAATGCAGTCATCGCAACGCAATACCATACTGGCAACCAATCCTAACATTTCCTTGGTCTTTTTATCCAATGCCCCATCATCATAAGTATTGGTATCCAAATTCCAGAGTCGCTTCATCACCAGATTATTCTTACTCAGGATCACCTCATTCATTTTCTCCCTGTAATCATTGAACTCTTGCACCAGTTTACCCATTTTTCATTGTTTTAGACCGTAAAAGTACGAAAGCGCATGTCATTTATTTGTACTTTAAATGCTTCAAATCAACACCATGAAGCATTTATTTGTTTGGATCAGCCTTTGTCTGGTTCAATTTGTGATCGCTCAAAACGGCAGCGAGACCATCAAAGTAACAGATATGTTGAAGATCCAGCAGGTCGGAAATGTAAACCTTAGTCCTGATGGCAGTAAAACACTATTTACGGTTACCAGTATTGAACCAGAGGGTGATACCAAATGGGAATACCGGTACGTCAACAAACTTTATCTCCTTCAAAATGATGGGTCAGGCAGCATCCGCCAGTTAACCAGCCAGCCTGCCGGACAGCCGGTTTGGAGTCCGGATAGCAAGCAATTATTGTTTGTGAGAGCTGCGGAGGGTAGACCCCAATTATTTCTTTTATCCATGGAAGGGGGCGAACCGATTCAATTGACCAAATTCCGCTATGGGGTAGGTAATCCGAAATGGAGTCCGGATGGAAAAAAGATCCTTTTCTCTGCCAATATTCGACTGGAGCAATTGGTGAATGATGAAGAGCTCAATCCGGGTAAAAAACCTCCTGTTTGGTCATTGGAGAAACCCGGTTTCCCCGGCAATGAACACTTGCTGAGCAGTAATGCAAAACCTGATCCGGATGGTTCTACTGAAGAAATCAGGGCTTATTTGAATCTGAATGCTTCAGCACAAAAAGCCAAAGTATTCAATAAACTGAACTTTCAGCAAGAAGCCACTACTTCTCCTGAATTAACATTCAATCATTTCTTCATCATGGATGCCAGTCCAAATGCAGTTCCGAAAGCCATTACCCATGGATTCAACCGTTTTGGCAGTGCTGATTTTTCTCCCGATGGGAAACAATTGATCTTAACAGGGAACGCAGTGTTAAGTCAACATCCTGACCGCGAATTGGAAGGGCATATTTATCTGTGTAATACAGATGGTAGTAACTTAAAAAAGATATTGGGTGAAGAGGGTAAGAATTATAATAATCCAGTGATCTCCCCTTCCGGAAAATGGCTGGCTTTTCAGTTTGGCAATACTTCTTTTGTAAGTATTCCTACACTGGCCATCATGCCATTGAATGGCACTACAAAAGATATGATCGTCATCCCCTTTGACAGAAACAAGGGTGGTATTACCTGGAGTAAAGATGAGCAGTTTTTATATTTCACTGCACAAAGCAATGGCGGTGCTCCTTTGTATCGTGCAGATATAAAAACTCGTCAGGTAACTGCACTCTCTTCTTTTGATGCGGGTATCAGTAGTTTTGATTTGCGTGGCAATCAGATTATTTATACCAAAACACAGGTCAGCAATCCATCAGAACTCTACCGCGCTGATTTGAATATGAAGAATGAAGAACGTCTCACTGCTTTTAACCATGAATGGTTGCAACAGAAAAAACTTAGTTTTCCTGAAAAAGCATCTTTCGTCAATGAGAAAGGCATGACAGTAGAATATTGGGTCATGAAACCTACTAACTATGAACCCGGAAAAAAATATCCTACTATTCTGAATATTCATGGCGGCCCTTCAGCCATGTGGGGACCCGGTGAAAATTCCATGTGGCATGAATTCCAGTATTATACTGCAAAAGGTTATGTGGTCGTGTACGGAAATCCGAGAGGTTCAGGTGGATATGGATTGGATTTTTTACGAGGCAATATCAATGACTGGGGTGCAGGACCCACTTCTGATGTGTTGACTTATCTTGATAAAGCAGGTGCCGGTGGTTTTATTGATACCAGCAGATTGGCAGTCACCGGTGGCTCTTATGCCGGTTATTTAGTAGCATGGATCATTGCACATGATCAACGTTTCAAAGCGGCTTGTGCACAAAGAGGTGTATATGAATTAGGTACTTTTTTTGGTGAGGGCAATGCTTGGAGATTGGTTCCGAATTATTTTGGTGGTTACCCTTGGGAAGAAAAAGTAATTCCTCTTTTGAAAAGAGAATCACCCATCAATTATGTAGATCAAATCAAAACTCCATTTATTATTTTTCATGGAGAGAATGATTTACGCACAGGTGTGATTCAAAGTGAAATGTTGTACAAAAGCTTAAAGGTACTGGGCAGAACCGTTGAATATGTTCGTCACCCCGGCGGAACCCATGAATTAACAAGAAGCGGTAATAACAGACAAAGAATTGATCAGATGTTGAGAACGATTGAATTCTTTGATCGGTTTATCAAACATTAAACCTACTCTTAGCGAAACCTCTGCATCCTCTTTTCGCTGCGGTTAAGATACGCAACAAAAAGGGTGCAGAGGTTTTTCTATATAATTATTTTAATGTTTTCAACCAGTCCACCAATCCCAAATGAATTTTTTTCGCCACATCATCATGAAATTTCGGAGTGATGATCTTCTTTTCATCTGTTTCATTACTTAGAAAAGCAATTTCTACCAAAGCATTGGGGAAATCAGTTGGAGAGTTAAGCGCAAAATTGAAGCTTCCAACATTCCCAAATTCATTAAGTTTTAATTCGAGCATACGTTTCAGAATGGTATTGGTAAGGGGTCTGAATCCGATGTGTTTATAATAAGTACTGGTTCCACTAACATTGGTATTAGCACTAGAGTTCAGGTGTAGACTGATTAATATATCCGGATTTTGTTCCTGCAACCAAAGAATACGGTCTTTATTATCGAATGTGGTATCATCGGTTCGGGTCATGATGATTTGCTTTACTCCTTTTGTTTTCAGGTATTTCTGAAGTGCTTTAGCAAAGCGAAGGGTATATACTTTTTCGGATGCTTTTGCTTTGATTCCTGTGGCGCCGGTATTGGTTCCACCATGACCTGCATCAATCGCTATTTTTAATTTTCGAATATCGAGTAGGGAAGGTTGTCTTTTAATTTTCACCACCAATGCTCTTCCATTGTATGCAATGCTATACCCCCAATGTTGTTTGTGTTTCAATTCAATGGTAAGTCTGAATACATCATCTTCTGTTTGATGATAGTACACATTCTTCACTTCCTTTAGTGAAGACAATTGTGTGATCCAGTTCGTATTACTTTGAACCCCGAAAATATCTACCACAATTTTAGAAGGATTGATTTCCATCCAACTTTTATAGGGAAGTTTCTCATCTATGATCACATTGATATAGTCATAGGCTGAATCACCTTTGGCACTGATGGATCCGGTGACATACCAGGGTTTTAATTTATTTAGACTGTCTGTCTTTACATACTGTTGCTCAATATATGCCTGATGAAATTTAGACAACTGAACCAAGTACATTCCTTTTACAGTATCCATTACACGCAGAGCGATATTTGAATCGATATACCCCAGTTTAGCGCCACCTAAGCGATCTTCTCCTAAGCCATAAGCCAATGCAGGCAGCTTTCCGGTAGATCTTCCGATCCAAGGCTCATACAAACGATTTTGTGTCATTCCTTGAAAACAAACCACCATTAAAAGCAATAAAAGAGAATATTTCATTGGATCAAGTTAATATAAATCCAAACAAAAAGGCCTCACTGCTTTTGAACAGTGAGACCTTTGTTTGAGCAAGCAACCGTAAAACAAAAACCAAATATGTAAAATCTTTGTGAAAAACGGTAATTTTTGCCGATTTTTTTTCTTAGAAGTGATATCCATTATCAGCCACCAGCTTTTCACAGATCCTACGGCGTGCATCCTTGGTATTAAAGGGTTCTACTTTGGTGAAACGCTTTAAGCCAATGTGCATCATTCTTAGTTCATCTCCATCGGCAAAACTGTTCAAAGCATCTTTTCCTGATTTGTTGATCCGATCTGCCGCATCATACAAATAAGTGCGCATGATATCAGCCTGTAACTTAACCGCAGCTTCTCCTTTTTGCTCGGCGAGTTTCATAACACGTAACAAAGCACTTTCAGCATTGTAAGTTTCTATAGCCATATCAGCAATATTCATCAGCACTTCTTGTTCTTTTTCCAACTGCATCATCAGCTTTTGAACAGCGGCTCCTGCAACCATCAGAATGGCTTTTTTGAAGTTGGCAATATATTTCAGCTCTTTTGCAAACGCTCCTTCATCTTCTGCACCAAAGTCAGGAATGCTCATGAGTTCTTTTTGAACAGCCATGGCCGGCCCCATCAAATCGAGTTTCCCTTTCATCGCACGCTTCAATACCATATCTACTGTCAATAAACGATTGATCTCATTGGTTCCTTCATAAATACGGTTAATACGACTATCGCGATATGCTTTTGAAATCATGTACTCATCACTAAAACCATTGCCCCCATGTATTTGAACACCTTCGTCTACCACGTAATCCAGCACTTCACTACCGTACACTTTCAACATCGCACATTCGATAGCATATTCTTCAGCAGCTCCAAGTAATGCTTCTGCAAAACTCTTACCGCTGTTCATCAGTTCATGTTCTTTGTCATCAATCCATTTCGAAGCACGATACAAGGCACTTTCACACACCCACATACGAATGGCCATTTCGGCCATTTTATGTTTGATGGCACCGAACTTCGCGATGGGTAATTTGAACTGTTCACGTGTGATAGCGTATTGAATAGATGTGGTAGCCGCACGCTTAGATCCACCCAATGCAGCAGCACAAAGTTTCAGTCTACCGATGTTTAAAATATTGAAAGCGATGACATGTCCGCGACCAATCTCACCTAGTACGTTTTCAACCGGCACTTTACAATCCTGGAAATACAATTGAACTGTAGAAGATCCTTTGATACCCATTTTATGTTCTTCCGGTCCTTGTGTAAATCCTTCGAATCCGCGCTCTACAATGAATCCAGTAAACTTATCTCCATCAATCTTGGCGAAAACAGTATACACATCTGCAAAACCACCATTGGTGATCCAGCATTTTTGTCCGTTCAGGATATAGTATTTACCATCATCGCTCAACTTGGCTGTTGTCTTAGCTCCGAGTGCATCGCTACCGCTATTGGGTTCTGTTAAACCATATGCACCTTTCCACTCACCGCTGGCAAGTTTTGGAATGTATTTTTGTTTCTGTTCTTCTGTGCCGAAATATAAGATCGGCAATGAACCAATACCGGTATGTGCGGCTACTGCCACAGAAAAAGAATGTCCGCCACCCAGTCCTTCATTTACAATGGTAGACGTGATAAAATCTTTCCCCAATCCACCATATTGTTCCGGAAAGGAAGTAGACAGTAATCCTTGCTCGCCTGCCTTTTCCAATAGAGAAGGCATTAAGCCGGTCTCTAGTTTATCAATTCTTTCCACGATAGGAAGCACTTCAGCATCGAGAAACTGCGTACACATATCCATGACCATGCGTTGCTCTTCATTGAAATCCTCCGGTATGAAGGTTTCGAAGGGATTGCTCTCTTTAATGAGCCACTCACCACCCAACAGGGCTTTCGATTGTTTTGTTGTTTCCATGGGAAGATAGTTTTAATATTTTAGTATTAGCGTATAGCGTATGGTTCATGGCAAATAGTAATACTATTAAACTTAAAAATTCACTACTATGATCTATTTGCCATCAGCAATAAGCTATCATGTCAGATTATCATACACCCTTTGAAACACAGACTTCACCGTTTCAATCTCTTCTTTATTCACGCCTATCAATGCCTCATTCATGGTTTGATTGGCTAGGTCAATCGTGATGTCTTGTAATGCTTTAGCAGCATCGGTTAAGCAAACCAGATTGATTCTTCTGTCTTCTTTCGATGCGGTTCTTTTTACCAGCTTTTGTTTCTCCAGGTTATCAATCAGTCTGGTGATACTGGGTTTATCACGAAAAGTTCGGTTACACAATTCCTGCTGACTCAAACAATCTTCTTTCCATAAGTGATACAAAACACTCCATTGTTCGATCGTGATCTCCAGTCCTGCCTGTCTAAAATTCTTTTGTAATCTTCTGGCTACAGCTGTAGAAGCCATTCCATTGATCACACTGTATAATTCCCCTCTTTTAAATTGGTTGTTTGGCATATAGTTAGTTATGCAACTATTTTCAAAGTAAATTCGTTTCTTTGAGATTGCCAAGAATAAAACCTTAAAATTCCATTGGTAACATCGCATTTTATCCGCTACCGCCAATCGCAGATTCATTACTATCGTTTTGGGTCCGGACCTACCTATATCTGTTGCTTTCATGGTTATGGAGAGGATGGTAGCAAGTTCGGGCTTTTTGAAAGGGAATTAGGAGCTTCGTACACCTTGATTTCCATTGATTTACCTTTCCATGGACAAACAGTTTGGAACGAAGGTCTGCTCCTGCAACCCGCTGAATTACTGGAGATCATGAACAGGATCATTCCTCCAGAGAAACCTATTCTACTCATGGGATACAGCATGGGTGGCAGGGTTTGTTTGCAATTACTGGCATCCTTTCCCGATCGATTTTATCAACTGGTATTAATGGCCCCAGATGGATTACATAAAAACCCCTGGCAACGGCTGTCTACGCAAACATGGATTGGCAATCGTTTATTTGCTTTCTCTATGCGGCATCCCGGATGGATGTTTGTATTGATGCGTTTAGCAGGCTCGCTGGGTTTGTTCAATAAAAGTATCATTCGTTTTGTGCATCATTATTTGGATCATGAGCAGGAAAGAAAAATATTATACCAACGATGGACTACTATGCGGTTGTTCCGTCCATCGTTTGCAGGTTTGAAAAAAACAATCAGCGCTCACAAAATAACGGTTCAGCTCATTTTTGGTAAGTATGATAGAGTTATCCTTGCCACGCACGGATATCGTTTGCAAAAAGGCATCGAGTCATGGGTAAGCGTTACGGAGTTATCAGCAGGACATCATTTATTACAAGAAAAGTATAAGCAAGACCTATTGATCGCGGCACAACTATGAAAATCGGCATGCTTATATATTCATACAAATGCCTATGCCAATAGTTGCATTTATTTAAGTTTCTTTGTTCTATGTATTTGGCTGCGCTTCTATTGATCTCCATTTTGCTATTGGCTTATTGCATGCTAATTATGCAATACAGAAAATGGTTTTCTAGGTTGCAAATCTTTACGCCTAAAAAAAACAGCAACCCTATTATTTCTTTTTCAGTTATCATTCCTGCTAGAAATGAAGCAGCAGGTATCGGTACTTGCTTGAAAAGTATTCTTCAACAATCTTATCCGAAAGCATTATTCGATGTCATTGTAGTGAATGATCATTCTACTGATGCTACGGTTGAAATTGTTCAAGCGCTACAACAAACGCATGACAATCTGTATTTGATCAATCTTGCGGAACATGTAGATGCATCTTCCATCAATGCTTATAAAAAGAAAGCCATAGAATTGGCCATCAGCAAAAGTAAAACTGATTGGATTATTACCACAGATGCTGATTGTGAAATCCCTGAAAGATGGCTGGAATTGTATGATGCATACATACAAACAAATGATGCAGTATTCGTGGCGGGTCCGGTGATGTTCACCCATCAATCAGGTGTATTATCGCTTTTTCAGTTATTAGATTTCCTCAGTTTACAGGGCATCACTGCAGCTGCCGTATCCGCCGGATACCATACTATGTGCAACGGCGCTAATCTAGCTTACAAGAAAGCGGTATTTTATGAAGTAGGACAATTCAAAGGCATCGATCAATTAGCCAGTGGTGATGATATGTTATTGATGTATAAGATCAAACAACGGTATCCGAGACAATTGGGTTATTTGTTTCATCCTGCTGGTATTGTAACCACTGCTCCCATGTTTACCTGGAAGGATTTTTTGAACCAACGAATACGTTGGGCGAGTAAGGCAGATCGGTATGATGACAAATCGGTATTCCGAATACTTGCGTTGGTGTATGCAGTCAATTTGGCTTTATTGGTATTGTTACCGATCAATCTTTTCGTTGCAGGAGAAATTGCCCATTGGCTCACATTCATGCTGATTAAAACAACGGTGGAATTGTATTTCCTGTGGCCGGTGAGTAAGTTTTACCAGCAACATGATACTTTATTGTATTTTCCATTGATGCAGCCATTACATCTTTTGTATACGGTGATTGCGGGATGGCTGGGTAAATTTGGCAGTTATCAGTGGAAGGGCAGATCTGTAAAATAATAATCAGGCCAGACTTTCTTTTTCTTCTTTAAGTTTTCCTTCTAACACAATCACCATTCCCAGGCATAGCCAAAATAAACTTCCAATCTTATCGGTTTCAATCATATCACTCATGAAGTTGATGATACCGATCATCGCAAGTATTGCACCGGTTGTTAATGCAACTGTTCGAAAAAAATAACTATGCAGTTGATGATATATTTTTTGGATCCGCCATAACATCAAAAAATACAAAGAACAAAAAATCAATAATCCAATCAACCCTTGTTCCAATGCAGTCAAAAGAAAATAATTGTGCACGGTTGAATGTTCAGGATTATTACTGACCCAGGTTTCAAATCTTTTGACAGTATAAGGCCTGTAATTGCTGTAAAAAGTAGATGGACCAAAACCTGTTAACGGTCGTTCAGCAAACATACGGGCACCGGCTACCCAGCGATAAAATCGTTCTGCATTGGAAACATCTTTTAATGCAATGGTAGCCGACATATGTTGAGAGAAATCAGTATGAAAAATGGTTCTGTCATGATCAGGTGCAAAACGGAAATAACGTTGATCGGTAGAAAGCCATACGGTTGAAATCAGTACAGTCAATAAGGCGGAAATAATTAGAGTCCCAATCATTTTTTTTCGGATGATCAATACAGTGACCAATCCACCCACCAATGCAAGCCATGCGCCTCGTGAATAAGAAAAAATCAATGCTATGATTCCGATGACCAGCATGATTTGTATCCACTTTCTATATGTCTTGTTCTGTTTTGTATGTTGGTATGCAGCATAGGCAACTGCGAGTAAGCAAACCAACATGGCTCCGTAGTTGACATGGTTTCTGAAAAAAGGGAATAAGTGGCGATTGATACTTTCAAAACTAAATCCACTCATAGCATGGCGCAGCAAAGTAATCAATGCCACTGCACCCATGGGTGTCAATAAGTAGAGCGTCATCTTCTCTATATTACGAATAGAATTGAGCCATAAGGATGGCAAGATGACAAAGGGAATGATGTACCAAATCTTCGCTAGTAAAAATTTAATGGAGAGTAATGGTTGTTCAGAATAGATAATGGTAATACCGATCCAAAGTACATGTATCATTAATAAAAGAAACAAAGGATGACGCCATACTGCCTGGGGAAAATCATGGGGTTGATGCCACCAGCGAAGTAATGCCAAGCCTGTAAGAATCATCATGATGGGTTCATCCGGAAAATCAAGACCTAAAGATGGAGTGATATTGATTTCTGTTGATAGAGGGAGCAATGCCAGCAACAACCAAAATAATCTCTCTGCATGATGCATCAAAAATTGAAACGAATAAGGCAATAGCAAATACCCAAAAGGAATCAGTAGTAAATAATCATCATGCCAAATCACTGAAGCAATGATGGCAGCTACAAATAGTAAGGGTGCAGTGATAAAAAATTTACTATGGCGGATAGCAAGCTGCATAATGAAATGCTAGGATCTTCTATCTTTCAATAATAAAAAAAGGATGGAGAAAAGAAATCCTGCCAAACCTGAAATCAAAACAGTATTCAATTTATCAGGTCGTTCCGCTTTGACAGACGGCACTGCAGGTTCTAATACATAAAGAGCCGGAGGAACTGTTTCACCCATCAGTTGAAAGGAAGCGGCTGTTTTACGATATCGGGATAATTCCTCCAACAGTGTTTCCATGTGTTTTTGCAACAAAATTTGTTGTGCACGACCAGCTTTTGATATACTATCATTTAAAGCCGCATACTGTTGTTCATTATGAACGATCGAAGCATTCAATTGAGCAGAGGCTTCCTGATAATTGCTGAGCCAAATAGATTCCAGCTTTTGTTGTACAATCCTTATCATGGTATTGATGATATCAGCCGATAATTGTTTGTCTTTCGTCCAACACTGCACACGCATCTGCCCTTGTTCTGTTCTTTGAAAAGAAATATCTTTTTTGAGTTTCAGTACAGCTTTTCGGCGAAGTAGTGGCAGAGAGTCATTATCTAATTGATAATAATCCATCAAATTGAATTGATCCACCAACTGGTAATAAGTGGTATCCATATCCGCTATGCCAATGATACGATCCAGGTCATCACCGGAACCGAAATAAGAATAGAGTCCTTGAATATTTTCGTTGAACAACCTGGATTTATCTGTCAGTTGTGGATTTGCTGCAATGATTCTGGCACTGGATCGAAAATATTTGGGAACCAACAGTACGGTTACAAAAGCTACCAGCATGGCAAACAATGTAAACAGCAAAATAAAACGGGTATGTTTTTGCAATACCTGAATCGTATGGGGCATATTTAAACCGGATGTGGACATGGTATTTGAAAATACAATTAATAATTGATTCTGTTCTAAGTACCGGAAGGCAGTACTACTACATTTCTATCCAGACTCTCTTCCAGTGAAATAAAGGTTTCTGTTCTTTCAATGCCTTTGATTTTTTGCAATTCATCATGTAATACATAGCGCAACTCCTGAATGTCTTTACAAACAATTTCAGCGAACATGCTGTAGTTACCGGTGGTATAGTTCAACCGAACGATTTGAGGTATTTTTTTCAATTCTTTGGCTACAGTATCGTAGAGTGAGCTTTTTTCAAGGTATACGCCGATAAAAGCAATAACATCATATCCGAGGGATTTGAGGTCTATCGATAATTTTTTACCTTTCACTACTTTTAGTTCTTCCAATTTCTTGATGCGTACATGAATGGTACCGCCGGATACAAAGAGTTTCTTACCCAGATCGGCATAAGATATCTCGGCATTCTCCATCATTTCCTGTATGATCTGGTAGTCTAGTTTGTCAAGATTTAATTTGGCAGACATTTTACGACTTGTTTTTAGATTAAATTCAATATAAAATCAAAATTATTGAATAAAATCTATATTTTAAAATTATTTATTGAAATTTATACAACGAATTGGTTATTTATATTAATATTGTGTTGTCAAACAACGACAAAGATCTTATATACTGTGGGGTGATGAAATTTCTGGCAGACATGCCCTCTTGTCTCGGGGGTGAGGATAACAGGACAAACGTAGTGTAGAGCTCCCAACGGTTCCGTTGGGATCCAGGGTCGACCACTGAACTTTGCGCTATAGCTAACTGCCTCGTGGAGGTTCGATCCCTCCCCCTACAGCTTTTAAAGGTTACAATTATTTGTAACCTTTTTTTATTTGAATTAGGATAGATAACTATTCACTGTTTGAGTAATCTCATCTATGTAGATACCTAACAAATTAAATCTTAAAATTAACGGTTGGGAGGAGAACATTTCCTACAGATCCTTTTTGACAAAGACCATGAAGATGTTCCCTAATAAATGGATAAATAATAGCTGGGGCATTTATTTTTTTAAACAAATCTTCAGATACAGCTGGTTCTCCAACTTTTTCAAAGATTCCGATCATTTTTACTTCAGCTGAAAATGCCAAAAAATCAGCCTCCTGTATCCCTTTAAAGCTAAAAGTTAAGCCTACACCAAAAAAACCATCTGATTCAGAAGTTTCCTGTGCTTCAGATGAATGATCAAAACTTAGGGTAATAGGTTTGCTAAAATCAATTTTAACTTCTCGATGAAAACTCGAATTCATCAATATTATCCTTTCAACTTTATAAGAACCAGTAGATTGAGGCATACCCTCCTTTTTTTCGTCTTGCATAATACATTTTTTAAGCTGCCATCAAAAATTGATCTTCATCAAATTTTAGATCGTTAGCCTCAAATGGATTCTCTGTGATATTCGCAATAGAATTATTATGAGAAGTAATTAATGCATCTGAGAACTCATTTTCAATAAGAATACTGTTGGAATAAATTGTATCTATTCTATTTAAAAGTAAAGCTTCGAAAAATTCAGAAATCAATTTTGAATCTGATTGTTCATTACAACAATATGAATAATTTGATAAAGCCAATGGTGAATCTGAAGCAATAAATACGATTTCCTCTTTTGGAAACATAGTCATAAAATCAATGGAAAAAGGTATCCACGCTTCGTCTAAAGAATCTAAAGTATAGAAATGTTCATTTGGAGTGATTTCTACTATATGAGTATTAATTAAATTATCAAAACCATATCGAAAACAAGTTTCTGGAAATGATTTTGAAATCCTTTGAATATTTTCTTTAATAAAATCAGTTGAGGTCATTTAAATCCCTTATTAAGTAAATTAATCATTGAAATAGCTTTATTAATCCAATCATGGGCTACTTCCTGTTGTATAGTTATTTCTTTATAATCTGCCTCAGTGCGAATTTTTTTAAAAGACGCGACTTGCTCTTGTAACCATTTAAATTCATTTCTCCATTCCCTATCTGCAACATCTTTTGGTTTATTCTTTGCAAAAGCAGGACCAACCAAATTCCAGGCTAAACTATGCGTACCAAAACCATATGCGTTTAAATCATTGTCGAAATCTTCCTGTGTTTTACCCATTTTCCTGAATAGAATATGCAACATGTATTGATGGAATCCGTAATAAGCTCTGTTAATTGTTGATGGATACAGGTTACTTCTCATTAGCACTTCAGCAGCTTGAAGGCTTTGTTGGGATTTTTCCGCAAAACTTGTCATAAACCGATAAGCAATAACGATAATTATTATTGTGACTCCAAATTTATTTTAGCTTTTCGAGCTATGGATTGTAAATCAATTATTTAGAATAAGAGAAATCTTCTTAAAGCTAATTTTCTTCGCAAACAATCTTTAGTAAAGTTAGCAGAACAATATTTAAATACTATAATTTTTAGTAAAAAATTGAAATTAAACTCATTTCTGATATACATATTTTATCATTCCACCTGTTCTAAAAAAATTAAGCACGCTTTTAATCAAATTGAAATTTAAAAAATATGATTAACTCAATCAATCCTACTAACTATAGCAAAATAAACTAAACGTTTTAAACTTTCTAAAAGTTATTGCACTAAAAAGTCATCATGCATATTCCACCTGAATAATGGCTTCAGAAAATCTTTCCATTTCTTCTAATTGTGGACTGCATTGCAATAAAAAGAAATCAACACCAATTTTTTCAAATTCTCCGATACGATCCAGTACTTGTTGAGGTGTTCCGGTTAATCCTGTTCTGAGTCCACGATTGCTCACAGAATAATCTTCCAAAGAAACTTTTTGTTCTAACTGAGTACCATTCAACCATTGTTGGTAATTCTCATAACCTGCTGATCCAATTTTGATATTCGTGATCCTTTCCAACTCTTTCTTCACTTCCAATTCGGTTGATCGGATAATACTATATGCTGCTACACCAAATTTCATCGGTGGTAAGCCTTTTTTATCTCTTCTCTCAGACAAATCTTGTATTCTTCTGGCAATCACTTCCGGATCATCTCCATGCATTACATAACCATCACAGGTAGAAGAGATCAAATCTTTGGCCTTTTCACTTTCTCCACCCGCGTAAATAAAAGGTCGGGGATTTGAGATTGGCTTGGGCTGTAATACATTGTCCTTAACATTGTAGTATTTTCCGGAAAAATTGAAATGGTCTTTTTGCCATACACCATTGACTACAGATAACCATTCTTCCGTTCTCGCATACCTGTCGTCATGTTGCTCAAATTGAACACCATACTTTTCAGCCTCATCTTTCCACCAGCTACTCACCACATTCAATGAAAGTCTGCCATT
Source organism: Sediminibacterium sp. Gen4 (assembly GCA_013391385.1). Lineage (GTDB taxonomy): Bacteria > Bacteroidota > Bacteroidia > Chitinophagales > Chitinophagaceae > Sediminibacterium. The sequence continues at coordinate 43,803 of JACBFI010000018.1, read as the reverse complement.
GCTGATATGATCAATATTTGCAGCAGCTTTAGCCAGTAAAGCAGGATTGTGAAAAGTAGGTCTTACAGCAACCATCAGTTCAATACTGTTGGTTACAGCAGCCAGAGCTGCAGCTGTACTCCAGGCATCGATACTAGGTGCATGAATACCCTTGATATCATTCAGATTCAATTCTGCAATCAATGAAACACTATAACCCAGGTCTTCGCTTCTGATCGTGAGTTTTTTTATATAGTCCCAGTTGGCTTGCATGTTTTCATCTTCTACATTTCTGAGCCAACCACCAAATACAGGTAACCAATATCCAAATTTCATAGTATGTTTTTAAAATGTGTGTGCAACTTGCGAAGCTTCTTTCGCATAGATTTTTGCTTCGATGAAATCAACCAGTCTTTCATGTGGATTAAAGCCAATCACATTCACCGCATCGGCTACAAAGTTTGAAAGAGCATTTACATCATAATAGAGAATTTCTCCATCGCGGTCATCAATGATGTACTCAATACCTCCAACATCAATACCTGCGGATTGAACAATTTTTTCAACGGCATAAATTACTTCTGCAGGTGGCTCGTATGCTTCAACTTTTAATCCGGTTTTAGGCGCATCGAGTGCACATGCATTTCTTACCAATTCTTTTCCATCGGTTGTTTGACAAATATCTGCCGGACAAAGATTGAATGACTCTCCGGTGGTATATACTTTGATAGCATATAAAAATTTACCGCCTAGTGTTTCTACTCTTGTTATATATCCGCCTCTTGCAGGAATGTATTCTTGCACTAACGCAGTATGATCAATACCAAAATCAACCTGGTTTTGCATGATGTCTTCTGCGAGACTTGACTCTGAATTGTATTTAACAATACCGGCACCGCTTCCTCCAATATTCGCTTTCACCACAATTGGAAATCTCAATCCATGGGTTGCTCTTACCAATTGGCTGGTATGGTTCACTACTTTCGCTTTGGGATATTTATAACCCAGTTTATGAATCAGGGAAAGCTGATTGGCTTTGGAAGTTTCATACAAAAAAGCTTTGTATCCATTGATCGTTTTAACACCACTGTCTTCTAAAAATTTCAGATAGGACTGTGTGTAGAAAATCCCCTGTGTTCCATTGCGTAAATAGGCAGAAGGACTCATTCGATTAAAAACCAGACTGTACTTTTTTGCGCTGTCACTAATATCAAACTGGTGATTTACCGCATCAATTTTCTCAAAGGGCAATCCTCTTTTCTCTAATTCAGCAAACAACGGTTTGAACCAGTCCGGATGCTCGTAATAAATAGCTATAGGTAACATGTTTTTTGCTCAAAATTATATAATTCTACTAATTTAGTAGACTTTTATTTTGAAAATAAAAATAATCATCTATTTTTGTCTACTATTTTGGTAGACAAATGAAATTTAGCGTTGTGAAAAATGTTGTCACTAACCCATCGGAACTATATCAGGCAAACAGAAGTTTAGTTTGCCCTAAGCCTTTATCAGCATTGGTATTTACTGCCATTCCTACTTGCTGCACTCGATGTTGTTGTTGATTCTTCGCTTCTACGACCTGTTGCTTATTTGAAGCAGGCAAACTTGCCATTTGATTTCTCTTGATTCATTTATTGTAAACAAACAAACTATGTATTTACATATACAAAAGCGATTACTATTGCTAAGCTTGATTGTATCTACTCAGATCTCTGCACAGACAATGATTAGTGGAAAAGTATTCGATGAAAGTGAGCTTGTGCTAAATAAAAAAACTACAGAAATATTTACTTCAGTGATTAAGAATCAAGCTCTTGATCAGGTCGACTATCCAATGACAATAACAAAAGCTGTGATCGGAGAATTAACAGGTAACTGGCGTGGGGTCTTTACGCTGAAACCCGGTGTTGAAGCTCCATTTAACTTTATCATTCGTGAAGAAGGCTCTACACTAAAAGCATTTTTGGTGAATGGAGAAGAGCGTTTCCCAACCGGTGATATTCGCATAGTGGGTGACTCTATTGTAATTCCATTACCCTTATTTGATAATGAGCTTGCCTTCAAAGTAGAAGACAATGTCTTAACAGGTGTGTTGCGTCGACAAGATTTAAGAGGAACGGTAACTCCTGTGAAGGCTAAAAAAGGAATGGTCTATCGTTTTAATGAAGCATCTTCTTCCCCTATTACGGATATCAGTGGCACTTATGATGTAGTTTTTCAAAATAGCAATGGCAAAGAAGAAAAAGCAGTAGGCATTTTTAAACAGAAAAATGGAATCGTAACCGCTACCTTTTTGCGTATTACAGGGGATTCACGTTTTTTAGAAGGCGTCATTGAAGACAATACAATCAGATTATCTTCATTTATAGGTTCATCTCCTGTTCTATATGAAGGAAAAGTGGATGTTAACGGGCGTATACAGGGCGAGAATATCAGTGCCAGATCTTCTATACCTTTTACTGCTGTTCCAAACGCTGAAGCCTCTTTGCCCGATGCTTATTCTTTAACAAGATTAAAAGAGGGAAATGATCGATTGGTTTTCAATTTTAAAGATTCAGATGGCAACATAGTTAGTTCGGAGGATAAAAGATTTAAGGGTAAGCCATTCATCATTACCATTGGAGGTACCTGGTGTCCAAATTGCATGGATGAAGCTGCGTTCTTAGGCCCCTGGTACAAAGCCAATCGAGACAGGGGAATTGAAGTGATCGGATTACAATATGAACGTCAGACAGATAGTACTTTTGTGAAAAAGGTTTTTGACAGATTTCGTAAACATTATGGAATAGAATATACTTTAGCATTGGGTGGTGTGGCAGATAAGCAGGTTGTATTAGCTTCTTTACCGCAATTGGAACAGTTTCTTTCTTTCCCCACTACCATTTTTGTTGATAAGAATGGCAAAGTAAAAAAGATACATACAGGCTTTTCCGGTCCGGCAACAGGAAAACATTACACTGCTTTTATCCATGATTTTAATGCAGAAGTGGATGCTTTACTGAAATAAGGTAATGTATTCATTAGAAAGTTTCATATAAAAGGTGATATGACTGATGTCATATCACCTTTTATATGAGAAGAAGAATCAAGAAAGTATTATGCATTGTATAAATAGGCATAATATCTTTTTTGTGTGCTTTTATAAAAAACCAAAGGGACCAAACCTAAAACGGTTAACAAGATTAGAATAGAATGATTGGGTATAAAGGCGTAAAAAATAAAGCCAATCAATAATAATCGAAAGTAATCGAGATAAAAGACCCATTTCTTTTGCTCAATCATAGCACCGGAATTGATGATGCTGATGAGTATGAAAAGACATAATAAGATTTGTTGTTGTGATGTAAAATATTCGGTTAGTAGTAATGTAAAAAATAAAACAACCAGTGTTAGTATTGTATTCAGGAGAATCAAGCGCTGTAAGGAGAATTGTATACTTTGCTTATTCCGATTCAATAATTTTATTTCAAGGTATTCGCGATGTGTGGGATCAATATCATCCGGCTTCCCGAACAGCACTTTTAATTTGGCTTTTATACCTTTTGCTGCTCTTAGTGCCAGTAACAATTCAAGCTGAAAGTGAAAATGTTGCCATAAAAAACTATAGCTATTCAAAGGCTTGGTAAGTCCATATTTGGGTTCCTCTTTTTCCTCTGCAAATGTTCCCAAAAGCTTATCCCATATGATAAGTATATCGCCATAGTTTTTATCTAAGTATTCAGGATTACTGCTGTGATGTACCCGATGATGAGAGGGTGTAACGAATACATATTCCAACCAACCTAGTTTTCCCACTAGTTGAGTATGCGTAAAAAATGGATAAACACCATGGATAATCAGAAAAATAGCAATCATGTCTGGAGGAAAACCTAAAAGCGGTAAAACCGACCAAAATAATCCACGCGCAATCGCCTGAAAAATGGTAATACGTGTAGAAACCGTGTAGTTGAAATCATCGCTTTGATGATGTACCACATGTACACTCCAAAATAAATTCACTTTATGACCAAATCGATGATACCAGTACCATACAAAATCTGTGATCAAGAAAATCAGCACCCAACTGATAAAAGTTGGTTGAATATCAAAAATGGCATAATGCTCGTAGATCCAAGAAAAGACAAAATAAAATGCGCCGGTAGTAAGCAGATCCGTTACCCTTTCGGCAATCCCAACATTCAAATTAGCAATCGATTCTTCAAATTGGTGGAGTTTTCTTTTCCTTTTCTGACTGATATGATACTCCAATAAAATGAATCCTATAAAAAAAGGTACTGCCAGTGCCAGAAGATTGATTTTTGTCATAACTACTTTACCTGTTGAATGGTAAAAATAATTTTAAATTATTATCCTACCAAATTGGTAGACTTATAAAAGTCTGATAATTTTACACTCAAGCAACTATCATCCAACATATGTTACCGAATATTTTGACTCATTTGATCGGTTATCATTAAAAACAGTTTCGAATCATATACAGTCACGTGGCCGAGTGGATAGGCTGAGGTCTGCAAAACCTTCTACGATGGTTCGAATCCATCCGTGACGTCTCTTTTAGTATAAGTCCCGCAAAAAAGAACCATCATCACAAATAAATGGCTGGTTTTTACTGACCCGTATGAATTCTTGAATAAGGTATATGATAAACTTATAAGCTTATCAATATCAGGCGACACTCATTTTTTATCTCAGTTGTTCGTATTTTCAATGATTCGATGACCGAACGAATATTCACATGCCCTTTGATTTTTCCTTAAAGAGTTCTTTTTTATTGATCTTCTTTTTTCATGGACTCATCTTTTCACTACTACTCTTGTGGAAAGGAATCCAACAGCACAATACGCCTCAGAAATGGCTGAGTCTGTTTACTTTTCTATGTACGCTCTATATCACCCCATTTATGCTCGGCTATGCAAGATGGTATTCAGGTGGTATTTACAGGGACATACTTTTTTATGTGCCATTTCAGCAATTATTTTTAATACCCCCGGTTTTGTATTTCTACGTAAGATCATTATTGGATCAAACATTCTCATTTCAACGAAAAGACTGGTTACACTTTTTACCCGCTGCGTTATACTTTTTATACACACTCTTTATGTTTATTGCCGATCAGTGGTTCTTACCTGAGGTTTATTTTTATAAAGATGGTCGCGATAAAGATTTTGAGCCATGGTATCAAACGGCTGGTTTTATTGTACTGACCATTTATTTGATCGCCAGTTTACGTATCTATAACAAATACAAGAGCCTTAGCTACAATACGCTCAGTTTTGCTGACTCTGTTTTATTCAAATGGGCGCAAAGATTTTTAACTGCTTTTGTTTTGTTGATCTGCATTCGGGGTTTGTTTTTTATCCTCAATCCCGAATGGGCTGAATTCGGACGAAAATTTTGGTACTACCTTAGTTTTTCAGGATTGTTTTACTTTATTTCTATTAACGGTTATTACAACAATGTCCAATCTGCTACTTCCTTCCGGATACTGGAAGATCCAAAAACAAATGACTCCCCCGAAAAAGTTCCTGAGCCTGAGGATCCTACCGACCCCATACCCGATCTTGAAAAATGGAAAGAACAGATCAGTTCACTAATGGCAGCACAAAAATTGTATGAAGATCCTCAACTGACCATTACCATGGTTGCAGACCGATTGGGTACCCATAGTAAAAAAGTATCTCAGATCATCAACCAAGGTTTTGGCATGAACTTCAATGACTATATCAATAGCTATCGTATTGAATCAGTGATCCAAAAAATAGATGCCGGTGAAACCTCTTCTCAAACCATCATGGGTTTGGCCTATGATGCCGGATTTAACTCTAAGTCGACCTTTAACCGTGCTTTCAAACGTTTGAAAAATATGACACCCAAGGAATATCTAGAAAAAAAGAGTAAGAAATGAGTGTCATTTCCAGATATGAGACGGTTTCTGCTGTATGGAAACCCAATTTTGCTTAAAAATAAAAATATGTGCTTTCGCCTGAAGAGATACTGTTTAATGATGGTATGGATCTGCTTTGCTACCTGCCTGCTATCAGCCCAAACAAACTTATCGCCTCTTGTTCAAAAGAAATTAGATAGCATCGCCACTCAAGATGTTCCTGCAAAAGCACCAGGTATTGCAACAGCCATCATTCAAAATGGAAAAGTACTGTATGAAAAATATGCCGGCTTTGCAGATTTTTCTGATAGCTCATGGATAGGACCCGCCACACGATTCAATATTGCGTCCAATGGAAAACAGTTTACTGCTCTTGCGGTACTAGAATTGATGGAAGAAAAAAAACTTCAATTAACTGATGATATCAGAAAATATTTCCCTTCTTTATATAGCAAGCTAAAAACACCTATTACCATTGAACATATATTAACTCATACGAGCGGCATTCGAGATGTATATGATCTATGGTCACTACAAGGATTGACCTGGTGGAAACAAAGTTTTAATAATCAAAACGTATGGCAATTACTGGAAAAACAAGAGGATTTGAATTTTGAACCCGGAACAAAATACCAGTACAGCAATACCAATTATATTTTATTGGCTTTATTGATTGAAAAAGTTACCGGACAAACATTCAAAACTGTCACTGATCGTTTATTTAACAAACTAGGCATGCATCAAACTGCTTTTGAAGATGATCATACCAATATCAAAGGACATATCGCACGCGCATATTTCAACTTCAATACATGGACTACCTATACATGGATATGGAATGTTTGTGGAGATGGCAATATCTTCTCAACACTAAAAGACCAAATTCGATGGGAACAAATTATTCAAGGGAGTATTCCAACTAAGATTAAAAGATCGATGATCGTCAAAAGTCAGCAGCTAATCAATCCTTCCATCACCCATCAATATGGATATGGACTAGAGTTTGGGCAATATCAAGGTATGCCTTATGTTTTCCATGAAGGAGCTACAGGTGCATGGAAGGCAACTACGATCAGGTTTCCAGAACAATCGCTATCGATGATTACTTTGACCAATACCGGTAAATCAATCCCTTCCCAACAAACCAGACAAATGGCAGATATTGTTTTATCCAAATCTGAAAAACAAAAATCTTTTATTAGTCAGCCAACAAAAGCTGGCAATTATGTTTCTGAAATGGAGATAGTAGGTACTTACCTTACTCAAAATAATTTCAGCTTTCAATTTGAATGGGATAAGAATCAGTTGGTATTAAAAAGATCCGGTAGAAATGATATTGTTTTAGAAAGAGAAGCTGCCAATATTTTCCATCAAAAAAATGATCCGGCATTCAAACAAGAGTTTCAACTCAATGAAAAGGGAGAAATGGAGGTAACCGCCTATTATACTACACATGCACCTTATACACTCACCAGACCCGTTGCCGATTGGGATCATTTCGATACAACACAATGGAATGGCGATTATTTAAATCAGGAAATGGATGTTGTGCTCAAGTTAAGGGTGGTTACCAATAAAATTTATGAACTGAAAATAGGAGACTCAACCACCTATAAAGCGGTTCTGGTATCTCCTTCGATGATGCTGGCAGGGTCCTATGTATTAAAAATGGATAATGGCAACAACACTACCATTTATCTGGATGGCGAAAGGATCAGAAAAGTAAAATTCAGTCGTATAAAGCAATGATTACCATTATTCGACATGATTTATGTAACAAACTGACAAGCCTATTCTTTTCATCCAGCCCTATTCACCCACTGCCCCTATTTATTTGAATCCCTATCCTTATTCGCGTTTCTATTCCGAAACAGATGTAAATCTTTACACTGCTTAAAACAGAAACGTATGAAAATGAGATCTACTCTGCTGATCATAGGCTTATTGATATGTATATCCGGCGTCTATTCCCAATCAGCACCATCCATATCCGGTACTGTTACCGATGATCAGGGAAAACCTGTTCAGTCCGCAACCGTTTCACTTGTGCAACAAAAGGATTCTGCATTGGTGAAATTAGCTGTAAGTGGTAATAATGGACAATTTGAGTTTACCAATATCAAAGCCGGGAATTATAGGATTACAGTAGCATTAATTGGATACAATAAACAGTGGTCTGCCCCATTTGCATTTTCTAACACTACTGTTACTATTCCTGCTATTGCGCTGACACCAAGTAACAAGGGAATGAGTGAAGTAACTGTTACCGCTCGTAAGCCTTTTGTGGAAACCAAAATCGACAGAACCATCATCAATGTGGAAGCATCTCCTACCAGCGCTGGTTCTAGTGCTTTGGAAATACTAGAAAAATCACCAGGTGTGAGTGTCAGCAATGAAGGCAACATTAGTTTACGTGGTAAAGCAGGCGTTATTGTGATGCTGGATGGAAAACCTACTTATATGTCTGCTACTGATCTGGCTAATCTCTTGCGCAATATGCCTGCTTCAGAATTAGATGTGGTAGAAATCATGACCAACCCATCTGCACGTTATGACGCTGCAGGTAATTCGGGCATCATCAATATCAAAACAAAAAAAGGGAGAAACAATGGCTTCAATGGAACACTTACACTCGGTGCAACCGCTTCATTGTTTAAACCGGAAGATGCCTTGTATGTTATTCCAAAATCACAAAACAACTTTACATTCAATTATAAGCATAACAAGATCAATTTCTTTGGTAGCTATCTTCCTAATTTCTTTCGTGGCAGACAAAACCTGACGATCAACAGAAATTTCTATGACGCTATGGGAAATAAAGATGGATCCTCTGATCTTATCACACGTTTTCAGTTCGAAAATTTTAATCAAACACTCAGACTAGGTTTAGATTATCAACCGAATAAGAAAAATATTTTTGGTGTTGTGATGAGTGGATTTGCATTCGAAGGCAGACCTACACCTACCAGTATTTCAACCATTAAAGACAATAACAACAATATTTTATCAAGTCTCATATCAAACACAAAAAATATAAGCAGTTTTAGAAATTTCACCGGCAACCTAAACTGGAAGCACAACTTTGATTCCGCCGGCAGAGAACTCACGGCTGATATTGATTATGTAACGTATAACAACACTTCGGATTTATTACTTACAACAGATGTGTACAATAGTGTAGGAAATAAAGTAGGTCCCACTATTTTATTAGATGGACACCTGCCTTCACTGATTAATATCTGGTCATTCAAATCTGATTATGTACAACCATATAAAGGCGGACGTTTTGAGGCTGGTATCAAAAGCAGCATTGTAGAGAATGACAATGAGGTAGATTATCAACGTGAGCTACCGGATAGAACACGAATACCCGATAGCCGATCAAATCATTTCATTTATCGCGAAAATATCAATGCAGTGTATGTCAATGCCAATAAGCAACTGGGCAAATGGACATTACAAACCGGCTTACGATTAGAAAATACGATTGCAAAAGGAAGACAGGTTACAAATGATTCAACCTTCAAACGGAACTTCACCAATTTATTCCCAAGCGTATTCTTAAGTTATGCGTTCAATAAACAGAATCAACTAACAGCGTCGTATAGCAGAAGGATCACACGCCCGAATTATCAGGATTTGAATCCGTTTACTTTCTTCCTCGATTCATTGACGTATCGTGTGGGTAATCCTTATTTATTACCTCAATTCACTCATAATGTTGAATTGACCTATGCATTCAAATCAAAGTTCATTTTTACTTTAGCAAGAAATTCTACGAATAATGTAATCTCTCAAATACTGCGTCAAAATTCAACAGAGAAGATCACATTCAATACTTCAGAAAACATTGCCAGCTTTGATAATATGAGTTTATCGATCACAGCTCCTGCGAAGTTCGCTTCATGGTGGAATGCCAATTTCTTTATCACGATATTCAACAACCATTATAAGGGTATTTACAATAATGATCCTATCGATATCGCATTTACTTCTTTTAATACCAATATCAGCAATAGTTTTGTGTTGAGTAAGAAAAAAGGATTGACTGCTGAACTCAGTGGTTTCTATCGTCATAAAGCAGTGGATCAATTAGCCGTATTTGATCCGGTTTATTTATTCAGTATTGGCTTGCAAAAACAGGTCATGAAAGGCAAGGGTACATTGAGAATGAACATACGCGATCCTTTTGCATGGCAACGCTTTAGAGCAACCACTCAATATGGTGATGTAGATGTTCGAACCGATGCTAGACCAGATGCCAGATTTGTATCAGTGACTTTCTCATTACGTTTTGGAAAGAATACGCCGGGTTCACAACCGCGCAAAAGAAACATTGGTTCTCAGGAAGAGCAAAGTCGTGTGGGAGGTGGGAATTAATGGTCTACCAGCGACTATTACATCCTAAAATAGTCTGATATTATAAGTAGAGCCCCCTGTTTGGGGGCTTTATGCTTAGTCAGCATCCCTTATTTTAATGCTTCTTTCACAAAAACCAGGCTTCGTGGCGTCATTATTGTGTGTCATAGTGTAGCAAATAACCAAACCATGGAGCATTACACATTACAAACCCGCTTTGTTACAACAGAATCAAAGGGTAACAACCTATTGAATATCCTTACCCGTTTGTACAATAAGATTGCCTATTTGCACGGTTGTCATTTGTACATTATTAATCAGGATGCAGAAAACAGTGACCATATTCTGGTGACCGAATTATGGGATTCCCCAGAAAGTCACCAACAATCTCAAAGTCTGCACGATTTCCAAGAAGCCATCTCCCAAGCCACCCCTCTTCTGGCAATTGAACCTGAAAGAAGGGTATTGAAGGCTGTGGCGGGGAAAGGATTGTTATAATAAGCGACAAGAAACAAGGAACAGGGAACAAGAAAGTGTCAAGGTGTAGGAAACAATAAAAGAGATCCGATTGCATGAAGGCTTGCAGCGTGTAGCTTGTAGCTTGTCGCTTCCTTGTTCCCTGTTCCTTGTTCCTTGTTTCTTATTTCCTATTCCTCTGTTTTGTACTTTTGCCCGAATGGGACAGAAAAAGCTGATACGATTTGAAGCCATTAAGGGTTTTGATAATGTGCTGGAGTATCCTGAAGGGATGCAAGGTAAATGGAAGGAGTTTTTTAAAAATGATCAACCCATTACCCTTGAACTGGCTTGTGGTAAAGGAGAATATGCGGTTGGACTTGGGCGCATGTATCCCAATCGAAACTTTATTGGTATTGATATCAAAGGCAATCGTATTTGGCGGGGGGCTAAAACGGCTTTGGATGAAGGATTGAATAATGTAGCGTTCATCCGCTCTCACATGGATAAGATCACGAACTATTTTCAGGCAGGAGAAGTTTCTGAAATATGGATTACCTTTCCCGATCCTCAATTACGCATCTCCAGGGCTAAGAAAAGGTTAACCCACCCTAAGTTTCTTCGACTATACCAACAGATTTTATCAGCCGGCGGATTGGTTCATTTGAAAACCGATAGTCCGGATTTGTATCAGTTTACTTTATTGGTGATACAGTTATATGGATTAACATTGGTAGAACAGTCTGATAATATCTACGCCCAATCCCATATAAAACCGGAATTGTGTATCAAAACACACTATGAAGGCTTAGACATTGCACAAAGTAATCGGATTCATTATCTATGTTTTAGATTAGACAAGGAATTGTTATTAGAGACTGATACGATTTTAAAAAGCCACCTGCATGAACCGGCAACTGATTGAGGGAAAAGATTTTTATTATGATGAACATGGTTATGTAGTGTTCACAGAAGCTTACCACATAAGTAAGGGATACTGTTGTGGTCATGGGTGCAGGCATTGTCCTTTTGACTATGAATCGGTACCCGAACCTCGCCGTTCAGAATTACTCGCTCAAAAACAAAAAGCGACCGAGCCAAAAGCGTAAATTGCCTGTATAAATTTCATACAGGTGCCACCAAAAAAATCAGCTGAAAAACCTAGGACTGTATTACCATCGGGCAACAAAGATGTCTCTTTCTTTGAACAGGTATATGATGTTGTTCGACAAATACCCAAAGGGCGTGTAACTTCTTATGGTGCGATCGCTGCTTTCTTAGGCACTAAAATGAGCGCTAGAATGGTGGGCTGGGCGATGAATGGATCCTTTCATGTACAACCAAAAGTACCCGCACATCGTGTTGTGAACAGAAACGGTATGCTCAGTGGGAAAGCACATTTTGCTACACCCACATTGATGGAAGAATTATTAGCCAAAGAAAAGATCAAAGTGAAAGATGATGTGATCGTTGACTTTGAAAAGAAATTTTGGGATCCTGCAGTAGAGATTGGTTTATAAGCTGCAAGCTTCACGCTGCAAGCCACAAGGTATTTGTAAAACAATACTGTTTCAGATCAATCACTTGCGGCTTGCAGCTTGTAGCTTGTGGCTCATAGCTCCTAGCTTAAGTATAGTAAGGACTAATCATCCAATACACCACCGGCCCCGTTACCGCCACATAGAACCATAATGGCCAGGTGATCTTCGCAATTTTTTTGTGTTGCGCATATTCACCTGTGAGACCTCTGTAAGCAGTGAATAGAATAAAAGGAAGAATGATCGCTGCTAAAAAGATATGGGTGATCAGGATGATATAGTAGATTGTTCGCATACTACCTACTGCTAGTTTCTCCGCTTCACTTACCAATCCGTCGTGATCTGCATCTCCGAATTTTGCTTCTCCTGCTAACAGATGGTGCGCAATATAAGATACCAGAAAAGCTACTGATAGTAATAAAGCCAGCATCATGATTCGCTTATGCAATGCATAGCTTTTTTGTTTTACTGCGACTAGTGCTGCTACCAATAAAACAGCTATTGATGCATTGATGAATGCATTGATCTTCGCAAAAATATGTACATCGAAATTTACACCGATATCCAGTTTAACTCTGCCGAGTACCACTACAGCTGTAAATACTACAACTGAGAATATACCGATGAGCCAGCGGGCTTGTTTGTCGTTTTTGGGGAGTGAGGGTTCTAGCATGTTATTTAGTTTATTGCCATTGTCCGAAGGACTCCTTCGGAGAAAACACAGAATGACACAGAAAGTTGTTTATCCGTTTATTTTACGTCTGCTTCTCATATAAAGTACAAAGAAAATAACTGCCAATACGATGATCAACCATAACCAGCTGAGGTCAATGATCTGCATGAATACGGTACTTTTTTTCTTTTTATCTTTTTCCAACATCAGAAAGCCAATGTCTCTTGCCAGTTTTGAAAGAGAAGTAGAATCCAGTCCATTATAATATCCTCTTACATAACGGTCTTTATCCAATAGTACAAACCTTGTGGTATGCACAAAGTCTGGACTCATCGGCTCCTCACTGAACTTGTCTACTTTCAGTTCTTCATAGGCAAAACGGTAGATGGAATCTTTACTTCCGGTCAGCATCCACCAGTTATCATGATTTACACCGAATCGGTCTGCATAATCTTTTAATACACTTACAGAATCATGTTCCGGATCCACTGTAAAAGAAACAAATTGTACAATAGATGTATCGATCTTATTGCGAACATTACCACCTTTCAAGAAGGACTGTTGCAGTTTCGACATATTTCGGGTGAGTCCTGGACAAATGCTTCTGCAACTGGTGAAAAAGAAGTCAACCACCATAATCTTGCCTTGCTTATCATACAAGCTCACAGTTTCGCCTAGTTGATTTTGCAAAGTGATATTAGATGTCTTGTGCCAAACACTATCAGTGATCATCTTCCCTTTCTCTACCCTTGTTACAACAGTATCCAGCAAATATTTGCGTGGCATATCCACTGCTGACTCACTGGCATATTTCAGGATCAGGTAACAAAGAATGGGAATGAACACCGCAACCATCAACCCCAATATTGCTTTCTTATTCATAATTCAACAGTATAAAAAAACCATCGCCAAAACAGCGATGGTTTGAACAGTAATAAGGTTATAACAAGTATCTCTTAGTGTTTGTTTTCCACCGCACCTTCACTCTTATGCGTAGTATCAGCATGTGCTCCTGCAGCCGCCCCATGTGATCCATGTTCTTTCTTCTCTACTTTGATGGTACTTTGCTCTTTGAAATAAGGATCGTAAGTGTTACGCAAATTTCTGAAAGAATTACCATCAGCCAGGAAAGCGATGATGAACCAGATAAACAAAGCCAAAGGAACCACGATCGTCATGATCAGGTTTTTGATCTCATGTTTCAGGTGCATGAAATATCCAACGATATAAAATGCTTTTGCTAACATCAGAATGATGATGGCACCTTTAATGGCTAGAACCAATCCTTTATTTTCCATACCAATCATCCAGAAACCAAGCGCCAGTTCAATGATGGTTAAGACAGAGAGGATGATGGTTACTTTTTTGATCTCACTGGTACCGCCGCCATGTGTTTCTTCGTGACCTACTGAATGTGACATATCAATATCTTAATTAAGTGAATGAATGTTTGATTAAACCAGATAAAAACAAGTAAACACGAATACCCAAACGAGATCTACAAAGTGCCAGTACAATCCGGCTTTTTCGATCATCAGGTAATGTCCACGTTGTTCGAATTTATCCATCAGTGTCATGATCAACATTACAATGTTGATGATCACTCCGGAGAATACATGGAAACCATGGAAACCGGTGATGGTAAAAAAGTAATTGGTAAAGTTGGTAGATGAAGCTGTTCCATCAGCATTCAAAAATGGATTGCTACCCCACCATGCACCTTCATGATGTAAGTGTGTCCACTCCCAAGCCTGACAACCCAAAAACGCTAAACCACCGATGATGGTCCAGATCAGATTTTTAACTACGCCTTTTTTATCCATGTTGTGTCCTGCATGCACGGCCAATACCATGGTTACAGAACTGATGATCAGGATAAAAGTCATGATACTAACGAATACCAACGGTGCATTCATTCCTTCAGGAGCAAAAGGGAAACTTTTGAAGACCTCATTGGGGTCAGGCCATCCATTGGTTGAAAAGCGGATGGTACCATAAGAGATCAAGAAAGCTCCAAATGTGAAGGCATCACTCATGAGGAAATACCACATCATCAGTTTACCATACTCCACATTGAAGGGACTCTTTCCTCCACCCCACAATTTGGTTGTTGTTGCAGTTGTTGTCGTTGCCATGATCGTTCTAAAAATTTCGTTACAAAAATATTGGCTGTTGTTCAAAAAAGGTGAATAAACCCTAACTTTTTCTTGAACTATCCGATCCAATTATAAAAGATGAACAGATAGATCCAGAGTATGTCTACAAAGTGCCAGTAAGTACCCGCTACTTCCACCGGAATAGAACTGTACGACTTCACTTTGCTGCTATATGCGCGAATAAACATTACCAGTAAAGCAATCACTCCACCCAGTACATGCACCATATGCAAACCGGTGATCACGAACAGAAAAGAGGCAGCAGAATTGCTTTTAGGGCCCACTAAAGCAATACTGCGTGCTTCAAGGTCATTAAAGCCCATGTATTGCAGAATAATGAATAAAAGACCTAATGCAGCTGTTACCGTCATTAAAGTACGATAACGCCCCATTTCTCTGGCTTTGAACGCCTTGGTAGCCAAATACATAGTCAAACTGCTCACCAGAATCACTACGGTAGAATACCAAAAAACGATTGGCAAGTCAAATTCAAGCCAACTGCTTTGATTCTTTTTTACAATATAAGCACTGGTTAATCCGGCAAAAGCCATCACAATGCTACCCATCGCTACCCACATGGTGAATTTGTGGGGGTGAATTCTTTTTGGTTCGTTTGTTGTCGCACTTGTCATCATCTCAAATTTTTGTGAAAAGTGAAAGGTGAAAAGTGAAACGATTTTTTTGACTTTTCACTTTTGACTTTTCACTTATTTAATTTTATCCGCCAGCAAAGCCAGCAACACGATCGGCAGATAAATATAACTGCTGAACATCACTC
Source organism: Sediminibacterium sp. Gen4 (assembly GCA_013391385.1). GTDB lineage: Bacteria > Bacteroidota > Bacteroidia > Chitinophagales > Chitinophagaceae > Sediminibacterium. The sequence goes on along the minus strand of JACBFI010000018.1, from coordinate 27,977 downwards.
TTCTGGCTGCTTTTACGTCCATGTCTTTATATAATCTGATACTTTGCACTACCATAAATAGATTGGCTGCTATCACGATCCACATACTCGTTTCGCCGGTCAGTCCAAAATAGTAGGGTAAAATACCTACGGGTATCATCAATACCGAATACATCACTGCTTGTAAGGCGGTGAATTTTGTTGGTCCCAGATCAGAAGGCAGTAATTTAAATCCTGCTTTACTGTAATCACTATGTGCTACCCAGGCAATGGCCCAAAAATGTGGGAACTGCCAGAGAAATTGAATGCCGAATAATATCCATCCGCCTGCACTAAAATCATCGTTACCTGCCACCCACCCAATTAAACAAGGCAATGCTCCGGGAAATGCACCTACCAATACTGCTATTGAATTAATTTTCTTTAATGGCGTGTAGATGTAGGCGTACAAAAACAAACTAAAGGCAGACAATAATGCGGATGATAAATTGAAGAAATACCACATCATCGCAACACCTAATAAGCCAGCAATCAGCGCAAACACATACGCTTCCTGCTGTTTCATTCTGCCATTGGCTACAGGACGTTTACCTGTGCGTTTCATCATGGCATCGGTATCTTTTTCTACCGCCTGATTAATTGCGTTGGCACTTCCTGTTACCAACATACCCGCAATAAAAAGAACTACGATCATCCCCAAATCATACTCCACCACTTTAGGCGCCAGCAGATAACAAACCACACAGGAAAAAACCACTGTAAAGCTCAGCGTGAACTTGATGAGCTGAAAGTAGTCTTTCACCTTGGCCGCCACTGAAAAGGAAGCGGAATCTTTTGTATCTGCTGTCATGTGTTTTAAGGGTCTCTTATACAACGAATATCGATGCCATGTTACCAACCACTGATCCTCTACTACTGATATCCTTTCTTTGAATCTTAAAAACAATGCTCCCGATGTGCGGGAGCATTGTCAATATTAAGTACCTGCTTTTGTTATGAATCATGCAGGTGATTGATCATTTAGTGATGACTTTCATCTGCTCCCACCGGTGTTGTTTGTGCAATGAATTCCTTGCCATCCTTACCATAGTCATACGCCCAACGATGTACTTCAGGAATTTCTCCCACCCAGTTACCGTGTCCGGGTTTGATCGGTGTTGTCCATTCCAAAGTAGTAGCACCCCATGGATTCAATGTGGTCACTTTTCTTCCTTTAAAAATAGAATAGAAGAAGTTGAACAAGAACAATAACTGTACAGCGAATACGATCATTGCTACTGTACTGATGAATCTGTTCAGCTCCGCAAATTGTTTGAAGCTTTCCCAGATGCTGTAATCGTAGTAACGACGTGGCATACCTGCCAGACCTTCATAGTGCATTGGCCAGAAGATCAGGTAAGCACCTGCGATGGTTACCCAGAAATGGATATAACCCATTGTGTTATTCAGGTAACGACCATACATTTTAGGGAACCAGTGGTAGATACCGGCGAACATACCGAACATAGAAGCCACACCCATTACAATGTGAAAGTGTGCAATTACGAAATAAGTATCGTGCAAGTGAATATCCAATGCTGAGTTACCTAACCAAATACCTGTTAAACCACCGGAGATGAATAAGCTTACGAATCCGATTGCGAACATCATACCCGGAGTAAAACGAATATTACCTCTCCACAATGTGGTTAACCAGTTGAACACTTTGATAGCGGATGGTACGGCGATCAATAATGTCAAGAGTACGAAGATAGAACCTAAGAAAGGATTCAATCCCGTTACGAACATGTGGTGCGCCCATACCAAGAACGCAAGAATTGCGATCGCGAACAATGATCCGATCATTGCCATGTAACCGAAGATCGGCTTACGAGAATTCACTGAAAGGATCTCTGATACCATACCCATGGCTGGTAACAAGATGATGTATACTTCAGGGTGTCCTAAGAACCAGAACAAGTGCTGGTAAAGGATCGCACTACCACCTTCATTCGGCAATGCACCTACACCGTTGATGAAAATATCTGACAGATAGAAACTGGTTCCGAAGTTTCTGTCGAAGATCAACAGAATAAAACCAGAGAATAATACCGGGAATGACAATACACCTAATACCGCAGTGAAGAACAATGCCCAAATGGTCAATGGCATACGTGTCATGCTCATACCTTTTGTACGCATGTTCAATACAGTAGCGATATAGTTCAAACCTCCCAATAAAGACGATACAACGAACAATGCCATCGAGATCAGCCACATATCCATACCAATCTTAGAACCAGGTGATGCATCACCCAAAGCACTTAATGGAGGATAAGCTGTCCAACCACCGCTGAATGGACCTGTCTCTACAAACATAGAAGACAACATCACAATACTAGCTGCGAAGAAGAACCAGTAGCTCAGCATATTCATGAAAGGAGATGCCATATCACGTGCACCTACTTGTAAAGGAATTAAGAAGTTAGCGAAAGTACCACTCAAACCAGCTGTCAATACGAAGAATACCAGTACGGTACCGTGTGTAGTAACCAAAGCGTAATAAGCTTCGGGAGTAATACGACCACCTTTTGCCCATTTACCGAGGATATCTTCTAACCATGGGAAAGTAGCATCAGGATAACCCAGCTGCAAACGGAAGAGAACACTCATCAAACCACCCAATACAGCCCAAACCATACCGGTGATCAGGAACTGTTTAGCGATCATTTTATGATCCTGGCTAAACACATACTTCGTGATGAAAGTCTCATGATGGTGATGCTCATGATGATGATCGCCATGACCTTCGTGTGTGGTCACCGCTCCATGTGCATGCACTACTGCTTCGTTACTCATAATCTTCTTTTAAAAATTTCTATCAATGATAACAACCGATTGCTATTACGGTTGAACAATGTTTTACAATTTGGCTACTGCTTTCTTTGCTGCTTCAACAGGCTTCGCAGAAGCTGTCTTTACGCTGTCTGTAGCCGGCTTTGGAGCAGCAGGATCTTTCTCAGGGAACTGCTGTACATAGTATGGCTTTTGTTTTACCATCCATGCATCATATTCTTCCTGTTCTACTACTTCAATCACCCCTTTCATAGAGTAGTGACCATTGCCACACATTTGGTCGCAACTGATTTCATATTGGAAATCGGGATTATTGGTCAACTCTTTCATTTCTTTGGTGGTGTACTTTGGCGTAAACCATAAGGTTGTTGGGATACCCGGAACCGCATCCATCTTCATACGGAAATGAGATAGACCTACGTCATGAATCACGTCTCTTGAACCGATGATCAATTTAACAGGCTTTCCTTTCACGAGGTACATGGTTTGTTCCATCACTACATCATCATGCGCTAATTCATCTTCCCAGATCAAACCTAAACTGTTGCTAGCATTATCAATGTTCTTATAATATTTTTTACCGAAAGAACCATCTTTACCCGGATAGCGATAGATCCATCCAAATTGTTTTCCGGTTACTTCTACCACCATGGCATTTTGAGGAGCTTCACCAGTAAATAGGAACCAGTTACGCAACCCGATCACCACCAATACTGTTAATGCAATCGCAGGGATTACAGTCCAGATAATCTCCAATTTATTGTTATGAGGGAAGAAGAATACTTTGCGTGTATCACTTTCCTGGTATTTATAAGCAAACCAGAAAAGAATGATCTGGGTAATAATGAATACGATACCGGTAACAGCCAATGTAACCCATAACATGGAGTCAACACGAGCACCTTCCACACTGGCAGCATCCTGAACCAATAAGGTCTTGCCATAGTACAGTTCATTACAATACCATACACCGATCAGACCCAATACCAGAAAACCGATCATCAGGAATCCATTGATCTTATTGTTCTGCTTACGGCTAACTTCTTCTCCTTTCAGTACTGAAACATATTCACTTGCTTTCGCGATCTGGAAGATCACCACGAAGATCAGTACGATTACGGCTGTTGTTAAAAACATTGTCATAATGCTATCAGTATTAAATCAATTTGAGAATGTATTAATTTGAAAATTTGAAAATGAGATTATCATCATTTTCGGTTATTCAAATACATATTCATTTTCAAATCTTCAAATTTTCAAATTTTCTCTAACTGAGTCCTTTCGGACAAATTCTATACCTGGTGAATCACACTCTCTTTCAAGAAAGGATGATATTTCGGTACCAATGGTTTTTTAGTCAACGCTTTTCCTACACCCAAGATCATCATACCCACAAACAAGCTCAGAATTCCGAAATCTAACCAGCCTAAAGTCACGTGTTCTTTAGACAAACTTCCCATGATCATTTGGTAGAAATCGATCCAATGCCCAAAGATGATCAATACTGCCATAAAAGTTACAAGTGTGTAATTTCTCTTCGCTGAGCGTTTCATCAGGATCAACAAAGGACATAAGAAGTTGATGATGAGGTTCAGGAAGAAGATGCCTTTATATGGACCTTGTACTCTGTGTTTGAAGTAAACAGTTTCTTCAGGAATATTTGCATACCAGATCAACATGTACTGAGAGAACCATAAATAGGTCCAGAAAATAGAGAACGCAAACATGAACTTTCCGATATCATGCAAGTGTTCCTGAGAAGTTAACTCGAGGTATCCTTTGTTCTTCAGGTAAATTACCCAAAGAGCTACCAACGACATACCTGATACAAATGAACTTGCAAAAGTGTACCAGCTATACATCGTAGAGTACCAGTGTGCATCGATACTCATCATCCACAACCAAGGAATGGTAGAACCTACAGTTAATGCAAACCATACGGTAAACAAAGCAGCACGGATGGTATTTCTCCAGATATAACTAGCTCCTTTTTCAGCATCCATTGGAGCTTCATCCGCTTCACTACTGATCTGACGCATTCTCCAACCTAAGATGCTCCACAAACCGATGGTCAAAGTAGTCCAAACGATAAAGAATACAGGATTCAAAAAGCCTGCTTTTCCTTTCAGGATCGGGTCATTGGCTACTGCCTCACTATCCAACCAGTGGTAGATATGGTGCTTATGTCCAACTACTACATAAATCAATACAGCAAAAGTGATGGCACCGAAAATAGGTACCATGGTAGAAATGGCTTCAGGGATACGGCGGAATGACTGCTGCCATCCACCCATGGCCAAAGTAGTAACGCAAATAAAGAACATGCTGGCATTACATACCAGTGTCCAGAAAATGGTATTATACATCAGTGTACCCCAGAAAATGGTTTGCTCATGTTCATCAGAACTGAAACCTTTGATCACGAGTCCGGCGATCAGCGCTACAAGACCTACACCGATCAAGGCATAAGACCATGTTTTCATTTTTCCGGGTATCTCAAATTGCGTTTTGATAGATGCCATTTTTATTCTTTTAATCATTCTTCCGGATTAAAGTCCGGAGCTATTTGAAATCGATTTTTATTTCGCGGCAGTTGTTGTTGAGGCAGCTGCTTTTGCTTCTTTTTGTTTGTTCTTGATGTACTTGATCACCATCCAGCGTTGCTTACGGTTGAGCTGAGATGCATAAGAACCCATCATGTTCTTTCCATAAGCTACAGAGTAGAACATTTGTCCATCAGGCATGGCTTCATATTTCGCATCCCCTACCAGTGTTGCTGGTTTAGCTGCATACGGACCATTGCCATCTTTGTACAACGGACCATTACCATCCAACTTATTGCCATGGCAAATACCACAGTTGATCTGATACAAACGCTCAGCTTCGATGGTCTCTGCTTCGCTCATAGACTCTATTGGATTGGGTACTGCTTTTGATGCATTGTAATTAGTGGTGTCACCGGGAGCATCTTTTGCAATATGGAAAGGCAACTCAGCACCTCTTGGCATGGTACCTTCAACAGGCATTGCTGTGTAATGAATTCCTTTCTCAGTCAGATTGCTATAATCTGCATAAGACTCGTAGGCACGGCTATAAGCCATATCAGGCATATAAATGGTACCCGGCGTACGCTTAACATCACTACAAGCTACGATGGTAGTTGCAGTGGCAGCAAGAGCTATGATCAGTAATTTCTTCATCTTCTTTCTTATTCAAAAATTAAGCAGCAACGATTTCTTTGTTTTCAAACGGCATTTCGTCTTTGTCGTAACGACCTAACCACCAGCCATCTTCAGCAACCTGAACATCTGTTTCAACAGCACCATTGCTGGTGAGGAATGCTTTCAGATCATCGGTATTGGTTTTATCGGTACACTCAATCACCATTACAAACAGATCATCTGTTGCACGGGGATGGAAATGATGTTTCTTCACAAATGGAGCCAGTTGGCACAGGTAGCAGAAAGTCAGTACCATTCCTACCGCCGCAAACAATACTGTCAACTCGAACATGATAGGAACCCATGCAGGTAATGCAAAGTGAGGTTTACCACCAATGTTCAAAGGCCAGTCGCGGGTAAAGATCCAGCTGATACAGCTTAATGCTGTTGTGGTACCGGTGATACCATAGATGAAACCTGCAGTATGCAAACTGGTCTCTCTCAATCCCAGTGCATGATCCAATCCATGTACCGCAAACGGTGTGTATACGTCATGGATCTTGTAACCTGACGTACGAACTTTCTTCACCGCAGGAAACAATACTGCTTCATCATCAAAACAGCCTACTACGAATTTCTTTTTTGCCATGTTATTCTAATTAAACAATTTGAGAATTTGAAAATTTGAAAATGAAAAGCAATCGCTGTTTCTTTTTCGGGTTTCAAATCAATCAAATCATCATTTTCAAATTTTCAAATTTTCAAATTGGCACATTATCAATGGTGCGCTTGCTCATGCACAAACTCTTCCAGTTTCTGCTCTTCGATATTGCCCATCTTATTCTTATAGCCTTCACCTGTTGTTTTCAATACATACTTGATCTCTGCGATCGCGATTACAGGGAAGTATTTCGCGAAAAGGAAGAAGCAGGTAAAGAACAATCCGAATGTACCGGCATAGAAACCGATCTCCCAGATGGTTGGACTATAGTATACAGACCAGCTTGATGGTAAGTAATCACGATACAATGAAGTAACGATGATCACAAAACGCTCAAACCACATACCGATGTTTACGATGATACTCATGAAGAAGGTCACAAACAGGTTTCTTCTCATTTTGCGGAACCAGAAGATCTGCGGACTCAATACGTTACATGCCATCATACCCCAATAGCTCCATCCATATGGACTGAACAGGTAAGCACGGCTATACCAGAATGTGTATCCTTCATATTTATTTTGGCTATACCAACCCATGAATAACTCAGTGAGGTAGGCAACACCCACGATAGAACCTGTTAATACAATCACCTTGTTCATCGCTTCGATGTGACCCATGGTGATATAGTCTTCCATTCCGAATACTTTACGAACGATCACCATCAGTGTTTGTACCATCGCAAATCCGGAGAAGATCGCACCCGCAACGAAATAAGGCGGGAAGATCGTGGTGTGCCAGCCGGGAATTACTGAGGTAGCGAAGTCAAAGGATACGATCGTGTGTACTGACAATACCAGTGGTGTACTCAAACCGGCCAAAACCAGTGAAAGACTCTCATGACGCTGCCAGTGTTTGGTAGAACCTGTCCAACCGAAAGAAGCGATACCATACAAACGCTTACGCAGTTTTGTGAAGGCACGATCACGAACGGTTGCAAAGTCAGGAATCAAACCAGAGTACCAGAATAAAAGAGATACCGTAAAATAAGTAGAGATCGCAAATACGTCCCACAACAATGGTGAGTTAAAGTTCACCCATAAAGGACCACGTGTATTTGGATAAGGAAGTACGAAGAAAGCCATCCATACACGACCCATGTGGAAAATCGGGAACTGACCCGCACACATTACCGCGAAGATGGTCATTGCTTCCGCAGCACGGTTCACACCTGTTCTCCAACCCTGACGGAACAGCAATAAGATTGCTGAGATCAGTGTACCCGCGTGACCGATACCTACCCACCATACGAAGTTGGTGATATCCCAACCCCATCCAATGGTCTTATTCAGGTTCCACTGTCCAATACCGTAAGTCACCTCACGATAAACGCTATATACACCAAACAACAAAAGGGCTACAGAGATATAAAAGCCGATGTACCATAATTTGGTAGGCTTGGCTTCAATAGGCTTAACGATGTCTTCTGTTACCTGATGGTAAGTTTTGTCACCGTACACCAACGGTTCTCTAAGCTGTGATTCGTACTTTAAATGCATCTGGTCTTATTTTGGTCCATGGGCCATGGTTGATGGTCCATAGTTATTTTAGATCTTTTGAGTTAAAGTGAAAGGTCAAAAGTGAAACGTGAAATATTTTTTCACTTTTGACTTTTCACTTTTGACTTCTATGCGTGTTCTGCTTCTTTTTTAGTTTCATGCTTTCCTTCACCATGCGCCGATTCTGTGTTACGCACTTTCGCTAAGTAAGTAACACCCGGTAATACGTGCAGTTGCTCCAATACATAGAACTGACGATTCGGATTCTCCGTTCTCACCATGGTGATGGCGCTATGTTTATCATTGGCATTACCAAAAGTGATCGCGTTGGTAGGACATGCCTGTTGACATGCTACTTTGATATCGCTATCTACCATTGGTCTGCTTTCTTTCTTCGCTTTCAGCTTGCTCTCTTGTAAACGCTGTACGCAGAATGAACATTTTTCGATCACACCACGTGAACGTACAGTTACATCCGGATTCAGTACCATGCGGGTCAGATCATCATTCATGTTCAACACCACATCGTTTACAATACCTTCTTGGTTATTACCAAAGCTGTCTGATCCTGTGTAGTCTGACCAGTTAAAGCGACGTACTTTATATGGACAGTTGTTTGCACAATATCTGGTACCGATACAACGGTTATACGTCATTTGGTTGATACCTTCTGAACTGTGGTTGGTAGCTGCTACCGGACAAACGTTCTCACATGGAGCGTTATCACAGTGCTGACACATCAGCGGCTGGAATACTACGTTTGGATTATCCATATCACCGCTGTAATAACGGTCGATACGTAACCAATGCATTTCATGTCCGCGTAATACCTCCGGCTTACCTACTACAGAAACGTTGTTCTCCGCATTACAAGCCACCACACAAGCACCACAACCGGTACAAGTGTTCAAGTCTACACTCATGCCCCATTTGATACCCGGTCTATCGAACACTGGATAAATGGTACCCTGACTTTCAAACTTCTCCAATCCGCCCCAAGGCTTCAATTCATTGTCGCGCTCTTCACGGATCTCTGTTGGATGTTTTTTATAATCAGCGAGTGTCAATTCTTTCATTACCTCGGTACGATTACCTTGCGTGGTATCATAACGATTGTGTGTTTGTGTCAATGCCACCGGATATTTTTCACCGGTTACAGTGATCTCAACACTGCTATTGCTAAAGCTTACCACACCATTGCTGATGCTTGCCAGTGGGAATGCATTTTGTCCAACACCTGCAGCAGCTTTACCAATATTATTGCTACGGCCATATCCTACCGCGATACCGATGGTATCAGGATGTGTGCCGGGAATGATCAATACAGGCAGTGAAATTTCTTTGCCATTGGCAACTACTTTCACCACTTTCTTTGGAGGATTTACTTCATAAGCATCCGCTTGTCCGCCATTATTCAAATCAATATCCAGCATGGTTCTCGCCAATGCAGGAGAAACAATTACGTAGTTATCCCAAGTAGCACGTGTAACAGGATCTGGCAACTCTTGTAACCATGGGTTAGAAGCACCTTGTCCGGCACCGATACCTACTTTTTCATACAGCACCAATTCATACTTACCAGCTTTCTTACCGGATGTAGCAGCAGCAACAGCAGCACCTACAGCAGCGCCATTGAAAGAACCAGGCTTGGTAGCTGATTCACCTATACTGATCACACCATCTTGCAATGCTTTATCCCAACCGGTTTGTCCGCCCAGTTTAGCACTCCAGAAGTTTTTCAGATAAGCAAGATAATCGGATGTATTACCACTCCACTTCAGCAGGCTATCTTGCCACTGACGTGTTTTGAATAAAGGATAAATAGTAGGTTGGATGAAAGAGAAATGACCGGTTTTGGCTTCTGCATCACCCCAGCTTTCCAGATAGTGGTGATCAGGTACTACGAACTTACACAGTTCAGCAGTTTCATCCACTTTAGAAGCAAAAGAAACGGTGGTTCTTACTTTTTTCAGTCCGGCTTTGAATTTCTCAGCATCGAACCAAGTGTAAGCAGGATTGGCACCATACACCAATAAAGTATTTACAATTCCTGCATTCATGTCTTCCACCAATCTCACAAAATCAGCATCTACACCTGCACGCTGGTGATTCAGCACACCCCAGTTGATGGTAGTTCCACCGGCACCGATGGCATTGTTGATGGCGTTCACAATGATCTGAACATTCACATCATTGCTTCCTGCTACCACCAATGCAGCACCTTTATTTTCATTCAGCGCTTTCGCAGCTTTTTCAATACCCGCTTTCAGTTTTGCATCACTGATACCTGTAACAGCTTGTCCATTTACTGCACTCAATAAAGCAGCAGCAATAGCACCTGTTTCAGATGGGCGGTGTAAATATTTTTCATCCGCATTAGAACCGGTCAGAGAAGCTACAGATTCAAAATGAATGTGCTTGCTCATGCTTGGGTTCTTCTCGTCGATCTTTTTACCGCTAGCATATTGTTTAGAGAATTCAACCGGACTCAACCAGGTACCCAGGAAATCAGCACCCAAGCTCACAATAGCTTTTGCATTCTCAAAATGATAAGAAGGAATACCGCGAACACCGTAAGTAGCTTCATTGGCTTGCAACATGGCACTGTAAGAAACAGCATCATATGTTACGTGGCGGCTACCGGGATTCTTAGCGAGGAATTCAGCAATGATAGCTTTGGTTGATGGAGAAGTGATAGTGCTGGTCAAGATCACCACATTACCACCTACTGCACCGGCTAATGCTTTATCAATAGCTTCGAATGTTACTTCTTTACCATCGATGGTAGGGAAGCGCAAACGAGCAGTATCATAGAGGTCTAACACAGAAGCCTGAACACGGGCAGAAGTACCGCCTTTAGTGATCGGGCTTAGGTCATTACCTTCAATTTTAATCGGACGACCATCACGCACTTTCGCCAAAACACTTACTACATCACCATCTTGAACATAAGTGGTTGCATAGTAATTAGAGATACCGGGAACGATATCTTCTGGCTTATTAGCGAAAGGAATGGCTTTCTTTACGGGCATTTCACAACTCGCAGCTACGGCAGCAGCAGCAGTACTAAATCCCAGGTACTTCAGAAAGTCTCTGCGCGGAGCAGCTGTTTCCAGGAAACTCTTGCTTTCATCACCTACAAAAGGCAATTCTTCCTTGAATTCGTCTTTTACTTCTTTATTGTAAGCCTCAGACTGATTCAGCTCTCCAAAACTTTGCCAGTACTTTTTTTCCATCTTGTTAATTTGAAAATTTGAAAATTTGAAGATTTGAAAATGATTGCATCCCCTTCCCCAAATTTCTTTTCGTTACTATATCAATTTGAAAATTTGTGAATTTGAAAATTTGAAAATTCTCAAACTACAATCTTCTTTTTCTAATTATTCTGATACACATTATTAATCTTTAAAACCGAAGGTTTTGAAAATCTGAATCCGCTTTCATTTTCAAATTTTCAAATTGACCAATTTTCAAATTAATAATGACATTTCTGACATTCAGTACCACCAATCGCTTCCACAGTAACACCTTTGGTGCTATCCATTTTTCCGCTCTTCAGATCCTGATGGTATTTTTCATAAATGCTATAGAAACCATTGTCTTTGAACTGAACTTGTGTTTCACGGTGACAGTTGATACACCAGCCCATACTCAAATCGCTGAACTGCTTTACTTCACCCATTTTCTGGATTTCACCATGACAGGTCTGACATTCCACCTTGCCCGCTTTTACGTGCTGAGAGTGGTTGAAATAAACGTGGTCAGGCAGGTTGTGGATACGAACCCACTCGATTGGTTTTGCTTTGGAAGGATCCCAGGGTTTACCGGGTTCAAAACCTGCGTATTTGTATAATTTTTGAATTTCAGCTGTACCATTGATCTCATCGCCGTCTTCTGTGTACATTTTCTCACCATTGTACTCATTGATAGACATGTGACAGTTCATACAAACATTCACAGAAGGAATGGTAGCTTGCTTGCCTTGGTATACGCCGGTATGACAATACTGACAGTTGATCTGATTGATACCTGCGTGTACTTTATGCGAATAATAAATAGGCTGTTCAGGCTGATAATCTTTACTACGACCCAAGGCCATAGCACCTTTTGAGGTCAGATAGCCACCCACTACGAACAAAATCACAGTGATCATAGCGATATAGCTCTTGTTTCTCCAGAAAGGAACAGGCTCAATTGGACTGTGACCTTCGCGCTCATCGGCCAATTTCTTCAGATTAGCGTTCACTTGCAACAAGATCAAGGCTACAACAGCCAAGATCAGGGTGAGGATACCAAATAATAAGGTATTATCACTTTCAGCAGCGGCAGCAGCATTTGGATCAGCAGCACCACCGGTAGCGCCAGCAGCACCCGGAGCAGGCACTGAGTTAATATAAGTGATGATCGCACCAATTTCCTCATCCGTCAGGTTCGGGAACTGGTTCATCGCTGTTTTATTCCATTGATTGTACAGGTCATTCGCGTACTTATCACCTGTTTTCAGGAAAGCGGCACTGTTCCTGATCCAGGCATACAAATTCGCTTTATTCGGCCAGCGATCTTCCACACCAGCCAATGCCGGACCTGTAGAAGGTTTATGTACCTGGTGACAAGATGCACAGTTTGTAGTAAAAAGAGCTTTACCATCTTGCGCAGAAACTGTATTCACTGTTGAAAAACCCAAGAAAAGGAGTGCACTGAGCAGGCAAATCTTGGTTATGTGTCTAAAAGATATCATATACACAAACGTGGTTCTTGGTGTGGAAAAATATCCGTGAACGGCTGCAAAAATATGACAGGATGCTGACAAAAACCAAACCTTGTAGAATTTTTTTTATCCTTATCTGGCTTGTGTTTCAGCGAATTGATGCATTTGAGACAAAATGAATGTCATGCTTTGACGCGAATATTTGAAATGCCACTGAAGACACAGAGGAACACTGAAAGAAGAAAAATATTCTGTGTTCTTCTGTGCACTCAGTGGCAAAAAAAACAAAACATGAAAGTTTCCTCCCCTTTTTATCGCATTTTTGGCACATGTTTCGTCGCCTGAAAGAAAAATGGAAGCTCAGCTGGCCCGGTTTTATCCTTGTTTTTACCACTTTCGCCCTAGGCGGGAGTCTTTGTGGTTATACCGGAAAGAAGCTCATGGCCTTCACTTCACTGGATAAAGGACCTCTTTATTATATAGTTTACATCATTCTGGTCACCATTATCTGGCCACTTTGTGTGTTGACAGTCAGTATTCCCATGGGACAATTCCCTTTTTTCAAGAACTACCTGGCGAAGATGTGGAGGAGAATCTCAGGAGGGGGAGGAAGTGAAAAGGGAGAAGTGAAAGGTGAAAGGGAAGTCCATGGACAAGAACCAGTACCAAATCCGACATCCGACATCAGACATCAGACATCTAATCTCAAGCGCATAGCGATCTTCGCCTCTGGCGCAGGGAGTAATGCTGCTAAGATCATTGAGCATTTAAAAGATCATGCTGCTATTCAGGTTGCATTGATTGTTTGCAACAAACCCGGTGCCGGGGTCGTTCAAATTGCTGCAACACATCAGATTCCGGTATTGATGATTGAAAAAGAAAAGTTCTTTCGGGGTAATGCGTATGTAGATGAGATCAAACACCGAAGCGGAATTGATTTCATAGTCTTAGCAGGTTTCTTATGGAAAGTTCCGATTGCACTGATTCACGCCTATCCGAATCGAATCATCAATATACATCCAGCCCTTTTGCCTAAATATGGCGGTAAAGGCATGTATGGCACGCATGTACATGAAGCCGTGATTAATGCGGGTGACAAGGAAAGTGGTATTACCATTCATTATGTCAATGAACATTTTGATGAAGGGGAAGCTATCTTTCAAACACGCTGTGCAGTCACTCCTGATGATACTCCTGAAACATTGGCACAAAAGATTCATCAACTAGAACATGAACACTTTCCAAGAATTGTAGAAAGCGTTGTACTTGCTCAGATATCCTGATGATGTGTTGATTCCTATTTCCCATAAAATTATTGCTACAATACTTGCAGAAATCAATTATTCCCTCTACTTTGTCCTATTAATACATGGCCGTGTGTTGAATGAATAGCATTTAAACATCTGCTTCATTGTGAAGCTAGGTGTTCACTATAACCCTACAGCAGCATGAAACACACGCCTTTGCGTAATGCCCTTCTATTGGCATGCGGGATCGTTCTTCTCTTTCTTATTTTCTGGGAAACTTATCTAAGATCAACCGGTATCGGTATCTCCTATGACGATGGTCCTGAATTATGGACACATAAACGTTCGCTGGTCACCAAAGAACAAGATCGGGCTACTGTATTTATTGGTTCTTCCAGGAATAAATATGACCTAGATATTGAAACATGGAGATCATTAACCGGCGAAGATGCCATTCAACTTGCCTTTGAAGGCACTTCTCCCATGCCAGTACTGGATGATCTTGCCAATGACCATTCGTTCAAGGGAAAATTAATGATCGACGTGACTGAGATGCTTTTGTTTTCAACCAATCCGGAGGATTCGCGATTGGCTAAAAAAGGACTTGATTACTATAAAAATATTACCCCTGCACAATGGTTCAGCTTCCAGGTCAACAAACCTTTAGAATCACAGTTCGTTTTTTTAGAGCGTGATTATTTTTCTATCAAAGCGCTTTTAAAACGAATAGATATTCCTACGCGTGCAGGCATGGAAAAAGAACCACTGTTCCCGATTGATTTTGGAAGGATCAGTTTTGATCGTCAAAACAAAATGTCAGATAAGTTTTTGAAAGAAATTTCTATTCAGGATAGTGTAAAAAATATCTGGTCTTATTATAGTAGGATGGGAGCCAAACAACCTCCACCAACACAACAATCCATCGACTCCTTATTTCAGGTGATACAAGAAGATGTACAAAAAATTACATCAAGAGGTGGCAAAGTAATTTTTGTAAGAACCCCATCGAGTGGTGTATTCCTCCAGATAGAACAACAGATTTTTCCAAGAGAACATTTCTGGAATAGAATACTCAGCCTGACAGGTGCCCCAGGTATTCACTTCATGGATTATCCTGAGCAACAACTGATTTGTCCGGAAGACTCCCATCTTTCTCCAACTGATGCCATTACTTATACAAAGAGTTTGGTGAAAGTGCTTGAAACAGAGAAAGGATGGAGCTTTCCCAACAAAATAAAAAGTAATTAATTACCCCTACCCAACTACTACTTTATGGTTTTCAATTCATATACATTCATCGTTTTCTTTCTGGTGATGATGGGGCTCTACAATCTTCCCATATCCTGGAAATCCAGAAAGATCATTTTATTGTTAGGCAGTTATCTTTTTTATGCAGCATGGAATCCGCCTTTTATATTATTGTTATGGCTATCTACTGTTGTTGATTTTTTTGTAGGCCGTGCTTTATACACACAAGAAAACAAAGCCAAAAAGAAACTATTACTGGTGGTGAGTCTGATTGGTAATCTCGGTATGCTTTGTTTCTTCAAATACGGAGGATTTCTTCTAGATAATTTTGTACTATTGGTAAATGCATTGGGGATGGATTATCATCCTGCCAAACCCAATATCATTCTTCCGGCAGGTATTTCTTTTTATACATTCACCACACTTTGTTATACCATCGATATGTATAAAAAAGAAAGTAAACCGGTGAAATCGATGCTGGATTTTTCTCTCTTTGTTACTTTCTTTCCGCACCTTGTTGCCGGACCCATTGTTCGTCCGCCACAACTGGCACCACAATTTGAATCACCAAAAAAAGCAACCGCCCAGCAGATCTATGAAGGACTGTTTCTTTTATCCTTAGGGTTATTCATGAAAGTGGTACTTGCAGATGGCATGCTTGCTTCTCCTGCCGACACCGTATTCGGTGCTCAAAAATCATTACATACATTGGATGCCTGGCTTGGAGTATTGGCTTTCTCAGGTCAGATCTTTTTTGACTTTGCAGGATATTCTACCTGTGCTATCGGTGTTGCTGCCTGTATGGGCTTTACATTACCGGAAAACTTTAAATACCCTTATGCAGCCACCGGATTCTCTGATTTTTGGAGAAGATGGCATATTACGTTATCAGCCTGGTTACGTGATTATTTGTATATACCAATCGGCGGTAACAGAAAGGGAGTATTTCGTACCTATATCAATTTAATGATCACCATGTTACTGGGAGGACTATGGCACGGCGCTAACTGGACATTTGTGGTATGGGGTGCTTTACATGGTCTTTACTTGTGTATTGAAAAATTGATGCAGGATCGGTTTAAGAAAAATGCAGTGCCGGAAGATGCTTCCGCTGCATTATCCGGTTGGAAAAAAAATATTCCTACAGGATTCTTCAAAGCGATGCTGGTTTTCTTTCTGGTAAATGTAACATGGGTCTTTTTCCGTGCCCCTGATTTCACCTCTGCTTGGCGTTTATTGATCGCGATGTTTTCGAGCGTTACAGATAGTATCGTTGTTCTGACTTCACTCGATGTATTGGTCGTAACCATTGTCATTACCGTCATGGTATTGTTTCACTGGCGTATGCGCAATACCAGTGTGCTACAAGCTGCTGCAAAAATGCCTGCATGGTTGCTAGGCATTGTATGGTCAGCCATGCTCATCTTATTAATATTGAGTCAAGAGAGCAGTGGCTCTTTCATTTATTTCCAGTTTTAAAATAGGCAAGCATAAATGAGATATCCCCTATTGGATATCTCATTTATTTTTCCGAAATTTAAGGTATAACAGGTCTTACCATTGCCAGGCTTTTTCCAATCGCAAGTGTGTTTTGCATCCGTCATTCAATCACAAAACTAATCGATATGGAAACAGGAACTTCCCCTTACCAGTACTCTATGGCCACACGTGGCATTTTGGGTGGATTATTTGTAGGTATTGGTACTACGGTCATCAATCTTGCATTCGATCTGATTTACAGAAAAGTAACAGGTTATGAATTTGCGGAATGGGTGAACATCAACTCAATCATTTATTTCACGATTCCAACATTAGTTGCCGCAGGTATTGTATATGCTGCAATGGTGGAATACCTCAAAAAAGGGGCATTACTGTATACCTTATTGTGTATTTGTCTGGTTACTATTGTCGCCTTTATTCCACTCGGACCTAACATGATGCCTACAGGTGAAGCATTACCTGCCAGTGCCCGCGGACTCACACTCGGCATTGAAATCATCACCGGCATCTCCGGCTGTTTTGCACTCCCGTATTTTGCTAAGCATCCGGATGTTTGGGGGTGAGGAAATAAGAAACATGAAATGAGAAATAAGGAATGAGAACCTGCGCCACTTTCTCATTCCTTATTTTATGTTTCTTATTTCTAATTTCTAAAGTTCCACTCTTCGCATCTCATCCGTAGCGGTTTTCTGCTTTGCTGCTTTACCGGTTTTACCGAAACGATAAGAGAAAGAAACAGTGAATACACGGCTGTCTCTGCGGAGGATGAAATATTCATCTGCATTCAGGAAATCTGTCATCCCTTCCATCCAAAAAGTGCGGAAGATATCTCTGATAGAGCAACGTAGGGTGCCACTATTCTTCATCACTGGCATAGATAGCCCAGCATTTAATTGACCAAATGGATACAACAGCTCTTGCAAATCGTTCCGTGAGCGGCCTGTATAGGTTCCTGATAACTCGCCGGTGATTTTCTTACTGATGCGAAACTGGTTGTTCATATTGATGGTCAGCTGTGAAATATCAGAGCGATAATTGTTCCATACATAGCCGATCAGTTTCTTGTAGGTATAAATGGCTTCTGTATTGAGCGACCACCATCTGGCCGGCTTTGTGGTGAGCATACTTGAAAAAGTAAAATTGTGCATCCGTCCTACATTCCCTTGTGTGTACACCAATGATCCATCCGGATCAGTCAGAAATAACTGTGAGAAATAATCCCTGATCAAGGAATATGAAACGGTAGTATGTAGCAGTTGCTTGTACTGATGCGACAATTCAAAATTCCATGTGAACTGTGGTCTGAAAAAAGGATTTCCTCTTTCCAATGTATACTTGTTGATGATGTTCACAAATGGATTCAATCGCTGAAAAGATGGACGATCAATGCGTCTGCCAATAGATAAGGAAAATGTATTCACCGAGTCTGCTTCGTAAGTAATAAAACCTGATGGAAACAATCCGCTATAGTTTCGGCTAAAGGAAGAATCTTTTACCACCACATTCCCTAACTGATTGGCATCATAAGAAGTGTACTCATAACGTAATCCCGCTTGTAAAGTGATTTTTTTGAATTTCTGCTCCAGCATTCCATACGCAGCATGGATCTTTTCTGAATACAAAAAATGATTGCTCATTCCATAATTGGGTTGCCATGGTGCGTTGTTGATACTCATGCTATAAGCCGCATCATTATCTGTGTCGATCTTCGAAGTTTTGACGCCAGCTTCTAACTTAGACTGCTTACTAAGATTTGCAGAATAATTAGCAGTTGCAGATACAATATTGATCAGTGAAGGAATGAAACCTTGCGTAGATTCAGTATAGCCCATGCTACCCGCTCTATCACTTCGAAACAATTGCTGGTTACTTAGATCGTATCTGGCAGCATCCACATCAATGTTTAACTGTGTTGTTTTAGAAAGTTTATGTCTACTGCCAATACCAATAGTTCCTGTAGTAAACTTGTTTTCGGAATTGGCCAGTGTTGAAACAGAGGAATCAATGACACCTTGTGGCGTTAACCAATCTGCTTTCGCTGTATTTCTACCTTTTCGATTGATCAATGAACCGGAGAAAGAAAAAACAAAACTCAGTTTATCCGTAGCAGCATATTCAGTTCCATATCGTACTGTATGATTCAACCCTTTGTTATTGAATACAGTGGGTTGTTCTAAAATTGCAGTAGGGTTACCTGCTGCATCAAAATAGGTTCTTAATGCATAGATATCTGTTTTGGTTCTGGAATAATTGAAACCATAAGAAAAATAATGACTCCATTTGTTATATCGATAATTCAATAACAAAGAAGGATTGGTTCTTGGAAACCATCCCAGAGCTGCAGCCAATGTGATATTACCATTGAAACCGATTTGCTTACTTCTTTTTGTTTTGATATTGATAATACCCGAATTACCTGCCGCATCATATTTCGCAGAGGGATTCGTAATCAATTCAATCTTATCTACCTGCGAAGTATTCATAGAATTCAATAGATTGATCAAATCAGCACCTTGTAAATAAGTGGGTTTATCGTCAATCAATACCAATACACCGGATTTGTTTCGCAGGCTAATACCATTGTTACGATCGATCATAACACCCGGCGATTTCTCCAATAATTCAACAACGGTTGTTCCACTGTTAGTGGGTGAGGCGTCAGGATTTACAATAAGTTTGCCTTGTTCTCTTTGAATAAAGGGTTTGGAAGATTGAACCACTACCTGTGTTAATTCAGATACACTCACTTTTAACTGAATCTCCAGATACACATCCTTGTTCTCCATCAATACTTTTGGAAGTATCTGCTCCAAGTAACCGGTAAATGAAGCTTTGACTTCATAACTACCTGCAGTGATTTGTTCTAAGATGGCTTCTCCATTCTTTTTACTGATCACAGATCGAACGCTCTTTCCTTTTTCTAGTAACTCTACTACAGCTCCTTCGATAGGTAACTGCTTTTCATCCGCTACTTTCACAATGATCTGATGTTGTTGCGCAAACAGTGAGACCGACAAAATACAAATGGATACTAATAAGACAAATACTCTTTTCTTCATAGCAGGTTGAATAGGCTACAAATATCTATTCAAAGTAATAAGACTTACTGCAGAAGATAGACAATGGTACCGATAAGAGGATATACGGTTGATGTTACATCCTTTTTTGTTAGGAACGAAAAAGATTGAGACGGATTTTTACATCTAGCCTATGGCTAATAGATCATAGTCCATAGCTAGGAACAACTCATTCTCACCGGTTCTAACTATGGACTATTGACCATTAGCTATTAACCATCAGCTATTTCCTACACGTATTCACCCCCACCAACGTATACAAGGGACAAAAACCAATCACCGATGTAGCTAAGAAGATGCCCCCTAGTACAACTAACACAGTACCCCAAGTACCAGATACTGTTCCGGTGAAATACAAGACTGCAAAAACAATTGCCAGTATTACGCGAATGACTCTATCTGCATTACCCATGTTTGCTTTCATATAGAAGTGTTTAGTTAACGAGATTGAAAAAGCCATACGATCAGCCATACCAATGCCACACAAATCACACACACCAAAGCCAACCGCAACCATTTTGATTTCATGTTACAAGGTACTCATTAGGTGGGCATTATTTTATGATAATTGTCATGTGAATGGTGAATGGAATGAATCATTAAAAGCTCCCCCTCTTTCCACACTCACTACTCACTATTCACAATTCACCATTCACCATTCACACCCCTTCCCCACCGATTAATCCCATACAATTCCCCACTTCGATTTATATTCGAACTTATTCCAATCACCAACTATCTGCTTACTATGAAAAAGATCTTATTGGGTTGTATTGCTTTAAGCATAGCAACCGGAATTATGGCACAACGTCCGACCGGACCCACCACAGGTGCTACCAATACTGCGGCTTCATCATCAGCCGCGGCTGATCCGAAAATGGCGTCCTTTAATATTCCATTCAATCCGGATGCCACTGTTAGTTCAGAACATGAAGCCACCATCAAAGGTGTTCGTGTTCCTTATAAAGCAACAGTGGGTACTATGCCTGTGTGGGACAAGGATGGCAAAGTTGAAGCCGGTGTATTCTTTACTTATTATGAAAGAACAGATGTAAAAGATAAATCAACCCGTCCTTTGCTCATCTCATTCAATGGTGGTCCGGGCACTGCTGCATTATGGATGCAGATCGGTTATACAGGACCGCGTATTCTAAATATTGATGATGAAGGTTATCCCATTCAGCCTTATGGCATGAAAGACAATCCACATTCTGTTTTGGATGTATGTGATATTGTATACGTAGATCCTGTGAACACAGGTTTCTCTCGTCCCATCAGCAAAGACATTCCTACTACCCGATTCTTTGGTGTTCGTGCAGACGTACAATACCTCGCTGAGTGGATCAATACTTTTGTTACACGTATGAACCGTTGGGCTTCTCCCAAATATTTAATTGGTGAAAGCTATGGTACCACACGTGTTTCCGGACTGGCACTTGAATTACAAAATGCACACTGGATGTTTTTGAATGGTGTAATTCTCGTTTCCCCCACTACTTTAGGTATTGAAAGAAGTCCAAGAGAAGCTGCGGCATTACGTTTACCTTATTACGCTGCTACCGCTTGGTATCATAAGAAATTACCTGCCGATCTACAGAAAAAAGACCTGACAGATATGCTACCAGAGGTAGAAGCATTTACTTTGAATGAACTGATTCCAGCCATCAATAAAGGTTGGCTCTTGGGTGATGCCGAAAGAAAAGAGATTGCTGCGAAAATGTCGCGTTATTCAGGTATCAATGAAAAAGTGATCTTACAAAATAACCTCGATGTTGCTACTAGCTTATTCTGGAAAGAATTATTGCGTGAAGAAGGTTTTACAGTTGGTCGTCTCGACTCGCGTTACAAAGGCATCGATAAAAAGGATGCAGGTGAGTCGCCTGATTACAATTCCGAATTGTTATCATGGGAACATTCTTTCACACCTGCTATCAATATGTACTTACGCGAAGAATTGAAGTATAAAACGGATCAGCGTTACTATGTTTTCGGACCTGTAAACCCATGGGATCGCACCAACGACAGAACAGGAGATAACCTCCGTACTGCTATGGCAGAAAATCCATTCTTGCATGTATTGGTACAATCCGGTTATTATGATGGGGCTTGTGATTATTTCAATGCCCAATACAACTTATGGCAAATGGATCCCAGTGGTCGTTTGAAAGACCGCATGAGTTGGGAAGGTTACCGCAGCGGACACATGATGTACCTGCGGAAAGAAGACTTAGAGAAGAGTAATAATAACCTGAGAAATTTTATCAAAAGAACGATTGCAAAGCCTGGGACACCGGCGAAATATTAATGAAGTGAAAGGTGAAAGGTCAAAAGTGAAAGGAGTTATATCCCTTTCACTTTTGACCTTTCACTTTTCACCCTTCTCCATGTAAACCACCCCTGGTAAAGGGTTCTCATAATACGCATTGATCACTTTGAAGCTGTATTTTTCGTATTGTTTGATGCAGATACATGCTTCCATAAGAAGATTTTTCCCTCTGATACATCCAAATATCTCAACCCCTCGTAAATAAGGTGACAACATTATTCAACCTACAACCTTATTTCAATGAAAAAAATCAATGTGATCGCTATTGCAGCTTTGTTTACAATTACTGCAATTTCTTGTAAAAAAGAAACAGTTCCTGCAGCAACTGTAACAAAAGAAATTACCGTTTTACTGGCAGCAGCAAATGAAAATCCACAACCATCTGGTAGAACTGAAACAGGCACCGCCTCTATAAAAGTTTTCAGTGACAAATCTGTAACAGTGGATATTACCATAACCGGACTTGCTTCAAGTGATAATATCACAGCAGGTCATTTTCATGTTGGAGATCCTGTTACCAATGGTGGTGTAGTGGTAGATTTAAATCCTACTGTAATGGGTAATATGGTAAAAGCCAAACTGATGAATGTACGCAGTTCTTTTATCGACACTTTGATGAATGGTACTGCTGATATCTATCTCAATGTACACTCCACACAAGTACCTGCTGGAATTATTAGAGGTCAAGTATTCAACGGTGTAACTTTTGCTTCCAGTGTGGCATTATCAGGAATGAATGAAGTGCCTGCAGTAAATACTACGGCAACTGGTATGGCTTTACTTAGAATTACCGCTGATAACAAACTGTATAGTAAAGTAACTGTAACGAATGTGGAAGCAGGAGATGCTTTGACAGCCGGACATATCCATACAGGTGCTGCCGGTACAAATGGTGGAGTGCTGATCGGAATATGTGAAAGTGCTGCTGACTTTGGTGTTACTAAAATTTTTACACCTACTACCGCCATTCTAACGGCTATCAAAACAGATGCTTTGTATGTAAATGTTCACTCAACGAATAGACCCTCGGGTATCGTACGAGGACAAATTCGTTAACCAATAATTTTCCAAACTAAAAGGCCATTGACAAAATATCTATTTCGTCAATGGCCTTTTAATAAGATGATACTACAACTTACTGGATTTTCTTTTCCATGTATACTACACCTGAAAGTGGATTCTCATTATAAGCTTGCATATTTTCGAAACCTAAACTTTTATACAGTGAGATAGCGGGTTTTAATCTCTCCAAAGTATCCAGTCGCATCTCATTATATCCCAGTTGATATGATTCAGTTATTAATTGCTCAACCAAAGAGCGTCCTATTCCATACTTTCTGAGTGCAGGTTTTACATAGAGACGTTTCATTTCACATACCCCTTCTTCTTTCAAAGGTTGCAAAGCAATACATCCTGCGGGTACTTCATTCCAATAAGCAATAAACAAAGCTCCTTTTGGCGGACCATATTTCTTCAAAGGGTCTTTCACTTCGGCATCAAAACTTTGGAAACATAAATTTTCCTGCAGTTCATCTGCATACTCCAAAAAAAGCTGCCGCACAGTTTCCAATGCGGCAACATCTGATGATATTTTTTGTAGGATTAACATTTTTTTTATCGCTGATGTAGGATGTCGGATGTCTGATATAGGGATATTAGGAATCTCTCAAATCAGACATCCGACATCCTACATTTCTACCCCGGTACCCTCGAAATATATTTCTCCACTTCCTTAATCTGATCCACCACTTGTTTGGTAGTGGGTTTACAAGCTTTGGCTTTGCGGAAGAAGTCTTTGGCGGCGCGGAACTCTCTTTTGTTCATGAAGATCTGGCACATGGTGAGATAAGCCACTGCTTCACTTTCTTTATCAGGAATACCGGCACGGATAGCGGCACGGATATAACTTTCGCCTTGCTTTAGATCACCACGTTGCATGGCCATCATACCCAGTTGTAATTTGTTAGCGCCTTCCGCCTCGGGCATCGGAGAACCCAGATCGGTACTTTTCTTTAAATGTTTTTCAGCAGAATCAAAATCCTGCTTCATCATCGCCAGATTACCCTTGATGGTGTAATAAGTAGAACGAACAGGTTTGTACAATAAATTGGGGAACCAGATCGAATTCAGGATTCTTTCCACTTCTTCAATATTGCCCGATTCCATCGGCTCCTGAATCAAACGAAGTGGACCAATGAAAAAATGGCTCAATAATCCGATCAAAGCAATAAAATAGATGGGAAAAGTAGGCCAAAACCCCGTACCCGTCATATTCAAAGCCACCCCACCCGCAATCAACACCAAACTGAGCCAGAAGCGGTATTTAATGATAATATTATAAAATTTCATAGACTGTTTTGAGAGGGGCAAAGATAGAGAGAAATGTCTGATGTAGGATGTCGGATGTCGGATATAAAGAAACCCTCAAATCAGACATCCTACATCAGACATTATTCCCTCGCGTCATTCACCTCAATCCAATATCCATCCGGATCACGGAACCAGATTTGCTGAATCTCGTCTATTCTTA
This sequence comes from Sediminibacterium sp. Gen4, assembly GCA_013391385.1. Taxonomy (GTDB): domain Bacteria; phylum Bacteroidota; class Bacteroidia; order Chitinophagales; family Chitinophagaceae; genus Sediminibacterium. Next base: position 3,146 of record JACBFI010000018.1, on the reverse strand, counting down.
TGGTGATGGATCCCGGGTTAGCATTTACGTCTTCGAAAACAATGTTGTTCTTTTTAAGTCGATCCACAAATAATTGCATATTACTCACACTAAAACAAGTGTGTTGGTTCTTATAATATTCTTTACTCTCCGCAGCACCTGAGATAATATGCAATGCCATTTTCGGTCTAATCCGAAACCATTTGTGACGACCGATGGGAAAGGGCTCCGGAATTGTATCCAATCCGATCACATGCTCATAAAAGAAAGCTGCTTTCTGCAAATCTTTCACATAAATGGCGGTATGATTCAGCTGAATAGAAATTTTCGTTTGTTGTGCATCAGCATTGGTTACAATGGCTACAAACAAAGAGTATAAAAGAGTATACGCATACATTGGGGTTAAGCCTCTAAAAATACAGAAATCCCAACACCCATACCTCTAAACCACTATTTTTGCGATGGTAGAATTTGAACATTGATTTTTGGATATTTCTTATTCCATATTTCTCTGTTTCTTATTTTCCCCGTTCCCGTAGTTTCCGCCTCGGCGGAGATAAATATCCCAACAGTACTGTGGGGACAAAACTTTGAATACAAGTTCCTTTAAATAGAAATTCGAACATCGAATTTGGACATTTCTTATTCCTTATTCCTCTGTTTCTGATTTCACTGGTCCCGTAGTTCAATGGATAGAATAGAAGTTTCCTAAACTTTAGATACAGGTTCGATTCCTGTCGGGACTACAACCACTGACTTTATTCAGCATTAAAGCGCATGAAATTCATTTTTCATGTGCTTTTTTTGTTTTCTACCCTCCTTAAAAGCCTTTTTCACCTTTTTTTTAAGGTAACCCATTTAGTAACCTGATATTTTTTTTCAAAAAGTAGCCTTTTGACAATCGTTCGATATAGGTCAACTGATATTTATAAGGGATATAAAGGCAATAAAACCATAAAAAGACAGAATTATGTACAGACTAAAAATTTTCACTTACTGTATACCATCCAAGATGAACTCAAAGGGATTAGCACCCGTAAGGCTACGAATCCAAATTCACAACGAAACAATCAATTTAGCTACAGGAGTTTCTATTGATCCTGAATATTGGGATAAAAAGAAAGGCAAAATAAAATTGAAACATCCAAGAGCTAGTAACTTGAATTCACAAATCAAAGAATTTGAAACTAAGGTGTATCAATGCTATGACTCATGTATTTTCAATAACGAAGACATATCTGCATCAAAAATTAAGAACCTACTACAAGGAAAAACAACATCTGACATAACTCTATCATTTTTAATTGATTACCACATAAATAACTTAGAATCCAAAGTACCAGTACAATACAGTATTAGTACGCTAAAACAATTTCAAACTCTTAAGAACAAACTTTTAAAGTTCCTAAATGATTCTTATTCATTAACTGACATATCCTTGAATCAAATTAACTATAGGTTTATAACTCAATTTGAGGCATTTAATTTGACAGTAGAAAAGAATTCGACAAATACTACCTCCAAGTATATGAAACGGCTTAGAACGCTACTAAATGTTGCTTTAAGACAAGATTGGATTAATGCCACCCCTTTCTCTAAATACAAAGGAAAAACAGAACCATCGAACAGGCAATACCTTTCCCAGAAAGAGTTACTTCAAATTGAAGAATTTAAATCGAATGATCTTAGTCTTGAAACCGTACGTGATGGATTTCTATTTATGGCTTACACGGGTTTATCATATTGCGATTTGAAAAAATTAACGTCTAATAATATAATAACTGAGGAAAGAAAATTCCTACGAATTGAAAGAGGAAAAACAAAACAACAATGTGAAATCCCGCTTTTTGAAAAGTCGGAAAAACTAATTGAGAAATACTCAAATAACTTATACTGTAAAAATCGTAATGTTCTGTTTCCAGTCTTGAGTAATCAAAAAATGAATCAAAAATTAAAATCAATAGCAAAAGAATTAAAGCTAACAAAACCATTAACCTGTCATATAGCTCGACACACTTTCGCTACCATTTCACTAGAACTTGGTGTACCTATAGAAACACTATCAAAAGTGTTGGCACACAGTAATATTAAAACGACTCAGATATATGGCAAAATAACACAAGCGAAAATTGAAAAAGACTATAGTGTTATGGCTAACACATTCGGAAGATTTGAAAAAAAAGTTGGCTAAAAATATAGTAAAAGCAGGTTTTACCTCTAAAATCTAATATTTATAATAAACAATAAAAAAATAAAACCATGGAATTATTAACAAAGGATGACTTATCCAAAATCAAAATCGAAATCATTCAAGAAGTAAAAAAGATCATTTCTCCTGTTTCTTTAGAGAATCCTGAGTTTTTGAGAACTTCCCAAGTAAAAGAATTATTAGGATGTTCCGAAAGCAAAATTGAAACACTAAGAAAAAATGGAACTCTCCCATTCCAAAAAGTCGGGGGTAGTATCTATTACAAATACAGCGATATAAAAAAACTATTTAATTAATCAACTATGAGAATATTTCCCAATGAAATAAAATGGCAGGCAGATGAACCTAATGTGATGATAATTCGAAATAAAGAGTATTATATGACCCAAATCAATATGCTGATGAAAATTGAAGGTCTTTCCTTCGAATATGACGACGAAACTGTTGAACGCATTTTAGCATCTATATTACAAGATAATCAAAATTTAAATGGCTTCATTTGGGCTATAAAGCTAAATCCTGACGATCAAACTTTATTCTGTTACATTTCCTCACAGGATTCAAATAAAACGCCTGTAGAGTTCTACAATCACTTTTCGAGGTTGTATTGTTATTTTTCCAGTTTCCCTAGAAAAACAGAAGATGAAGTATTTGAACAACTAAGGCTTGATTTTTTGGATTAATAAAATAAAGGTTAGATGTGTGAAGACTAGATCAAAAACACTAGTGTTTCACACACTCGTTTATTTGATTTCACGCACTCTAAGTTTTAAAAGCGAATAATTTTCATCTTTTATTTAATTTATAATCTTTTCGATTGATTCTCAATAATATAGAAATCGTTCGTTTTTTATTAATGCATCTTACCTCCCTTTTCTTCTATTTATTAAAGAGTAGTGTTGGTGTAAGCTCCCCATAATTTAGTGCCACGTTTAGTTAGAGTTTTCTAAGGTAATAT
>JACBFI010000059.1 GCA_013391385.1 Sediminibacterium sp. Gen4 | reverse complement strand
CTGTCAACCGTCAACTATTTGCTGCCCCACTACTTTATAGAGGGTTGACAGATGATAGTTGAGAGTTGGCAGTTAGCAAATTGCTTATGGGTAATAGCTTATGGCCTCTACTTTCTGTCTGTCAACTGTCAACTGTCAACTATTTACTACCCCCATTTGCCATTTCCTATTTGCTATCACCCATTTGCCATCTCCTATTTGCTATCACCCATTCGCCATCCATCTGCTATCTTTGCGTGCATGAAAGTATTGATGGTCTGTTTGGGGAATATTTGTCGAAGCCCTTTAGCAGAAGGAATTCTTCAACAAAAAGCAAGGGAAGCAGGATTAGCATGGGAAGTAGATAGTGCCGGTACCGGAAACTACCATATTGGAGAACCACCACATCAGCTTTCACAGAAAGTAGCGCGTTTGAATGGTATTGATATCGGGCAACAGCGGTGTCGCCAGTTTCACCCGAAAGATATGGACCACTTTGACCTGATTTATGTGATGGATCACAACAATTACCAAGATGTGAAAAGAATGAGTGGTGAACAATGGAACGAATCAAAAACAAGATTAATACTTAGCGAAATTGATAACAGTGATGATGCAGTTCCAGACCCATGGTATGGTACTGAAAAAGATTATCATCATGTTTTTACATTGTTATCAAAAGCATGCGAAAACATTATTCAGAAATACAATCAGTCTAACAAATAAAGAAAGATGAGCAAACCCGGATTACCGCAAGGAACCAGAGATTTTAGTGCAGCAGTTGTACGTAAGCGGAACTATATTTTTCAAACCATTAAAAATGTTTTTGAACTGTATGGTTTTCAGCCATTGGAAACCCCTGCCATGGAAAACCTGGATACATTGATGGGGAAATATGGCGAGGAAGGTGATAAACTGATTTTTAAAATTCTGAACAATGGTCTCGACAACCCTTCTAAGCAAGAACAAATAATCGCTGATTTTCAAAAAGTATTGGAAGGGAAAAATACAAAAGGTATTACCGAACGCGCATTGAGATATGATCTTACCATTCCCTTTGCGCGGTACGTTGCCATGAACTATGGACAACTCACCCTGCCATTTAAACGTTATCAGATACAACCCGTATGGCGTGCGGATAGACCCCAAAAAGGACGTTATCGTGAGTTTTATCAGTGTGATGCTGACGTAGTAGGTAGTAATAGTTTATTGAATGAAGTGGAACTCACCAATATTTACGCCACTGTTTTTGATCAACTAGGTATACCTGTTGAAATCAGAATCAACAGTCGCAAAATATTAGCTGCACTGGCTGAAGTATGTGGTGGCGCAGATAAAATGATCGACATCACTGTTGCGATTGATAAACTGGATAAGATTGGTATTGAAAAAGTGAAAGAAGAATTGACTGAGCGTGGACTCAACAATGATCAGATCAACATCATTGAAAAATATCTTTCTATCACAGGTACCAGTGATGAAAAAATTACACAACTCGAGTCACTGATCGGCAACAATGAACCCGGACAACAAGGAATCATGGAAATCAACCATGTTCTTTCCAGCAGTCAACTGTCAACTAACAACTGTCAACTCATCCCCGATTTTACGCTCGCCCGCGGACTCAACTACTATACAGGTATCATCTTTGAAGTGAAAGCATTGAATGTGCAAATGGGAAGTATTGGAGGTGGCGGCCGATATGATGACCTCACCGGCTTATTTGGTGTGCCGAATGTACCCGGAGTAGGTATCAGCTTTGGCGTAGATCGTATCTATGATGTAATGGAAGAGTTGCAACTGTTTCCGGATACTGTTCAGATAGGATCGAAAGTTCTGTTTTTCAATTTAGGAGCATCAGAAAGTAAAAATGCATTCTCTCTTTTACAACAACTCAGACAATCAGGTATTGCCGGAGAATTGTTTCATGAGCAAAGTAAATTTGATAAGCAGTTCAAATACGCAGAAAAAAAGAATATCCCCTTTGTAATCATCATCGGTTCGAAAGAAATGGAGAATGGAACCTGTGTGGTGAAAGATTTGCAGAAAGGAACACAGGAAGAGATGGCACAGGCTTCGTTAGTGGGCTACTTTAAGTAGTCCATAGTTGATGGTCCATAGTCCATGGCAAATATTGAACTTAAACCATGGACTATGGACCATCGACTATCAGCCATCCGCTATTCTGGCATAATATTCGCAGTTCATAGCGGAAATAAGCGTTATGAAACAGTGTTTCCCGATCGTATTTTTTGGATTATTGCTTGTAATGAGCTGTGGCAGAAAATCTGTTCCGCAAAAAACGAATAATGTCAAAGTACATTCAGGTCCCGTTGTGAAAACACCTGAGCATAACAAAGACAATACTGAGCCTGCTTTGATCAATAAATCCAAAGTAGAAAAAGAGGAAACATCAGAGACCAAGGTTGAAAAAAAAGAGGAATTACTTCCCATGATCGTAATTGATGGTATGGGTAATGTGATCACTCCCAAAGAAAAACTTCCTGAAGCCATTGCGGCAAAAGCAGATTATCGTGTTTTGAGTCGAGCTTTCACACCCAATCAAAGAACCAATCTTATTTATCGATATAAAATTGTACCTCCTCGTATTTTATTTGTACCCGAGAATTATATTAAAACAACAACTCGAGGGAAATATGTTGTTTACAGAAAAAAGTTTTGGTATTGGCAGAAAGAAGATGGGTTATTTTATTTAGATGAAACTTATTATAATTAAGAGTTTGCTATGGGCCATAGTCCATGGTAATTTAAAAGGGGCTGCATCAAAATTTGATACAGCCCCTTTTAAATGATGTGATAGACTAGACTATTTAGCAGTCAATCTGTTTATACGATTAATGAATATTGCATGAGCCTTATCGATGGCGATACCATCAGACTTGGTTCCTTCCAATGCATATCCACCTGCATTAATACTCACTCCAATTACCTTTTTATTGGTATCTCTTTTAAACTGAGCACTTCCATCATAAGCAGTGATCGAAAAAAGATCTTCGCCGATTTTTACCAAAGTAGAAGTACCAATACTAGAACCCATCACCAATCCTGACCCTTCCATGGAAACGGTTACTTCTGCAACAACACTCCCTTCCGGAAATTTATACTTACCTACAAAATCTTGCAACGTGCTGTCTTTATCTTGTGCATGTGCAAATGCAACAACGCCTAACATGAGGCAGATCAACATTAATTTTTTCATGTGTATTCAGGTTTTAGTTTTTTGAGCGAAACGATTCTCAGAATGAAAAGTTACAGAAAATAGGCAACTATGAAAAATAGCTTTTTGTTATCAAATAATCCTAAGCAGATAAACCTTCATAAATGACGGCTGCACCTTGTCCAACCCCTACACACATAGTCGCTAAACCATATTTTGATTTCCTTCTGTTCATTTCATGCAATAAAGTGGCAGAGATCCTAACACCACTACAGCCCAGTGGATGTCCAATCGCAATGGAGCCTCCATTGACATTCACTTTTGAGATATCCAACTCCAGATCACGTACGCAGGCGAGACTTTGAGAAGCAAATGCCTCATTCAATTCAATGAGATCCAAGTCTTTTACCTGAAGTCCGGCCCTGATCATGGCTTTTTGAGAAGCGGGTACCGGACCTATTCCCATGATAGCAGGATCTACACCTGCAACACCCATCCCTGCAATTCGGGCAATAGGTTTGAGATTGAACAACTTGACTGCTTCTTCACTCGCCAATAACATTGCCGCTGCTCCATCATTGATGCCGGATGAATTACCCGCAGTAACAGTTCCATCTTTTGCAAAAGCAGGTTTGAGCGATGCCAACTTCTCCAAAGATGTTTGTCTGGGATGTTCATCCTGATTAAACCAACTGATCAGTCGATCATTGATCATTTCTACTGCAACAATTTCATCATCCCATTTACCTGCCTCGAGTGCCGCAAAATATTTCTGCTGAGATGACAATGCGAATACATCTTGTTCCTCTCGACTAATTTTCCAATCATTCGCTACATTTTCTGCCGTCTCCCCCATACTATAAGGATGGTACATGCTTGCCAATTTTTTATTGACGAAACGCCAGCCAATGGTAGTATCAAAAGTTTCTATTTTTCTGCTCCATACACCATCACTTTTAGCCGTTACAAAAGGAGCACGTGTCATACTCTCCACACCTCCGGCGATATACAACATACCTTCTCCACACATAATAGCACGAGAGGCATCCATGACAGCTTGCAAACCACTGGCACACAAACGATTTACCGTATTACCTCCCACTGTAACCGGAAGTCCGGCCAATAATGCTGCCATACGGGCTACATCTCGATTGTCTTCTCCGGCCTGATTAGCAGCACCGGCAATTACGTCTTCAATAGCGGCAGGATCAATGGTATTATTTCTCTCTAGAAGTGAAGTGATGACATGTGCCAGCAAATCATCCGGACGAATCGAACTTAATTTACCTCCATATCTTCCGATGGGTGTACGAACCGCATCTATTACATAACAAGCATTCATATTGCAACAATTGATGCGCAAGATAAGAGAGAAGAAACAAGAAACAAGACACAAGACACAAGACACAAGGAAGATACAAGGTACAGGTGTAGAAGTCAAGATTTAATCTGACAGTTGGGATTAATTTTAAGTAACCACACTT
>JACBFI010000017.1 GCA_013391385.1 Sediminibacterium sp. Gen4 | reverse complement strand
TTTCTTCTTTCATGTGTCTAAATTTACAATTTGACACACTTAAGTGAACATACTCTTCATAGCGAATAGTTACTGATATCAACTATGAACTAATAGTCCTCTATAATCTGTCAACTATCAACTGTCAACTCACATCAAAACAACCGCCTCTGCTCCCCAGGTCTCCTAAAACGTGTCGTATCTAGCTCCCATCGCTCCGCGTTGAGTTGATAGAGCTTGTTGTACTTGATGAATTGTTGTCTTACCATATCTGCAATCGGACCTTCGCCTCGCATTCTCACACCATAGCGACTATCATTCACTTGTCCGCCATGACCATTTTGAATTAAGTGCCAGACTTTATCGGCTCTATCAGGAAAATTTTTATAGAGCCAGTCATGAAAAATCAGTTTGATGGCTCCATTCAAGCGAATAAAAGTATACGCACTGAATACAGCACCATGTTCACTGGCCGCTTTCATGATACGTTGCATTTCATGATCATTCAAACCGGGTATCATCGGACCCAGCATCACTCCCATTCTTACACCTGCCGAACTCAATTCTTTGATCACCCGCAATCTTTGTTTAGCTGTTGTTGTTCTGGGTTCCATGGCCCGGCGGAGGTCTTCATCAAAAGAAGTGATACTCACCAATATGCTTACTAAATTTTTCTTCGCCATTTCCTGTAATAGATCTTTATCACGGAGAATTCCCGCATTCTTGGTGATCATGCCTACCGGTTGATTGAATTCATTACATACTTCTAATAGTTGTCTCGTTAACCTGAATTTTTTCTCTGCCGGCTGATAGCAATCGGTATTACCGCTCAAACTAATAGGCACAGGCTCCCAGTTTTTGTGCATCAAAAATTTACGCAGCAATTGTGGTGCATTTTTTTTGACGATGATCTTTCGTTCAAAATCCAATCCGGCACTATACCCCCAATATTCATGTGCATTTCTCGCATAACAATAAATACATCCATGCTCACAGCCCTGATAAGGATTCATGCTGTACCACATACCTACATCCGGACTCTCCACTTTATTGACAATACTTTTTGCCTGATCTTCCAAGTACACAGTTTCTACATTGGGTTCTGTCCAATCGTCGATTGCTTCTATATGTTCCCTAACCCTTTCGTTTTTTAGAAAACGATTACGCGGATTGAATTGTGCGCCACGACCTTTCAAATAGGATGATTCCTCTTCCATAACTTTTCTTTCTTCGCTTATAATGCAATTTTTAATGTCGACCGGATCAGCACTCACCAATCAAAAAGTGAACTTTGTTCAATGGTTTGTTTTTGTCCAAGCAGCTTGAATCGTTTTATGACTTCATACTTTTTTGCATCCATCTGTTTTCGCATCAGCAATACATGATCTGCCATGAATTTGCCTGTAAACTGACTATGACTATATTCCAGCCATCCTTTTTCATATTGCCAGGGCAATAGTTTTCTGGCAACGGTCATATGCGGATCCATGATAAAGTGCGGCTTGTGTTCCTTATCTGTTTTGATCATGGGTTGTAAGGGTCGCAATGATTTCACCAATTCAATGATGGGATTTTTTGTTTTTACCTGAATAAAAATGGTATGTGTTGGAAAACTGCCAAAATCACTCAGTTCTACCATAAAAGGGTCTGCTGCTGCAACGATGCGTTCTAATCGCGGTATCCACCTCGTCTCTGCCATCGTGTATTGCAAGCAACTTAATAAAGTGATATGAGGTTTGGAATAAACGGCGGTGGGACAGTCATAGCTTTCCGCAAAGTGTTTTTTCAGTTGCAGAATTTGTTGTTGCAAAGCTTCATGAGGTGCTAGCACCAACAGGTATTCAGAAAAATGATGTCCATTCAAAGAAGTAAACATAGCGGGTATAAGTTTCAAGCATCAAGTAACTAGGATCAAGGGTTGGATCATTATTTTTTAATTAAGCAGGTTGTAGTCGGAATACATTGATCTGTCTGCCCTTTTCCTGTTCGTGGTTATATCTGACCAGTAAAAGTTCATTTACTTCAAAAGAAAGATCTGTTTTACGAACAACATATTCCGCTTCCAGTTCTCCGAATACATGATCAGCTACTTTTCCCGTTAATGGCAAATAAGGATGTGTATATCGTTTTACCGGCGGACAATCATAACTTCTTACATATTGATCTACCACTTGCAATGCAGTAGCGAGTTCCTGAAAAGGTTCTTGCTCTTGTACACGCAGATAGATCTGTTTGGACGATAAAGCACCAAACCCAGCCATACTCACCCGAAAGCTTTGTTGTGCACTGATGATACGATGCATCCATCGGATAAGGGTGGATTCCATTTCTTCTCTGGCCATAAACTGTGCTACCATAATACCGCTGGGTTGAGGTGGCAAACTGGTTTGGTATCTTCTTACCAGATATTGTTGTTCGGCATGAATGCCTGCCCCTGTCACTGTATCGGGATATGCCATCAACTGATAACTATTCAATAAAGTGCCTGGAGCAGCTGTCCATCTTTCGCTGATTACAGTATGTATTTCCATAAACAAAATTTTACCGTGTCAATTATTTTAGCATAAATTTACTAAAATATTTAGCTAAACAAAATTTATTTATATGGATGGGGAACAGTGGTACGGAGCCGCCTACAAAGGCTCCAAACAATTCAGTCAGTGGGAAGTTCCCACTGCCAACGCCACCGGTTTTGGTGCCGCTGCAGATGATTATATGGAAAGAGGCATTGACCTCAATGAACAACTCATCCGCAACAAACCGGCTACCTTTTTTTTCCGCATGAACAGTGAAGCCATGACGGGTGCCGGTATTTATCCGGGTGATATCCTGATCGTAGACAGAAGTATCCGCAATGCCAATGGTCGTGTAATCGTAGCCATTCTCAATGGTGAATTGCTGGTTCGAAGATTTCAAGATGCCTTCAACAAAAAAAGATTACTCGCCGAAAACAAAAAGTTCGGAGATATTGAATTGGATCCATATGGAAGTTTTGCGGTGTGGGGAGTGGTACTTTATAATATTCATACTATATAACCCCTTTTCCCCCTGCCCCCTGAAGGGGGGTATAAGTGAGCTAGTATGAAAAAGACGATGTATTATGATGCTGGGCCTATTACATTTCAGCGGGCGAAGGAGCTACGTAAGCAACTTACGGATGCTGAAGTCGTTTTATGGAATCGGTTGAAGCAAAATTTACTGGGTTGTAAATTCAGAAGACAACATCCGCTCGCAGGTTATATTGCTGACTTCTATTGTCACCAACATCGATTGGTAATTGAAGTAGATGGCTCCATTCACAATAGACCAGACAGAAAAGAATATGATCAGAACCGCGATGCAGAACTCCGAAGTTTACAACTTACCATTCTAAGATTTACAAATGATGAGGTCTTACATCACACAGACCAAGTCATCGAAACCATTTTAAAATACACAAAATCCCCCCTTCAGGGGGCTAGGGGGCTATGAAGGCGATTGTTGATTGTAATAGTTTTTACTGCTCCTGTGAACGATTATTCAGACCTGAACTGAAACATCGTCCGGTAGTAGTATTGAGCAATAACGATGGTTGTATCATTTCTCGCAGCGATGAAGCCAAACAATTGGGAGTAGAGATGGCCGGACCTTATTTCAAAGCCAAACCATTGATTGAGCAATATGGTGTCGCCACTTTCTCCTCCAACTATAATCTGTATGGTGATCTGAGTTGGCGTGTAATGGAAACGTTGCGCATGATGCTACCACCCGGTTGTGTAGAAGTATATTCAGTGGATGAAGCTTTTCTGAACCTTGATCATATTCCAGCAGAACAATTATCTGCCTTTGCACTCCAATTAAGAGAAACCGTAGAAATGTGGACAGGCATTGCTGTATCCATTGGCGTTGCTCCTACTAAAGTATTGAGTAAGGTAGCCAACAGGCTTGCCAAGAAAAACAAAGCAGTCACCAATTGTGTACTCGTTTTAGATACCCCGCGTAAAATTGAACAGGCATTGAAAAAAACACCGATAGAAGATGTTTGGGGTGTGGGATATCAGTATGCCGTAAAACTTCAGCGTATGAATATCCTGAATGCATATGATCTCAGCATCAGAGACATTCATTGGGCAGGTAAACAACTGGGTGGGGTTACGGGTGTTCGTTTGGTGAGAGAACTGAAAGGGTTCATCAGCAGAGAAATGGAAGATGAAAGAATCAGAAAAAAAATGATCGCTACTACGCGTATGTTTGGTTCACCGGTATCCGAACTCAAAGACATCAAAGAGGCAGTGGCTACTTATACTTCAAGAGCGGCTGAAAAATTACGTCGACAATATTCCGCTGCAAATACCATCAGTGTGTTTGTAGTTCCCAAGCAACCTTCTGTTGAACCTTATTTCAAACACGGACCTACACTCAGTAAGTATACCACTTTGCCGGTGGCGACGTCTTTTACACAAGATCTTATTAAACCTGCGATGGCATTGGTAGAGCAACTGTATGAAGAAGGAAAACTCTATAAAAAAGCCGGTGTGATCTTAAGCGGCATCGTACCGGACGATTCTGTTCAAGGTAATCTCTTCAAGACACCATCACAAAATCATAATCGCCTGTTGATGGACATGATGGATAATGTCAACTTTGCCATGCGTGATGATATTATCAAGTTCGCCTCCTCCGGCACCACCCGCAACTGGAAAATGCGACAAGAACTACGCAGTCCACGTTATACAACGAGATGGGAGGAGTTGTGTGAGGTAGGGTGAGGAGTCCATGGTCGATGGTCCATAGTTAAGCAGTTATATTTCCTGCTATGGACTACATACCAACCCCAGCCCTAAACGGATACTTCTCAAATAACTTCTTCATGGCCTTTCCAGCAGCATTACTTTTAGTATCTGGCTTATCAGGAACTACTCCTGACATTGATCCTTGCCAGATTATTTTATTTCTTGCGGCTTCTACAATATGCAATGTTAATGTTCCTTCCTTATAACGCCCTACTTCTACCTCTTCGCTTTTCCAAATGTAATTACGTTGCCCCATATAAGTAAATTGACCATCATTTTGCCAATTCGTTTGACGGGTTTGAATCTGTCGTTTGATCAATATACCAATATTGATGAGTAGATCCGGACGAGTAGATACAAACTGATAACCTCGCGTATTCATTTCTGCTTTGATAGCATTCTTCAAAATTTCAACTCGTAATTGAAATGTGGCGCTGCTAGTATCGCCAGCAGCAGTAAATTCATAAAATCCGTATGTTTTGTACGTGGTTGGGATAGCGTCTGTTGCAGTATCAGTATTAAATACACGAGTCATAGAACACTGCGTAAAAATCAGCACAATGACGAATAGCACTATTACTTGTTTCATAAATCAGATTTTGGGAAAGGTATACCCATTGATCTAGAGAAAGAATGATATTGGTCATGCCATACGTTAAAACAAGGACTGTTGCTGTTGCACAAACACTGGCTTTTGCAGTTCAAGTCCGCAGGCGGCATTGAGTTTGTCTACCATGTACACCGTAAGCTCGGGAGAAAATGCTTCATCGTGCATATGCATGAAAAAATAGATCTCTTCCATTCCCTGATTGATCCAGTATTTCATTCTTTCAATCCATGCATCTACACGTGTATAATCTGTTGGATGTAAACTATTACCTACATAACGAATAAAGGTTTTAGGAACCGTCAAATGCATGTGTGCACAATCTCTCCTACCACTGGTATCAGTAATGACCGCTCCGATATTCATTTGTTTCAACCTAGTAAACAACTCTTCACTGATATCCGGTTTGGTAAACCAATCAGGATGACGTACTTCCATGAAGAATTGCATATCGTTGGGGAGCGATTTGAGAAAATCAAACAACTCTTCTTTTCGTTTCGGAGAAAAGCTATCGCTTACCTGTACGAATACCGGTCCGAGGTGCTCCTTAAATGCGATGATACCCCGCAAAAATTCAGTGGTGATAAAATCCTTGCCTTTCAAGTTGCCACGATGTGTAACACCCTGGTACATTTTTGGACAAAATTTAAAATCCTTTCCTACCGCTTTATCCGCCCACTTTTCAATACCTGTAGCACCGTATACTTTATAATGGGTAGCATTCAACTCAATACTGTTATAGTGTTTTACATAATGCTCTAGAAAATCTTTCTCTTTGGTTTTGGGCGGATAGATTTTACCAATCCACTCCGTACGCCCCCATTTAGCACAACCCAGGTATACTTTAGGATGTTTTTGTTGCTTACCTTTCAATACCTGTTGATTGAATGCAGGCTCTGTGGGAAGGGTAAAATCAATCGTATTCAATTCCGATTCATGTACGCGACCAAATTCCATACCAGTAAGTTTGTATACAAAGCTAATAGGTTTATATTTCCATTATTCAGCATTCACCCTTAGAACATGAAAAAATACTTATTGCTTATCTGGCTATTGCCCATCACCGTAACAGCACAGCAAAGACCCAATATTATTTATATCATGAGTGATGATCATGATGCCAATGCGATTAGTGCATATGGCTCTCAATTATTAGCTACACCGAATATTGACAGACTTGCAAAAGAAGGAATGTTGTTCAAGCAAGCATTTGTGGGGAATTCAATCTGCGGTCCGGCAAGAGCCACCCTGTTAACCGGGCAGCACTCGCATAAAAATGGAATGAAAGATAATCGCACCCGTTTTGATGGCTCACAAATCACCATGCCTAAGTTGTTTCAACAATACGGTTATCAAACTGCTATTGTAGGTAAATGGCATTTACATACTTATCCAACCGGATTTGATTACTGGAAGATTTTGCCCGGGCAAGGACTCTATTACCAACCCAGATTGATATCAATGACAGGCGATACAAATACCTATGCAGGTTATGCCACGGAAGTGATTACTAATGAGGCCATTGATTGGTTGGATAAAAAAAGAGATGATACAAAACCATTTTTACTATTGCTACATCATAAAGCACCCCATCGTTATTTTTTCCCTTCCCTAAAAAATATTGAAGCATTCAGAGATAAAATTTTTCCCGAACCTGCTACCCTATACGCAGATACTACGGGAAAAGGTACTGCATGGAAGTTGCAGACTATGAGCATATTACATGACATGAAACTATCCAGTGACCTCAAAGTAGACCCTGCTTACTTAATGGATATTCCATGGATGAAACCTGATTCAGCCGAGATCGCTTACTATAACAGCATTTTCAATCGAATTCCTATTAGTGAACGAGAAAGAATAAAAAAGATCTATTCCATACGCGGAGAAATATTACAACAACAAAAACCCAAAGGCAATGACTTATTGAAACTCAAGTACCAGTGGTACATGCAAGACTATTTAGCCTCTGCAGCTTCAGTTGATGAAAGCGTTGGGGAGATATTGAACTATCTGGATAGTACAGGTCTTGCAAAAAATACAATGGTCGTGTATACTTCAGATCAGGGTTTTTATTTGGGTCAAAATGGCTGGTTTGATAAACGATGGATGTATGATGTATCTATGCGTACTCCATTGATCATACGTTGGCCGGGTAAGATCAAAGCCGGTAGCAGCAATCATACCATGGTTCAGAATATTGATTACGCACCTACTTTTTTAGATTTAGCGGGCATTCCGGTACCTGCTTTCATGCATGGACTTAGCTTACAGCCACTGCTTACTCAGCAAAAAACCACCTGGAATAGAAAAAGTTTGTACTACCACTTTTATGAGTATAAGGCTGATCATACAGTATTACAACATTTAGGAGTAAGAACTGAACGTTACAAACTGATCTATTTTTATACAGTCGATGAGTGGCAATTATTTGATTTACTGAAAGATCCATCAGAACAACATAACCTGATCCACAACAAAGCCTATTCCGGGATCCTTGCTGATATGAAAAAGGAGTTGCTGCATTTGCGTAATCAATATGATGATCATGAAGTAGCTGGCGAACTGAAATAATGCCAACGATAAAAAAATGTCAGATTATTACAATATAGTATTTCTTGATTCGTCCATCTATAGGTATGGATCAGGCATGGCAACTACCGGCTAACATGAGTGAATCTCGCGGCAAGCATATCACTGAAGTCATCAATACTTACAGCAAGCGATTGATGGGGTTTATCCGTAAACGGGTGAGCAGTGAAGCCGATGCAGAAGATATTCTGCAGGATGTCTTCTATCAGTTCATTGGGAATACTACCCCTATTGAACAACTAACCAGTTGGCTATTCACGGTTACCCGTAATAAGATTACCGATAAACAAAGAAAGAAAAAGCCGGAATTACTGGAAGACCTTTACGTTTCTGATTCCGATGAAGGTTTTGAGTGGTCGGATCTTTTCTTTGATGATAAAAACAATCCTGAATCGGAATACATGCGTTCCTTGTTCTGGGATGCCTTGTATACTGCTTTGAATGAGTTACCTGCCCCGCAAAGAGATGCATTTGTATTGAATGAAATTGAAGGCATTCCTTTCAAAGAAATCGCAGAGCAAACAGGTGATACCATCAATACCCTGATCAGCCGCAAACGTTATGCAGTATTGCACTTGCGCGAAAGACTGGGGACTTTAAAAAATGAATTATTGAACCACTCGTAAATAGAACATGATGAACAAAAAATTTTGGATCAAAAAAGTAGTAGGGCTTACCGTCCTTGCCATCGCAGGAATTGCTTTACTTACCTGGGTGGTAATGTTATTATGGAATGGCGTACTGGCAGAAGTGGTACCCGTTTCTACCGTTACCTACTGGCAGGCTTTGGGTTTATTGGTATTAAGTAAAATATTGTTTGGCGGTTTCCGTGGCAAAGGCGGTGAATATAAAAAACGCTGGAAAGAAAAGATGGAAGCCAAACTGGAAGGATTGAGTGCGGAAGAAAGAGAAAAAATTAAAGAAGAATGGCGCAACCGATGCAACATGTGGAAACGTAATAGTGTCGAACCAGATGCCTGAGAAAAGTTCACCAACACCTAACAACTGTAAGCATGCAAGTTCTTGTTTTTAAAACCAATCTGGAAGACCAAGGTCAGATTCTTCATGCGGGTCAATTATTGCATCCCATTCGGGGGATACATCGCTGGAATGTAGATATGCATGATATTGACAATATTTTAAGAATAGAAGCAGACCCAAGTTTATCGCCCAGAATCATTGAAAATACGCTTCAAAATGGTGGTTGGCTATGTGAGGAATTGACCGATTGATCGCCTCATTTCCAACTATTCTTCGATTATTCGAAAAATAACGACGGTAAATTCTTCCAACCCCTTATTTTTGCGCAATTTGTCGCAAATGAGCCATCCTACCTTATCATCCAACGAATCAATCCCATCCAGTAAGAAAAAGATCATTGTTTTGGGCAGTGGTCCCAACCGTATAGGACAAGGTATTGAATTTGATTATTGTTGTGTACATGGTCTTTTGGCCATTAAAGAATGTGGTTATGAAGCCATTATGGTGAACTGTAACCCCGAAACAGTTTCTACCGATTTTGATATGGCAGATAAACTGTATTTCGAACCTGTTTTCTGGGAGCACCTGTGGGAAATCATTGAACTGGAGCAGCCTTATGGTGTGATTGTTCAGTTGGGTGGACAAACTGCCCTCAAACTGGCGAAGCGTTTACACCAAAAAGGTATTCGCATCATTGGTACTTCATTCGACAGCATGGATATTGCTGAAGACAGGGGTAGATTCAGCGATCTGCTGAAAGAACTCAATATTCCTTATCCTGAATACGGTACAGCCTACACTGCTGAAGAAGCCATTGAAGTGGCGAATAAGGTTGGGTATCCGGTATTGGTGCGTCCGAGTTATGTATTGGGCGGACAAAGAATGCGTATTGTGATCAATGATGAGGAAGTAGAGAAAGCGGTGATCAGCTTGTTGAAACATATTCCCGGTAACACCATTTTGATCGACCATTTCTTGGATCGTTGTCAGGAGGCGGAAGTGGATGCCATTTTTGATGGTGAAAACTTTCACATCATGGGTGTGATGGAACATATTGAACCGGCAGGTATTCATAGTGGTGATAGTAATGCGGTACTCCCTGCTTTCAACCTTACGCCATTGGTGGTTGAAACCATGGAATATTACAGTGAAAAGATTGCAAGAGCACTCAATATCAAAGGACTGATCAATATTCAATTTGCGATCAAAGATGGTAAAGTATATGTGATAGAAGCCAATCCAAGGGCTTCTCGTACCACTCCATTTATTGCAAAAGCCTATCAAATTCCTTATCTGAACATTGCTACCAAAGTAATGTTGGGTGCCAATAAGCTGACCGACTTCACGATGGATAAAAAACTGGAAGGGTATGCGATCAAAGAACCTGTTTTCAGTTTTGAGAAATTCCCCGGTGTTAACAAAGAACTCGGACCTGAAATGAAGAGTACCGGTGAAGCCATTCGTTTTATCAAAGACTTAAGAGATCCTTACTTCAGAACTTTGTATAAGGAAAGAAGTATGAATCTTTCTAAATAACAGGTATAAACACGTAGTATTCTTACTTGAATAGAAAGACCCCGTTCTACAACGGGGTCTTTTCATGTAGGTTTAATGATGCGTGTATCATCTGTTCCCTTCTTTAGAAAAGTTCCCTTCATTCGAATACTGCCTTGTTTTATTGCAGGTATTCTGATTCAATACTACTTTCCACATGCAGCCTTCTTACCTGCTGTTGTCCTGCTGATATCTCTTCTGCTATTGGTGATACATGCATTCATTTCCGTAAGATCGAAATTTCGTTTCCGAAAACCAACGGCAACACTATTATATACCTCTTTATTTTGTATAGGCTCGCTGCTGGCACGAGACAGAAATATTTATTATCAAAAAGATTGGATCGGGAATTATGCAACAGAAGCAAAGCCGGTTTTATTACAATTGTCGACACAACCCATCGAAAGAGATAAAACCTGGAAGATCGAAGCCGATATACTCGCTTTTCAAGATCAACAAGGCTGGAAGAAAGCTTCCGGTAGGATTTTATTGTATATAGAGAAGCGTACAAAAGGATTACAGAAAGACCAGCAGATCATTACAGAAAAGTCTTTACAGCCTATCGCTCAAATGCAAAACCCCGGCAGTTTCGATTATGCTGCCTATTGCGCGCGACAAGGCATTTATCATAGTTTGTATTTGACAGAGAAGGATTTTTATGTTGTACAACAACCCAAAGAAGCTAAGCATATATTAGACAGGGCACAGGAATATGTCAGGTGCATTTTTCATCAATACATCCGAGGACAACAAGAACAAGCCATTGCAGAAGCACTGGTAATTGGTTACAAATATGATTTGGATGATGATCTTTTACAAGCGTATAGTAATACCGGTGTAGTACATGTGATTGCAATCAGCGGAATGCATTTGGGATTGATCTATGGCATTCTACTATTCCTCACAAAACTACTTCAACGCAATGCCATCTCCAGATGGATAAGAGCTTTATTGATATTACTATTGATATGGTCTTTTACATTGCTAACAGGTGCAGGGCCTTCGGTATTAAGAGCTGCTGTCATCTTTTCGCTGATGCTGTTGGGCGAATTATTAGTTCGCAAGAACAATACATATAATACGCTTGCCGCATCTGCTTTTTTGTTACTGCTAGTCAATCCTTTTTATCTATGGGATATCGGATTCCAGCTATCCTATCTGGCCGTACTGAGTATTGTTTGGATATCCGGACCACTGTATCGGTCCGTGTATATTCCTTTTCGCCCGCTTCGTTATCTATGGCAGTTGATGGCTGTTACGATCAGTGCACAGGTATTAACAATGCCTATCATCTTGTATCACTTTCATCAGTTTCCCAATCTTTTTCTCATCACCAACTTACTCATAGTGCCCCTATCAGGATTGGTTTTATATGGTTGTATCGTTTTACTAGCCGTATCTCCCCTCCATGCTGTAGCCTTGATTGCAGGTAATATTATTGAAAAAACACTAAGGGTAATGAATCAAATAATTCTCTTCTTTGATCAATTGAATTTTTCTGTCACAAATCATATTGAGCTTCATTTTATTCAGGTAGCACTTTACTATGTGATGGTGATAGCGATTGGATGTAGAATTATCTATAAGAAACCCTTATATGCAACAATAGGAGTCGTCAGTGGTCTCGTAATAGTAGGTTTCCATAGTAATCGTCAAATCACCATCCGAAATACCGGACGTTTGGTTATATACCAGACCCATGGACAAACCATGACTGATATTGGTAGCGGAGGTACTTATTATTCATGGACCAGTGATCAGCCGGATAAAACAGCTGAAAAGTTTCTTGCGTCTTCCAGAACCCAACTTGGCTTTGTGCAATCCTTGGGAAGATTATCTACCAAAGAATATCCGGTAGTACAAATCAATCATCGCACCCTGGTATTTACAGACAAAGCACCAAAACATGGATTTTTTCCGGCAGATATCGTGGTGGTACAAAAAGGTGCTTTTTTGAATATGAGCGATTTACATCGTGTTTTCAATGCCCGCCAGTACATATTTGATGGAAACAATGCTTTGTGGAAAATCCGGAAATGGAAAAAAGAGGCAGACAGCCTACATTTGCGCCACCATTCGGTACCTGAACAAGGTGCTTTTGTAATGGAATACTGACGATTGCGCCAACCATTCACTCATACCACCGGATTCCCGGTGATAAACCGAACTGTTCATCATGCAAAAGAAGATTCAATCTGCACTTATTTCCGTTTTTTACAAAGATGGTCTCGAACCATTGGCTAAACGCTTACAATCAGAAGGCATCACCATTTATTCCACCGGTGGTACCCAGCAATTTTTGGAAGGTTTAGGAATTCAGTGTGTGGCAGTGGAGAGTTTAACGACTTACCCTTCCATTTTAGGTGGTCGTGTAAAAACTTTACACCCGGTTGTATTTGGCGGAATTTTGGGTCGCAGATATGAAGCACAGGATCTGGAGGAGATGAAACAATACAAAATACCAGAGATTGATCTGGTAATCGTTGACCTCTATCCTTTTGAAGAAACCTTGAAGCATACAAGTGAAGAAAAAGCCATCATCGAAAAGATAGATATCGGTGGACCATCCATGATACGTGCTGCTGCTAAGAATTTTAAAGATGTAGTCGTAATTGCTGCAAAAGATGATTACGCGTCTTTGGAAAGCATACTCGCAGAACAAAAAGGTAGCACTACGCTTGAACAACGAAAAGCATTTGCGGCTAAAGCTTTTGAAGTGGTCATGCATTATGATATTGCCATCAGTAACTATTTCAATCCCGGACACCAGCAGTCGTTGCGTTATGGTGAGAACCCACATCAGCAAGCCGTTTTTCATGGCGACCTAACTCAATTATTTGATCAGTTGAATGGAAAAGAGCTTTCTTATAATAATCTGGTAGATGTGGATGCTGCTGTACAGTTGATCAGAGAATTTACGGATACCACTTTTGCGATCATCAAACATACCAATGTGTGTGGCATCGCTGCTCGCGCTTCTGTAAAAGAAAGTTGGGATGCAGCATTAGCAGGTGATCCTGAAAGTGCATTCGGTGGTGTGTTGGTTACAAACAGTACTGTTGATAAAGCCACTGCAGATGCCATCAATGAAATTTTCTTTGAAGTACTGATCGCTCCTGCTTTTGATACAGATGCTTTGGAAGTATTGAAAAGCAAAAAGAATAGAATCTTATTGCAATTGAAAGCCGGTTCTCCTGCATTGAAAGCTCCATCCAAATCCATTTTAAATGGTGTATTAGAACAAGGTGCTGATGAAGGTAATTTTGAGAAATGGGAAGAAGTAGGTGGTAGAACAACCACTGCTGCAGAGCAAGAAGATCTTCGTTTTGCCAACCTGGTTTGCAAACATTTAAAGAGCAATGCCATTGCATTGGTAAAAAATAAACAACTGGTAGGAAAGGGATGCGGACAAACCAGTCGTATCGATGCACTCAGACATGCTATTGAAAAAGCACATCAATTTCAGTTTGATCTGAAAGGTGCAGTATTGGCATCGGATGCATTCTTCCCTTTCAATGATTGTGTGCAGATCGCGCATCAAGAAGGTATTGAGGTTTTCATACAGCCGGGCGGTTCTGTGAGAGATAAAGACAGTATTGCCTATTGTGTGGAACATCAGCTGGCAATGGTAATGACGGGTATGCGTCATTTTAGACATTGATCATGACAATAAAACAAAAAGCATATATCGGTTTAGTAGCTACCAGTATTCTCTGGGGCACTAGTTGGGTGGCTAGCAAAATTGCTGTTCAACAAGGTGTACCCGGGTTGGAAGTAGCTGCTATCCGTCAATTTCTGGGTGGTAGTTTGTTTGTTGCTTTCTTTTTAATTAGAGGAGAAAAACTACCCACCTTCAAACAATTGCTGTGGCTTACGGGAATGGGGATGCTTTTATTTGTAATCGCAAATGGATTTGCTACGGTTGCACTCTTATACATCCCCAGTGGATTAGCAGCTTTAATTGCGGCACTCTACCCATTATCTGTTGTAGTGATTGAGAAACTATTTTTTAAAAATACCAAAATCACTGCCATTACTTTTATCGGAATGCTATTAGGCATTACCGGTATCGGCTTTGTTTTTTATGATAATGCATTTCACAATTACACGGAAGGATATATCTGGGGATTGATACTTTCTGTGATTGCTATGTTGAGCTGGAGTGTAGGAACGATCATCATTGCCAGAAATAAAGTAAAGATGAATGCCTATAATGCCACCGGTTGGCAAATGTTAATGGGCTCTTTTGTACTGATGATTATGACATTGGTTTCAGGTAAAAGTATTCCACTCACCAGCATACCTGCAAATACATGGCTGGCCATTACATATTTGGTACTTGCCAGTTCAATAGTGGCGTTTGTGGCTTTCATTTATACGATGAAACATCTTGAACCCGCCATTGCCTCCTTGTACGCTTATATGAATCCGCTGGTAGCCATCTTATTAGGAACCATGATCACGAATGAAAAATTGACGATCAATATCCTCATTGGTTCATTGATCACACTGATCGGCGTATTTCTGGTGAATAGAAGTCTCAAAAAACAAAGGGAACAAGCTTTGGCTGATGTAGATGCGATGTAGTATCAGCAATGTTTATTGAGAAAATCTTCATATAGTTTTCGCCACATCATCCATTCAGATTGGTCTGCTAAAAAATGATTATGCAGAATAAAGGAGAATGTACCATCTACCTGTTTTACTGTTTCATAGAAAGTATTCATTTGCTCAAATGCCATTTCGGTATTCAATCTCTCATAGAAGATAGCCGTACTATCCATATAACAGAATGGATGGATCAATAAGGAAGTTATTTTTTCATTTTCCAGATCATACCAATAAAAAGGACCAGCAACAGATGCTCTAAAACCATTGACAGAACCATATCCCATTGAATAATCATGTTGAATACCCAATTCAATCAATAATCGATAAGTATCAGGCAGTTCCATCATTAAATAATGCTGTCTGGATCGATTGACTTTTTTATCGGTATGATACGCCAGTAACTGACATTCTCGTTTCACCGTATCTATATGACCAATACTTTGTGTTGAAGGATGAATACCAACATTGTATTTTTCAGTATGTCTTTGTACCAATTGCTGCATTCCTTTTGTGTAAGGGTCTATGTTTTTATCTAGTAAATTCCTTTTTTCTGCCAACAGAAAAAAGTAAATAGGATCGAGATGATACTGTTCATGCAAATGATCTAACCACTCATACACATCATATGGATCTTTTTGCTTTCCTGCCAATACTTTCATCCTATTGGTAACATGCTCAAATTTTCCTTGTAGGAAGTCTATAAAATAACCACGAATATTTCTGAAAGGCGATTGCCATGTATAGCGATAAGCTTGATCAATATCATAGCTGGGTTGTATGGTAAAAATACGAACCGGTAAATGCCAAGATGATCGTTGTTGTTTTAAGATAAGCTCCAGTTGTTGCATCCATAGATCAATCAATGGCTGATCGATGAACTGATGCTTGTATGCAGTGCTATTGGTATGTGCGTATCGACCATATCGGTCTTTCTCATGAGGTAAATATTCTTCGTAGCGAGATAATAGATAAAATGAAGCAGAGAAAATATCAAAAGGTATGGAACCGTTTGTTGCAAAAAAGATGGGCAATGCATTCCACCGTTGTACATCAATCTCTACTTCATGAATGGTATCCTCCATCAATAATCTTGAGGGAACTATCCATAACTCATTCTCGAAAAGAGGTGTTGCAGAATAATTGATCTTTATATTTTCATCATGCTGATACTCTTCAATCGAAGTGGTGATCCTGGCTGATCCTTCAAACAGATGTGCTACAATATATTGCAGGCGTGGACTGATATGTGGAGTATAAATGACCGGCACAATGATTCAGTGAGACCTGTTATTTTTTTTGTTTCTCCTTCCACAACTCATTAAAGGTTTTCTGACTGAAATCCAGTTCTGATCGATGCATCGACCATCCTTTGAATACCTTGTTCACTACCCAATTCTTCATTTTGCCATTCCCCATATTCATCATGATACGATTCAAACTCGCCATCTTCCATGCTTTCCAGGCAACACGTTCAGCGATGGTACTAGACCCTTGTACGACCGCTTCATGACGATTATCCAATAACAATTCATGCAAGTTGATTCTTACCGGACATACTTCCGTGCAATTGCCACATAATGAAGAAGCATAGCTCAGGTGTTTATAATCATCTACCCCACGAAGATGAGGCGTAATCACTTTACCGATGGGGCCACTGTAAGTGGTTTCATAAGCATGTCCACCAATATTTTTGTACACCGGACAAGCATTCAGGCAAGCGCCGCAACGAATACAGTACAAAGCTTCACGGCTCGTTGGATTGGAGAGCAGATTGGTTCTGCCATTATCCAACAATATCACGATCATTTCTTCCGGACCATCGGTTTCATCAGCTTGTCTCGGACCAGAGATGATAGTATTATATACCGTTACTTTTTGTCCTGTACCGAAAGTTGAAAGCAAAGGCCAGAAAAGTGACAGATCCTTGATAGATGGAAGCACTTTCTCAATACCCACAATCACGATATGTGTTTTAGGCCAAGCGCAACTAAGTCTTGCATTGCCTTCATTCTCCGTAAGCGCAATACCTCCAATATCAGCAATAATAAAATTAGCACCTGTAACACCTACTTCTGCTTCTACATATTTTTCACGGAGTTTTTGTCGCGCAACCAATGTCAATTGTTCAGGAGTAAGGTCAGGTCTTGTTCCCAGTTTATTGGCAAAAAGTTTGGCTACATCTTCTTTGCTCTTATGCATGGCAGGTGTAACAATGTGGTAAGGTGGTTCGCCATCCAATTGTTGTATGTATTCACCCAAATCTGTCTCCACACTTTCAATACCATTCTTTTCAAGAAAATCATTCAGATGAATTTCTTCGGTGACCATGCTTTTGCTCTTCACCAGTGTTTTGCATTGCTTCTCTTTACAGATCTTACCGATTTCTGCCAACGCTTGTGCTGTATCTTCTGCCCATACTACGCGCGCACCTCTGGCAGTGATTTTCTTTTCAAATTCCAAAAGGTATTGATCCAAATGTTCAATAGCTTCCCATTTGGTATTTTTTGCACGTTCTCTTGCATCCATTACATTGGTGAACTGTTGCTTACCAATAGGAACCACGGCATTGTACTTACCAATATTAAAATTGATCTTTCTTCTGTGTTCCAGATCAGCAGCTTTAATGGTGCTTTTTGCGATAAATGAGGCGGCAGTATCTGTCATAATTTGATGTTATGCTTTTTTCATGTGTTCAGCCGTTGCTGACAACGCTTCATAAAATTCTTCCCCGTATTTTCTAATCAAAGAATCTTTCAGAAAAACATATACAGGTACTTTGAGTTTCTTACCCAATGAACAAGCTGCTTTGCAAAGATCTTCACGAGGTTCATAATTCACATATTCAATATCCGGATCACGTTTGCTCTTTTTAGTTTTGATCGGGAAAAGATGACAACTCAAAGGCTTCTTCCAATCCAATTTGCCGTCATTGTACGCTTGTTCAATACCGCATTTGATGATTCCTTTTTCATCACGATAACCATAGGCACAGATACCGCTATTGATGGTAGGTGTTACCCATCCAAATTCTTGATCATATAAATATTTACCTTGACGCTCTACCTCTTTAATACCTTCCGGTGTCATATAAGGTTTGATGACATCATAGTATTCTTTCAATTTTTCGAGTTCCCATTTTTCCATGGGCGCACCCGCATCACCATCTTCACAACAGCCCCCTTTACATTTGGTGAGATCACACACAAATTGCTCTTCCAGTACTTCATCACTGATCAGTTTATTATCAATGGCTATCATGAAAACAGTTATTAAAATATTGGGGCGAAGATAACCAGATTTGGTGGCGTATGCATCTTTTGTATAAGCTAAGATTTAACAAGGTAACCGGTAACATTCACATGTTTTCAGCGTATACATAGCATACTGGTTACCGAAGGGTAGTTCAGTGTTTGCCTGAGAGCCGCCCATTCCTGGGCGGCTGTATTATTTTTTCCAGCGAAAACTATTGATCAAATGCCGCATATCCTGAAGAATAAAAGCATTCACAATTCCCAAAGAATCGGCATTCGGGGTAGCATCAAAATACATGGCACCACGTAAAAAATGGCGGGTAGAGTCTGTCAAGTAAAATTGATTGGCAGTAGCCACATCCCCTCCCACTGAAAAGAACATACCGGAGATACCATTGGGTGTTACCATCAATGAGTCATCAATTGAATACGCTTTTGCAGAATGTTTACCTGTCAATACAAAAGCATGTTTCACCAAAGTATCAAATCTGTTAGTACCTATTTCTTTATAACTGATATAAATTCGGCCATTGAATTGAGGGAATTCTATATTGATCCACCACGGATTTTCTGTAGCATCCCCAAAGAAAGTACTGTCTTTTACTACATTAGCATACACCGGATATTCAAACGCATAAGGATAGCCCGTTGTATCAAATTTTTTGTACGCTTTTTCAGGAAAATCGATCTTGAAATAACCGTTAGGCTTGGGGGTGAATGAACTATTGCAAGCAGTAAGTATGAAAATAGTTAATAGTCCATAGACCATGGTCCATGGATGGATATGATTCAATAGATTCCTATTTTTTCTTCGCATAAGTAAAATCCAAAACGTTTAAATCCCTCCAATAATGTTTCTCGCTCCTACCATCGACTATGGACCATGGTCTATGAACCATAAGCCATGAACTATAAGCTATGCCCCTCTCTTAATCATGAGCTTGATCTTCTGAATACGATTCTTCTCAAGCTCCAATACCGTAAACTCGAAATCACCACTTTGTAAAACAGCACCTGTTTTGGGTATATCACCTGCAATCTCAAGTACCAATCCCGCCAGTGAATCACTTTCACCTTTTATTTCATCAAAAGTTTCAGCAGGTATATCCATGATCTTGCATGCATCATGAATCATGGTGCGACCTTCAAAGATGTAGTTATTGTCATCGATCTTTTTGAATCCGCTGTCTTCTTCATCAAACTCATCTTTGATCTCACCAATTACTTCTTCTAAAATATCTTCTAAGGTTACGATACCACTGGTACCTCCGAATTCATCTACTACTACTGCAAAATGGATCCTTTTTTGTTGAAACTCTTGTAATAGGTCTTCAATCGGCTTTTGCTCATGCACAAAAAATGGCGGACGCATTAACGGATGCCAGTTATAGTCATTGTGTTCGTGAAGATGCGGTAATAGATCTTTGGTATGGATCATTCCGAGTACTTCATCTAAGTCTTCTTTGTAGACAGGTAAACGGCTATAATTTAATTCTTTTACCAGTGCAATTAATTCGCCAAATGAAGTTCCATATTCCACTCCATGAACATCCATGCGCGTTTTCATGATTTGTTTTACGGAGATATTACTGAACTTAACAATACCCTTCAGAATATTCTTTTCATTTTCAGAAGCCGTCTCATTGGTGGTAAGATCAATGGCATGATCCAGTTCTTCCAAGCTATAGGCACTTCCTGTTTTGCTGGCTAGCTTTTTTTCAATGATATCCGAATATTTCACCAACCATTTACTCATCCCAGCAAATGTGTATGCCACAGCCTGTACCACCGCTCCGAAATCTTTGGCAAAACGGATATTGTTTTGTGTAGCCAGTACTTTCGGCATCACTTCGCCAAACAGCACCAATAAAAATGAGACGGCCAATACTTTGATGAGGAACTCTACCCATACTGCATTGAACTGTTCAAAGTTGAACATATTATCAATAAGCAGGTTTGAAATAATAATAATGGAGATATTGATAAAACTATTAGCGATCAATAAAGAAGCCAATAAGGTTTTGGGCTGTTCTAATAGATCTACAATTCTTTTGTAAGAGGGTATCTGCTTAGACTTTAGGTTATTGATGTCTTTGTAAGTGAGTGAAAAGAAAGCCACTTCAGATCCTGACAAAACGAAAGAAAGAAAAAGCAACACAACCAGTATCATCACAAGTACTGTGGTGCCTTGCGGATGAATGGCTGATAAGAGATGGGTATACAATACCGAGTGATAATCCAAAACAGGTGTTTTTAGTTAACAATGAATGACAGGTGCATTCTTTTCATCACAAAAATACATTGCGCAGGGTTATCAGAAAGGCAATGATTCTCCGGGATCAGATAATGGTGGCATATCATCGCCTGTATAACCATCAATACCTTCTCCGGAAACATGTCCACCGGAACCGTCACCTCGTTTATCAAGCATGATCAGGTTATCACCTACTACTTCCGTAGCAAATTTCTTATTACCTTCTTTGTCTTCCCAACTACGGGTACGCAAACGACCTTCCACATAAATCAAACTCCCCTTGTGCAAATACTTTTGTGCCAGTTCTGCCAGCCCACGCCACAAAACAACAGTGTGCCATTCTGTTTGGGATATTAATTTCCCCGAGCGGTCTTTGTAGGTTTCTGTGGTAGCTAGGGGGAATTTGGCAACGGCAATATTGCCTTCTAAATGTTGTACATCGGGGTCTTTTCCGAGATTTCCAATGAGCATCACTCTGTTAACACCTCTCATACGATTGATTTTTTGTTCGTCGCAGATTAATCACTCTTAAAAATAACTTTTTTTAAGCAACAAAAGAACAGCTCACAAAAAATTAGGATTTTAACTGAGACAGGTAGGATGTAATCAATTTGGGGAAAGCCAGTTCTTGGATTTGGGCTACCGTCTTCCAGTCACCACCCTTTAAAGAAGCAGGTTTTTGCTTCAATTGCAGATGTATAAACTGTCCTTTGATTTGTTGATGGGTCAGTTGTTGTAGCAATGGCTCGGCTATCTTTCCTATTACTGGTTCATGAATATTCAACTGATCCCTTAACCAGTTTTGAATCAAAGAATGATCCCAGCGTACCTGTTTTTCGGTTTCTACCAGGTAAAACTCAAATAACTGTTGCCAGATATCTTTTGCGGTTCTTTGTTGTACCCAAATTTTTTGCCGGTATTCGAGGATAAAATAGTTGAAGTACCTCGTTCTTCTTTGTAATGTTTTCTCTTTGACCGGAAGTTGATTTACTTTACCTGTAGACAATGCCGCACAACCATTTTGGAGTGGACAGGCAGCACATAATGGGGACATTGGCTTACAAACAGTGGCGCCAAAGTCCATGATAGCCTGATTGTACAAAGCCGGTTCTTTCTTATCTAGCATTTGGTAAGCCAGGTCATGAAATATTTTTTTTCCTTCCGTGCTATCGGTAGGGGTATCAACTCCCATATAACGGGCTAAAACACGAAACACATTACCATCTACTACGGCATAGGGTAAATTATAAGCAAAAGATGCAATAGCAGCAGCTGTATAAGGACCCACTCCCTTCAATGCAAGCAGATCTTCATATGTATCCGGAAAAATGCCTTTACGTTGGTGTACAATTTCCCTGGCAGTGTGTAACAGATTACGGCATCTATTATAATAACCCAAGCCTTCCCATAATTTGAATACTTCTTGGTCGGGGGCTTTTGCAAGATCTTGAATGGTAGGATATTGTTCAATAAATCGATGATAATATCCCATTCCCTGCTCAACACGGGTTTGTTGTAAAATGATCTCGCTCAACCAGATCCTATAAGGTTTTTTTTCTCCTTTCCATGGCATTTCCCGGTCATTCTGATAGCGGTGCCAGTCCATTAATATCTGAGTAAACGACTTTTTCATCCTAAGAAACAAAGATGCTCAAAACAACGCATGATTGGTAATAAAGTTGATAGACTATAACAATATCTTTAATATGAACAAATCTTAACCAATTGCATGCTCTTTGAATCATTTATCTATCAATCAGTAACGCACATAAAATTTACACTATCTTTCTTGCAAATACCATTTTTTTTGTCGTACTTTAAATCTGATTCATAAAATAACATTATACAAATGAGAAAGTCAGATCTCATCAACCAGATTTCCGATAAAACGGGTATACCGAAAGTGGATGTGCTGGTGACGCTAGAAACCATGTTCAAAGAAGTAAAAGAAAGCCTTTCCAACGGACAAAATATTTATATCCGTGGCTTTGGCAGCTTTATTACCAAGAAGCGTGCAGCCAAGATTGGTCGTAACATCAAGAAAAACGTAGCAGTAGAAATCCCTGAACATTATATTCCTGCCTTTAAGCCGGCAAAAGAATTTGTAAGTGAAGTGAAAAGCAAACGGAAGTCGGACTAACTTCGCCGAAATTTCCGATCAGTGAAGAAACAGCAACTTCTGTTAGCGGGTGGAGGCTTGGTTATATTTATTCTGTTGTACTTTTTTAGTCCAACCGTCTCCCCCGGTAAACATGTCCATAAAGAAGGCGAAGCGCCTCATGGTACTGTAAATCAATCGATTAAGTTTGAAGATCTCTTAGTAAAAGCCAAGGAGCGCATTACTCCGGAGCAGGTTGCTCGCTTAGGTGCCCTTGAAAATTCCGTTGTAAGAGGGGATATTAATGAGCAAAAGATCCATGTATATCATCAACTAGCACGCTTCTGGGCTGATTCCGCACGCATTTTTGAACCCTATGCCTGGTATACGGGCGAAGCTGCTAAGTTGGAAAATTCTGAAAAAAGCCTCACCTTTGCCGCCCATCTGTTTTTAGATAACCTGATGACAGAGGGTGAGCCTGCCATGCAAAATTGGCTGGCCTCACAAGCAAAAGTTCTTTTTGATCAGGCACTGAGCATTAATCCGGCGAATGATTCGAGTAAAATCGGATTGGGCGCTTGCTATCTTTTCGGAAACATTTCAGATAACCCGATGCAGGGTATTCTAAAGATCAGAGAAGTGGTAGAGAAGGATCCGGGAAATGTATTCGGACAAATGATGCTCGGATTGGGTAGTAAGAAAAGTGGTCAATATGATAAAGCCATTGAACGCTTTTTGAATGTGTTGAAAGTTGATCCGGAAAATCTAGATGCCATTTTCAATCTGGCTGAATCTTATGATATCCATAATGAGAAAGCCAATGCGATCAAATGGTATGAGGAAGCAAAGAAAAGAGTGGCGATACCGGAAGCTAAGCAAGCACTGGAAAAAAGAATCGCTGAACTGAAACGATAAATTTATTTTTTAACTGTATAAAATTACTTTGGTATGCCTTGTGGTAAGAAGAGAAAGCGTCATAAGATCGCTACACACAAACGTAAAAAGCGTCTGAGAAAGAATCGTCATAAGAAGAAGAATAAATAATTCTTCGGATTACCGATCATGATACTAAACGGGTTTAATCTTGCTGCGGCCTGATTAAACCCGTTTAACACTTATCTGGAAGCAGCCTACCTTCCTCCTTTTCGCAACTTTACCTTTTCCTTCCCAGGCTGCCTCAATAGATGTTGTGGATGTTGATCTACCGAATACCGGTATGTGATTTTGTATTTAAAAGTTGCACTTTGTGAACAAAGAATTAATTATTAATGCTGCTCCAACAGGTGTAGAAATTGCATTGTTGGAAGATAAAAAATTGGTGGAGCTGCACAACGAAAAAACGGACGCCAACTTCGCAGTGGGTGACCTTTATCTGGGTAAAGTTAAAAAACTAATACCCGGACTCAATGCGGCGTTCGTAGATGTGGGATTTGAAAAAGATGCCTTTCTACATTATACCGATCTGAGTCCTTATGCCCGCTCCATTATCAAGTTTACGCAAATAGCGATGACAGATAAAGGAGATCAGCCTTTTGATTTTGCGAAATTGCAAGCTGAACCTGAGATCCTAAAAACAGGAAAGATCAATGAAGTACTGAATGGTAAACCACATGTACTCGTTCAAATCTTAAAAGAACCAATTGCTGCAAAAGGACCTCGTTTGAGTTGTGAGATATCATTACCCGGAAGATTTGTAGTAGTAACGCCTTTCAATGAGATTGTTGCTGTATCCAAAAAAATACATTCTTCCGATGAACGTAAACGTTTACACAAAATCGTTGAAGCAATTCGTCCGAAAAATTTTGGTGTCATCGTTCGCACTGCAGCTGAAGGAAAAAGTACAGCAGAATTACACCAGGATATGCTGTCATTGGTTGAAACCTGGAAAACCATTCAGCACAATTTGAAAGGCGCTGTTGCACCTGTAAGGATTTTGAGTGAAGAAACAAAAACAACCAGTATACTGAGAGATCTGTTGAGTGCAGATTTCAATCGTATTGTGGTGAATGATAAAAATTTATTTCAGGTTACACAATCATATATCCAACGTATCGCACCTGATAAAACGGATATTGTTTCTTTCTATCATAATGGACTTCCCATTTTTGATCAGTATGGTGTAACCAAGCAAGTGAAATCCTCCTTTGGAAAAACAGTGAACTTACCCAGTGGTGCTTACCTCATCATTGAACATACGGAAGCGTTGCATGTGGTTGATGTAAACAGTGGTTATAAGAGTGTAAGCAATAACCAGGAAGAAAATGCACTGGAAACCAATCTCGAAGCTGCAGAAGAAATTGCCCGTCAGTTACGTCTGCGTGATATTGGCGGTATTATCGTTGTAGACTTCATTGATATGAAGTTGCCCGACAATAAAAGAAAGGTTCAGGAAGCCATGGAGCAATTCATGAAAGCAGATAGAGCGAAACATTCTGTTCTTCCAATTTCAAAATTCGGACTGCTTCAAATCACGCGTCAACGTATGCGTCCGGAAGTGAATATCAATACAGCTGAGAGTTGTCCCGCTTGTAATGGAACAGGAAAAATCACTTCTACATTATTGCTGGAGGATGAGATCGAAAAGAAATTACATTATCTCGTTACACACTCACATAAGAATCTTACCATCGTTGTACATCCGATAGTTCATTCTTATCTCACAAAAGGATTATTCTCTTCTATCATTAAGAAATGGAGAAAGAAACACAAAGTGAAAGTGAAGGCACAAGCCAATACCAATTATCACCTCACTGAGTTTAGATTCTTTGATGAGCGAGAGGAGGAAATTAAATTTTAGTTGATAGACCATGGTCCATGGACTATGAACCATGGTCTACAAACTAATCATCATTTCTCGATCCATTCAAAAAGATCAACACATATTGAATCAGCGTAGCTACTGAAGCAAGTGCTGCTACTACATAAGTCATCGCTGCCCATTTCAACGCATCCTTTGCTCCTTCCTGTTCTTTACCTACCAATACACGCCTGTTTTCTAACCAAGCCAATGCGCGGTTACTGGCATCAAATTCTACCGGTAATGTAATGACTGAGAAAAGCGTGGTGAGGGCAAATAAAATGATACCCCCTAATAATAACATTGGGAATGTATTGATCAATACAATACCTGCCAATAATACCCACTGAACAATTGAGCTGCTGAATTGAACAAATGGTACCAATCTGCTTCTCAACATCAGCCAGTTATAAGCTGTGGCATGTTGAACGGCATGACCACACTCATGGGCAGCCACCGCAGCAGACGCAATACTTGTTCCACTATACACTTCCGGACTCAGGTTCACGGTTTTATTCATGGGATTATAGTGGTCTGTGAGGAAACCCTCAACAGATATAACTTTTACATCATATATTCCGCTATCCCGGAGCATTTGCTCAGCCACTTCCTTACCACTCATGCCATTGGTGATGGGTAAGTGGCTGTAATGGGTAAATTTCGACTTTAAGCGCATTGAAACCAGAAAACTGATTCCGACAAACAATAAAGACAATAAAAAGATGGAGTTCATACGACTTGTTTCGGAGACTGCTGCAAAATGCCTACCAAACCCAAAAATGGGTATTTGGCACCTTAAAATCACTGATTTCTGACAAAAAGCACCAAAAAAAATGACATTTTTCCCCACTTCGACAAAATGACTGTAACCCGTTTGATTAACAAACTGTTAAGGTCATCTACGAAATTTTTCGGGTTCAAAAAATTATTCACAGAACCCAAAAATTATTTTGCCATGTGCCTCGGTTTTGTAACTTAGTGGTAGAATTTAATGGGTTAGTAAGTAAACAGGGTCAACAGCAATGTTGGCCCTTTTACATGCCCGTCAGTACTGCGTTTCAGCGTTTTTCTACTTTCAAGAATGATAAATTTTTGATTCTAAAAACTGCTGATTTTACACAAGATTTCATCATTTTTTTTCGTGCATTTTTTTACTGAAAAGAACTCATCATTTCAACAGTACCTTTAACCAATGAGTAAAATTAAAACTGCTTTTTTCTGTAGCAATTGTGGTTATGAAAGTGCGAAGTGGATCGGAAAATGTCCGGCTTGTTCTCAATGGAATACTTTCACCGAAGAAATACTGGATAAAGGAAATGTGAAGGAAGAAAAATGGGATGATTACAAAGAAGAAAAAAGAAAAACAAAAACGATTTCTTTAAACGAGGTTCAGACAACGGAAGAAAAAAGAATCAAAAGTCAGGATCCGGAATTAGATCGAGTACTGGGGGGAGGTATTGTTCCGGGAAGTATTGTTCTCGTAGCTGGTGAACCAGGTATTGGTAAGAGTACTTTGTTTTTACAAAATGGTTTATTACTTAAGCAACTAAGGGTTTTGTATATCAGTGGGGAAGAAAGTGAACAACAAATTAAAATGCGGGCAGATCGGTTAAAGATCCAAAATGAAAATTTTTATCTGCTTACAGAAACATCTACGCAAACCATTTTTCAGGAAATCAAAAAGCTAAAACCTCAATTAGTCATTGTTGACTCTATTCAAACTTTACAATCCAACCTGATCGATTCTTCTGCCGGCACAGTTTCACAAATCCGAGAATGTGCTGCCGAATTTCAACGTTTTGCCAAAGAAACCAATACCCCTGTTTTCTTGATCGGACATATCACCAAAGATGGCGCTATCGCCGGTCCGAAAGTGCTGGAACACATGGTAGACACGGTTTTGCAGTTTGAGGGTGATCGGCACTATGCTTATAGAATCCTCCGAACTTTGAAGAATCGTTTTGGTAGTACTGCTGAGTTGGGTATTTATGAAATGACGGGTGATGGCATGCGGGTTGTGGCCAATCCATCAGAAATTTTAATCGCACAAAGAGAAGATCAATTGAGTGGTAGTGGTATTGCTGCCACTTTGGAAGGTATGCGCCCTTTACTGATTGAAGTGCAGGCATTGGTAACACAAAGTGTCTATGGAACACCTCAACGAACAGTCACCGGTTTTGATACCAGAAGATTACAATTGCTATTGGCAGTTCTCGAAAAACGCGGAGGTTTTCAATTTGGAATGAAAGATGTTTTTGTAAACATTGCAGGCGGCATTAAAGTAGAAGACCCTTCCATTGATCTTGCAGTGATCTGTGCTTTACTCTCTTCCTATGAAGATGTTCCACTACCCCCTCATGTATGTTTTGCGGGCGAGGTAGGATTGAATGGTGAGATCAGAGCCGTTAATAAAATAGAACAACGTATAGCCGAAGCAGAGAAACTCGGATTCGAAAAAATATTTGTCTCCAAATACAATAAGAAAAGTTTCAACCCACAAGCTTACAAAATTCAGGTAGTGGCATTGAGCCGCGTGGATGAAGTGTATCAGCAACTTTTTTGAGAGGCGAGAAGTGAGAGGTGAGAGATGAAAAGTGAAAAGTGAAAGTAAAAACATTTCTTTCGTTTCACTTTTCACCTTTCACCTTTCACTTTTACTTCCATCATTTCTGCGGTAAATACTCACCCCCGAGCATGTAGTTTCGGAGCATGGTATCCATAGCAAAATCAATTTTACAACTCATCTATCCGCATTACTGTATGGGCTGTGGAAGCGACTATTTGAGTCTTCGCCAGCAGATTTGTAGTCGTTGTACCCATCAGCTACCCGAAACGGGGTTCTTTCGCCAACGCAATAATCCGGTGGAAAAAGCCTTTTTTGGAAGGATTCGGGTGGAAAACGCGGCTGCGTTGTACTATTTTACCAAGCATTCGTTGGTACAGGAACTAATGGTACAGCTCAAATACCATCAAAATAAGCAAGCCGGACTCTTTTTGGGCAGAATGATGGGTTATGCCCTGCGGTCTGAGCCTCGCTTCGCCGATGTGACTCTACTTGTGCCGCTTCCGCTAAATCCTAAAAAACAATTCAAAAGAGGATATAACCAGGCCGAAGTGATTTGTGAGGGTATTAGGGAAGTCTGGTCCAGACCTTTGAATACAAAAGCCATTCAACGGGAAAAGTTTACAGATAGCCAAACCACCCGAAACCGGCTATCCAGATGGCAGAACATGCAAGCTGTATTTCAGGTGACAGAACCTGATCAATTGATGAATCAGCATGTTTTACTCATAGATGATGTCATCACCACAGGCGCTACTTTGGAAGCATGTGGACAAACATTGATGTCGATACCCAATTGCAGACTTAGCATTGCCGCTGCCGCATATACATTGTAGGGTACTATTTTCATCCATTCACGGAAATGCTATAACAATTCCCTTATTTAAGTGTTATTTTGGAAAAAATCTATTGTATGAAATACATTCTCACATTAGTAGCAGTGGTTATGATGTCTGCCTTCACACTACCCGACAATGGCAGCATTCATTCTTTTAAGGTAAAATCGATTGAAGGCGGTACTATTGATTTCGCAAAATTCAAGGGAAAAAAGATACTCATCGTCAATACTGCATCGAAATGTGGTTATACCCCACAATATGAAGCTTTGCAAAAAGTGTATGATCAATACAAAGACAAGCTAGTGATCGTAGGTTTTCCTGCCAACAACTTTGGTGGACAAGAACCTGGTAGTGACGGAGATATACAGGAGTTTTGCAAAGCCCGTTTTGGTGTTAAATTTCCATTGGCCAGCAAAGTGAGCGTAAAAGGCGAAGACATGGCTCCTATTTATCAGTGGTTGACCAGCAAAGCAAAAAATGGTGTGTTGGATGCTGATATCAAATGGAACTTCAATAAATTTTTATTGGACGAAAATGGAAAAATGATTGCTTATTTTCCAAGTAAAGTAACACCCAACAGTGATGATATTTTGAAATACGTAAAATAAATCAGCTTTCGAATCAAGGAATCCCGACCATACAACTGGCCGGGATTTTTTTTACCCCTTTATTTATTAAAAACATTCACAGTTAAAGTAGCAGCTTACAGTATATTTATAGCTCAAAAATTGCTGGAATGTCTTATCCCTATCAGATCAAAAGTTTTGAAGCCTATCAGGAAGCTTATCAGAAAAGCATACAGGATCCTGAAGCATTTTGGAGTGCTATTGCCGAGCATTTTACCTGGAAGAAAAAATGGGATAAAGTACTGGAATGGAATTTTACAGAACCCAAGGTAGAATGGTTCAAAGGAGGGAAACTGAATATTACTGAGAATTGTTTAGACAGACATCTCGCCACCAAAGGCAATCACCCTGCGATTATTTGGGAACCCAATGCTCCTGATGAGAATCATCGCATACTTACCTATAAAAAGTTACATGAGAAAGTGTGCCAATTTGCACATGTCCTTAAAAACAATGGCGTAAAAAAAGGAGATCGTGTTTGTATTTATATGGGTATGATCCCCGAACTCGCAATTGCAGTTTTGGCCTGTGCCAGAATTGGCGCCATACATTCCGTTGTATTTGGAGGTTTCTCTGCACAAAGCATTGCTGACAGATTAGAAGATGCCAAGGCTGAATTCATCGTTACCTGCGATGGTGCATACAGAGGTGCAAAAGATATTCCATTGAAGAGTGTAATTGATGATGCATTGATAGGAAACAAAACTGTAAAACGTGTTATTGTTGCTACACGCACACGTACACCCGTATCGATGATCAAAGGAAGAGATGTGTGGTGGGAAGATGAAATGAAACAAGTGGAAGAAAAAGGCATCACTTTTATTGAAGCAGAAGTAATGGATGCAGAAGATCCATTGTTCATCCTCTATACATCCGGTTCTACGGGAAAACCGAAAGGAGTGGTACATAGTGTGGCAGGTTATATGATTTACACCAATTACACTTTCGTCAATGTGTTTCAATATGAACCCGGACAAGTACATTTCTGCACAGCAGATATTGGCTGGATCACCGGACACAGTTATATCGTATACGGACCCTTAAGTGCCGGTGCTACATCACTATTGTTTGAAGGTGTTCCTACCTGGCCCGATGCAGGCAGGTTTTGGGACATTGTAGACAAATACAAAGTCAACATTTTATATACGGCCCCAACCGCTATTCGTAGCCTGATGGGATTTGGATTGGGTCCTTTACAAGGAAAAAATCTTTCTTCCCTTAAAGTTCTGGGAACAGTAGGTGAACCCATCAATGAAGAAGCATGGCATTGGTATGATGAACATGTAGGAAAGCGGAAATGTCCGATCGTTGATACCTGGTGGCAAACAGAAACAGGTGGATGTCTTATTTCTAATCTGGCAGGCATTACTCCCGCCAAACCCGGATGGGCTACACTTCCAATGCCGGGTCTGCAAATGGTATTGGTGGATGAAAATGGAAAAGAGATCTTACAAGAAGGAGAAGCAACCATATCTGGTAATCTCTGTATCAAAGCACCATGGCCCTCAATTTTACGAACTACTTATGGCGACCATGAAAGATGTAGAACAAATTATTTCGCCACTTATGAGAACATGTATTTCACCGGTGATGGTGCTTTAAAAAACAAAGATGGTTTCTTCCGTATTACTGGTCGTGTAGATGATGTGTTGAATGTTAGCGGACACCGAATTGGTACTGCTGAAGTAGAAAATGCCATCAATATGCATGCAGGTGTGGTAGAAAGCGCTGTTGTGGGTTATCCGCATGATATTAAGGGACAAGGTATTTATGCTTATGTGATTTATCAAGGATCGCATGCACAGGATACACATGGTACAGGAGATCTGGTGAGGAAAGATATTTTGCAAACCGTAACTAGAATTATTGGCGCTATTGCAAAACCTGATAAAATTCAATTTGTCAGCGGACTACCCAAAACCAGAAGTGGTAAGATTATGCGAAGAATTCTTCGTAAGATCGCAGAAGGAGAAACAGAAAATCTTGGTGACACTTCTACGCTTCTTGATCCGGGTATAGTAGATGAAATTAAGAACGGAAGATTATAATTTATTTTTATTCGGATGAGAAAAAAATACTTCCTGATTGTATTCTCCATAATCATTTGCTCTTGTTTACAGGCGCAAAGCCTCATTCCCTTTATTGAGAAAAATCGATTTGGTTTTCTTCATAAAACCAATGGAAGAACCGTAATAACCCCTCAGTTTGTTTTTGCAAGCGCTTTTAAAGACAGTATGGCAGTAGCTGCAATCGGAAATTATATAGTATCTGCTCAATATGGATTCATCAATGAAAAGGGGAAATGGATCATTACACCTCAATTCAATGTAGCCGATCATTTTTTTGAAGGTAAAGCACGAGTGCAACAGAATGGCAAATGGGGATACATCAATAAAAAAGGAGCATTTCTTATTCAGCCACAATTTTCACAATGTCATAATTTTTCAGAGGGATTGGCACCTGCATCACTAAAAAATAATCTCTGGGGATTGATTGACAGCTCCGGAAAATTTGTGTTGCAACCTATTTACTACAATATCACTTCTGTTTTTGCAGGTGTTGTTTGTACTCAGCAAAATATGACTGACAAGTGGGAGATAATCACTATCGAAAACAAAACAAGCATCAAAACTTCCTTCACGCGCATGAATGGTTTTGTTGATAGTGTATCAGCTGCTCGTGATACCTCCAATAAATGGGGATTTGTAGACTTGAGTGGACAATGGGTGATTCCTCCTACTTATACCAATGCAGGATCTTTTAGCGAAGACCTCGCAGTTGTTCAGAAAGATTATAAAAGCTGGGGCTTTATCAATAAAAAAGGAGAATGGATCATAGCACCTCAATTCGATCGCATGGGCAGTTTCAACAATGGATTGGCCATGATGGAAATGGGAAATGATATCGTTTATATCAATAAAGAAGGAACGATTTTATACCGTTTTCAACGATGATTGTTGATGCATCAATTATCCCTTGATTAGATTCAACGCTTTACCATCCCATCCGGGGAACAATCCTTTTGTTTGCTTCAATTTCAAATGCCCCATCGCTACATCACTGAATACCGCTCTAAAATCTGTTGATACAGGCAGATCACGTCCGTCTTCCAAATCAGATTTCGCCAGTGATTTTATTTGATGATACACTTTACCTCCTGCAACATCATTACCCAAAACAAATAAACAACTGGCTCTTCCATGATCTGTTCCACCGGTCCCATTTTGATGTGCTGTTCTGCCAAATTCTGTCATGGTCATCACAGTAACATCATCTTGATAAGTTCCCATATCTTTCCAGAAAGCAGCAATACTATCACTGAAATCACGCAGGTTACGAGCAAATGCACCATTTACAGTTCCCTGATTGAAATGTGTATCCCATCCTCCACTTTCTGCAAACGCTACTTCCATGCCCACATCCATTTTAATCAGCGTTGCGATCTGTTTCAAAGAATTTCCTAATGGCGAATTGGGATATACTGCTCCATTAGCCGGTTGATAATTTTTAATATCGGTAGATTTCAAAATCCGCATCGCTTCAAAACTCTCTTTACCTGTTTTATTCAGTAACTGATTACTGGTTTGATCATACAAAGATTCAAATGATTTCGCAGCCATATTACCCGCCATGGGATTGCCTTGCATTTGTATAGCAAAGTCCTGAAGATTACTGATCGCTAAAGCTTCTCTATCACCATACAAGCTACGCGGCAATGCATTTGTGATACTGACAGCACTAAAGGGTGTTGCTTCATGTCCGGTCAACCCAATGGCTCTATTCAACCAACCACTGGTAGTACCCTTATTAAAAGGTGTTCCACTCTCCATGAAATCCTGTGCGTCAAAATGACTACGTGTGTTGTTCGGACTACCTACTCCATGCACAATACCCATTCTTCCCTCTGTAAAATAAGCGGACAAACTTTGAAGTGACGGATGCAATGCAAATTGTCCATCCAAATCGAGCATACCCCCTTGTGTTTGTGCCGGACTCATGTACAAAGTTGGACGCAGTGTTTTCAAATTCGGGTCAGCGAACGGACTTACCGCCATCAATCCATCCATGGCTCCTCTTTGAAAAATACAGACCAGAACTTTATTTCTTTTATAAGGTGGAATGATCTTACCACTCTCTGCAGCACGTGCAATAAAGTTGGGAACACCCCCAAAACCCGCTGCAAATAAGGCCATAGCCCCTGATTTCATAAATGCCCTGCGATGAATCATTTGTTTGGTTTTTTGAGCTGTAAGTTTTTAGCTTCAAGCTGCATGCCTCAAGCTACAAGTACAAATACTATTAACTGTTCGTTTCACCTTTCACCTTTCTCCGATGGGGCCCTATGGACACTTTTCACGTCTTCTCCCCTCACTTCCGCTGAAACTCCGGAGACCCAATAATAATACCTACCACCTGCGCCATACTTGTTATTTCTTTCTTGTAATCTTCCTTGTCTCCTGTCACTTGTCCTCTTGTTTCTTCTTCTCCCTCCTCATACATATTATTATTCTTTGTCTTAGCAGCAGCTACAGCTATTTTTTGTTCCACATTTGCATCTCGTACCATAGCTGTTAGCCTTTTAATATTTTCTTCATTATCTCTCTCCGGCAATAAAATCTTACTAAATGCACGCAGTGCTTCGTCAGCACTTTCAGGCTCGTGCTGATTGTTTAATGCCAAAAGGTTCACCCGAACACCCGGAATTTTCTGTGTGGCCAATGCCAATCCAAAGTTCATTCGATTCAAGAGTGCTCCACTATTGATCCAAAAATTAGCACGATCCGGGAAACCGGTAGGTGCCTGATAGTAGTAAACCCTTTGTCCCATTTTACTACACCAATTAAACACCTGAAAGGGTTGCATAACCTGCGCCTTTGTAGCCCTTAGTGCGCTGATAGCAAATTCAAAAGGAGATTTAATTTTTTCACGCAATGCTTTCTTTGACCAGAAATCAGGATGATTTACCATAGCAATGATCATGGCTTTAATATTTCCATCTGTCTGCTGATAAGTACTCGCTAGCGTTTTGATTAAAGCTTGAGAAGGTTCATCCGATACAAAACGTATGGCCAATTTTGTTGCAATGAATTTGGCTGTTGAAGTGTGTGATGCCAGGGTATTCAGTACTGCTACTCCTTCTTCATATCCATCTGTTCCACGGTATTTTTTACCAAGTATGATTTTTTCACTTTCATCATGTTTATCCCCGCGAAATAAAAAATCTCCATCTATGATCAGTCCTCTTCTTTTCAATTGTTCTTCACTGAGGTTTTCAACGAACCGCATGGCGGGACCATTTGAAAACATGGGTCGTACCGTCCAGCCTGTTAATGCTCTTGCTACTTCTGTTACATCTTTCTGTGTATAACCACCATCTACACCCATGGTATGTAACTCCATGACTTCTCGCGCATAATTTTCATTCAAGCCTT
The DNA here is from genome assembly GCA_013391385.1 of Sediminibacterium sp. Gen4. GTDB lineage: Bacteria > Bacteroidota > Bacteroidia > Chitinophagales > Chitinophagaceae > Sediminibacterium. The sequence goes on along the minus strand of JACBFI010000017.1, from coordinate 38,384 downwards.
GTGTTCTTCTTGCAGCAACAGCTTGTTGTACTAAAGCATTCCCTTGCATGGATGTATCATTCAATCTGGTTTCTGCTCTCTCTCTTGCAGCCCGCAACACGGCATTGTTTTGTTGTCTGCGTGCCCGCTCATTGTCATTGCTCACGCTTAATGCATTATCGAGATACTCCAGCATCGCAGGGTGTTTGGCTGTTGCCAATAACATATTTTTAAAGTTTCCGAATACATGCGGTCTGATGGCATCGCGCTCATAACTCATCACATATTGTTGCGATTGTCCTTTGGTTAATGATACATTGAAATGATTGAACCAGAAATCTGTCAACACTTCTTTTAATTGATTATTACTATATACCGCACGAAGAACTTTCTGGTTTACCAATTGACGATGCAGTTCTTGTATCGGTTTGACTCCAGATTCTCTCATCACTTTCGCTAACGCTTCTCTGTATTTTTCACGATCGGTATTACTGAGAGAATCATTGCGAATGATTTTTTGCCGAACTCCCAATAGTATGATCTGTGCAGGAGTCAGATAGTGATTCACAATGGTCTCATTACTCATCTTTAAAGCATCGAAACCGGCTAAGCGTTTATCCAGTTCTGTATCAGGTAATGATGCTTCCAGTTGCTGTTGCAACCAGTTTTCTAAGCCCATCTTAACTACTGCTTCAATTTGTCCGGGTTGAATACCAAAACTGAAACGGTTTAATAAATGTGCTGCTGCTTGTTCTTTGGAGAGACCTGCCTGCTGATAAGGCATTCGAATAGAAGAAGAATAAGGATCTACAGGAATAAATGCTGTGGATGCTATCAATGAGAAAACTGCAATCGAGCGTTTCAGCCACATGGTTTTTCTTTTGTGTTTTGACGGGTGAATGGGGTGGAAGTTTAAATTGTTCTGGAGAAAAAAATGCCACTGAGGGCACAGAGGAACACAGAAACCTTTCTGTGCCCTTCAGTGTCTTCAGTGGCAATAAAAATATGCGTTCTAAGCTAGCTATTCCGTTTTCTTCATAGCCACTCTATATAATATAAGTCCCATCAACGCAAAGAACAACGTACCTAATAAGAAGTATCCATTTTCAGATAACAATTCTACAAGCCCATGTTCCATACTAATGTTCCGCAAGAATTGTTCCCCTCCGGAGGTTCCCGTAATGAATGCAATCACCACACCTGCCACAGCACCACCCGCTACCAGTCCGGTTGCAAACAAACTTCCTTTACTGAGTTCCTCTTCTTCAGCGCTCACTTCTTTTTTCTCTTTTTTCTGGCGACCCTCTACCAATCCACGTACCGCACCACCAATAAAAATGGGAAGTGTTGTCGCCAATGGCAGATATACACCAATAGCAAAGCTGAGTGATTTGATACCACAAAGTTCCATTACCACTGCCAGGAACATCCCTACGATCACATACTGCCAATCCAAATTCTGAGATAGAATTCCTTTGATAAGTGTAGCCATCAAAGTAGCTTGTGGTGCAGGATATTTTTCGGTACCAATTGCATGTTGTACACCTTGCTGTATCATTTCTGTAGTAGGCTTATCCAAGAATTTAACTGTGATACCAATTACAATTGAGGAAACAATGGCACCTACAAATAATGCAATCTGTTGGTTGCGCGGCGTTGCTCCCACAATGTAGCCACTCTTTAGATCCTGAGAAGTAGCACCTGCATTGGCAGCGGCAATACAAATCATACCCCCTACTACTAACACCAACGGTTCGTATGCTTGTCCGGACCAACCCAAACTCAGAAAGATCAAACTGGTACCCATTACCGTTGCAATGGTCATACCACTGATCGGATTATTCGAAGAACCAATCAATCCAACAATACGTGATGACACCGTTACGAATAGTGCACCAAACAGTACTACCAGAATACCGATTAGTATTTTTTGCATGAATCCATCTCCCGGTAAACTTGGGATGACAGAGATGATCGCGATCAATGCTAAGCTACCCAAGCCTACTACTTTCAAACTAAGGTCTTTATCAGTTCTGGATACTGAGCTCTCTGCTGCGGAAGATCCACCACGCAGAGAAGCCATGCTCCCTTTAACAGATTTCACAATCGTTGGAATGGTTTTAACTAAAGTAATGATACCACCCGCAGCCACAGTACCTGCACCCACCTGACGAACATAAGCATAGTAGATAGCTGCTGAATAATCATTGAATGTATGTGTTACCGGATCCCATCCTCCTTTACCACCGGCATTGGCGATATCAGACAAGTAACCCAGTTTCACCAATTGAATAGCAATTACATCAGGGGGTACGAGGGTTGATAATAAAGGGATGAATACCATCCAACTCAATACACTACCTGCCACCAATACACCGGCAATCTTTGGTCCAATGATATAGCCCACACCCAAATATTCAGGTGTGATCTCTCCACTAACTTTTGCTGATGGAAAAAATTTATTGATCTGCTTGGTGGCATAAAAAGGTGTTTCAGCAATGACATGCATCACTTTTTGTAAAATGGCATATACAAATGCAACACCCAAACCCCAGAAAGCAGTTTTAGCGAAATCGCCACCACGCTCACCGGCTTTTAATACATCACCGCAAGCTGTTCCTTCGGGATAAGGCAAATTATCATGCTCATTTACAATTAATGCTTTGCGCAAGGGTACCATCAAAAGAGTACCAAGCAACCCACCTACAATGGCAAGTATCAAAATGGTGAGATAATTAAAATACTCAGCACTGCTGGGTGATGAAAGAAATAAAAATCCGGGTAGTGTAAATGCAACACCTGCAGCAATACTCTCCCCTGCAGAACCTGTGGTTTGAATGATATTATTCTCAAGGATGGTCGTCTTTAAAAACTTTCTTCCTAATGTAATAGCTATTACAGCAATAGGAATAGACGCGGATACAGTAAGACCTGCTTTTAAAGCCAGGTAAACGGTAGCAGCACCAAAGATGACACCAAAAAGACTACCCACGAGAATCGATTTCACGGTGAGCTCTTTCATGTTTGTTTCAGGAGAAACAAAGGGTTTGAATGATTTTTGGGGTTGAGACATGAGTTGGTTTTTAGATGAAGCAAGCAATTTTTTCGGTAAACACATGAATCTTTACCGATAGTTTCCGATACTTTTAAATTTCAAAATACGATTTATGTCCGATATACAAAACGATTCAAAGAAAGGGAAAATGCCCAAATCGGTGCCTTATATCATCGGTAATGAGGCAGCAGAACGTTTTAGTTTTTATGGTATCCGTTCCATCATGAGTACTTTTCTGGTAGCTCAGTTCTTCAATCCGGCCGCCAATCCTGCTTTACAAAATATGGCGGAAGCCCGCGCGAATGAGTTGGTACACCTCTTCGTTACTTTCGCTTATTTCATGCCATTGGTGGGTGGTATTCTGGCCGATTGGTTCTTCGGTAAATACAAAGTCATTTTGTATGTCTCCATTTTATATGCAATAGGTAATGTAGTATTGGCATTGTCTACGGGTAATCTTTCCATGTTTACGGTGGGATTGATCGTGATTGCAGTAGCGGCAGGTGGAATCAAATCCTGTGTGTCAGCCAATGTGGGCGACCAATTTGATACTTCGAACCAACACCTTATGTCAAAAGTGTATGGCTGGTTTTATTTCAGTATCAATACAGGCTCTGTATTATCAACACTACTAATACCTATCATTTATAATAAATATGGTCCTGAACTCGCTTTTGGTATTCCGGGAGTTTTAATGTGTTTGGCCACCATCATTTTCTGGTTAGGCAGAAAAAAATATGTTCGCGTACCCCCTACCGGTATTAAAAAAGAAAATTTTATGGGCATTTCTGCCTATGCTATCAAACAATTGTTGAGCAACAGAAACGGACAAACAGTTTGGGAAGCAGTAGGTAAAAAATATTCAGCAGAAGCCATTGATGGTGTACAAGCCGTATATCGTATCCTCATGGTATTTGCCTTCACTCCCATTTTCTGGGCACTATGGGACCAAAACCTTTCTGAATGGGTATTACAGGCTACCAAGCTCGACAGACATTTATTCGGTTATGAATTGTTACCGGAGCAGATTCAAACCTTCAATCCATTGTTTTTGGTGAGTATGATCCCTGTTTGTACTTATGTGATATTTCCCTTGGTAGAAAAAATGGGCATCAAAGTAACTCCGCTTCGAAAGATTGGTGCAGGTTTATTTTTAACAGGTGTTTCTTTTGTCATCATCGCCCTTATCCAAGAAGGAATTGATGCAGGAGGAAAGCCAACCGTTTGGTGGCAGGTGCTGGCTTACTTTATTTTGGCGGTAGCTGAAATATTAGTATCAATTACTTGTCTGGAATACGCTTACACACAATCACCCAAATCAATGAAGAGTACCATGTCTGCCCTTTATTTATTGGGCATTTCAGCCGGAAACCTGTTTGTAAGTCTGGTGAATGGCAGTATCGCAGATGGCGGTTTCTTCTCAAAGTTTACCGGAGCTAGTTATTTCTGGTTATTCATCGGTATCCTGGCTGCCTTTTTTGTATTGTATTTATTGATGGCCAAAAGACTTCCTGAGAAAAGCTATGTGGAATCGGCCGAATAAGGATTCAACAACTTGTATACATCATGAAAAAGAGCAGCCCAAGGTTGCTCTTTTTCGTTTCAGGCAACTTACTTTCGCCACTCCAAGCAATCATTATGAATATTTTACTCTTAGGAGCCGGTGGAAGAGAACATGCACTGGCATGGAAAATGTCGCAGAGCCATCATTGTGATGCCCTTTTTATTGCACCCGGAAATGCCGGTACCTCTCAGTTTGGCACCAATTTATCGATAGCTGTCACAGATTTCGAAGCCATCAAACAAGCTTGTATTGAAAACAAAATCGATATGCTGGTGGTAGGACCGGAAGAACCCTTGGTGAAAGGTGTGTATGATTTTTTTGAAAAAGACCCTGCTCTACAAAGAATTGTGGTAGTAGGACCTTCTGCAAAAGCTGCACAATTAGAAGGCAGTAAAGCATTCAGTAAAAAATTCATGCAGCGTCACCAGATACCAACTGCAGGATATGCTGAGTTTACTGCAGACAATTTTGAAGCAGGGAAAAAATACATTTCCGCTCATAGTTTACCTGTTGTACTAAAAGCAGATGGACTTGCTGCCGGCAAAGGTGTTGTAATTGCATCAACACATGAAGAAGCATTGCAAACATTTGAAGAAATGATTCTTCATAAACAATTTGGTGATGCAAGTAGCAAAGTTGTGATTGAAGAATTCTTAAAAGGCATTGAAGTAAGTGTATTCGTTTTAACCAATGGATCAGATTACCAGATCATTGGTCATGCGAAAGATTATAAAAGAATTGGTGAAGGTGATACCGGCTTAAACACAGGTGGCATGGGCTGTGTAAGCCCTGTACCATTTATGGATGATGTGTTTATGCGTAAAGTAGAAGAACGCATTATTGCACCAACGGTAAAGGGATTGGAACAAGAAGAACTCATCTACCATGGTTTTATTTTCTTCGGACTGATGAATGTAAATGGTGAACCTTTTGTGATTGAATACAATTGCAGAATGGGTGATCCGGAAACAGAAGTGGTAATGCCGCGTTTACAAACAGATCTGGTTGCCTTATTTGCTGCAATGGATAATGGCACACTCGCAGATGCAAACATTGCTTATGATGAAAGATACTGTGCAACAGTGATGGCAGTAAGTGGTGGTTATCCGGGCGATTATGAAAAGAATAAAATCATTCACGGATTAGAAAACGCTACAGTATCAAAAGATGTGATCGTTTTTCATGCAGGTACAAAACAAAACGAAAACAATGTCTTAACAAATGGTGGCAGGGTTTTAGCAGTAACCGCGTACGGAAATAATATTACAGATGCAGTGAACAAATCAAAAAATAAATTGAAAGAAATATCGTTTGAAGGAATGTATTTTCGGAGGGATATTGGGTTTGAGTTTGATGAAAAGTGAAAAGGCAAAAGTGAAAAGTGAAAGTTTATACATCAGCCGATAAAACATCAAAAAAATCGTTTCACTTTTCACCTTTCACCTTTCGCCTCTAACCTCAGGAAAAATCAGTATTTTAGGCTTTGTTATTTCAAGTAATTTCATCCACCTTTGCAATCATTGACGAACAAATAAGAACTTTTTCTATACAATGGGATTATTCAACTTTTTTACGCAGGAAATAGCCATGGATCTGGGTACCGCCAATACCCTCATTATCCATAATGATGAAGTAGTGGTAAATGAGCCATCGATCGTGGCCCTGAACCGTAACAATATGAAGGAAGTACTTGCCGTAGGCAAGAAAGCCCTCATGATGCACGAGAAAACCCATGAAAGTATTCGTACGGTTCGTCCGCTGAAAGACGGTGTAATTGCCGACTTTAACGCAGCCGAGCTGATGATCAGGGAGTTGATCAAGATGATCTACCCCAAAAAGCCCCTTTTCCCACCCAGTTGGAGAATGGTGATCTGTATCCCTTCTTCCATTACCGAGGTAGAAAAACGTGCCGTTCGCGATAGTGCCGAGCAAGCGGGAGCCAAAGAAGTATATATGATCCATGAACCCATGGCTGCTGCGCTGGGTATTGGTATTGATGTAGAAGAGCCGGTAGGAAACATGATCATTGATATTGGAGGGGGTACCACCGGTATTACGGTGATTGCCCTGGCAGGTATTGTGTGCGACCAGAGTATCCGTGTTGCAGGCGATGAATTTACTGCAGATATCATGGAAGCCCTCCGTCGTTATCATAGCCTGTTGATCGGTGAGCGTACCGCTGAACAGATCAAAATCAATGTAGGTGCTGCCATGAAAGACCTGGATAATCCACCGGATGATATGCCAGTGAATGGTCGCGACCTAGTAACAGGTATCCCTAAACAGATCATGGTCAGCTATCAGGAAATTGCTGAAGCATTGGATAAAAGTATTTTCAAAATTGAAGAAGCGATTCTAAAAGCATTGGAAACAACCCCACCAGAGCTTGCTGCTGATATTTACCGCAGAGGTTTATACCTCACCGGCGGTGGCGCTTTGTTACGTGGACTGGATAAGCGTTTGAGTGCTAAGATCAAATTACCGGTTCATGTAGCGGATGATCCTTTGAAGAGTGTGGTACGTGGAACCGGACTGGCACTGAAAAACTATCAGCGTTTTCCATTCATTATGAGATAACACCGAAACCGGTGACCGTATCCGATCATTTTGAATGTCCTAATCAAAGTTTGCGTTGAAGAATATATTTCTGTTCATACGGCGTTATTTCACTTTCCTGAGCTTTTTACTGCTTCAGGTATTTGCCATCGTTTTATTAACCCGTTCCAGCAAAACGCATGAGGCATTCTTTTCTGATGCAACCAGTGAATTGACCGGAAAAATCAATGAGCGATATAGTAATCTGCGCAGTTATTTTAGTTTGGCAGAAACCAATCGTCAATTAGCAGAAGAGAACAACCGACTGAGAAATCTCTTGGTCAGCAATCAGATTGCTCCGGATAGCACCACCATCAAATATACAGATACTACATACCGCGATTCAACCGGTCGTTATCGTAAGTTCACCTGGCTTCCTGCCAAAGTCATCGGTAATACCGTCACACTGCAAACAAATTTCCTAACCCTGGAAAGAGGCAGTAATCAAGGTGTTAAAAAAGGTATGGCCGTTATTGGACCTGAGGGAATCGTTGGAGTAGTAGTAGAAACCAGTGCTAATATCAGCAAAGTTATGAGCTTACTTCACCGCAATAGCCGTGTAAGTGCCATGCTCAAAAAAGACAATAATGCTGGTAGCATTGAATGGGATGGCAGTGATCCTTCTATCCTAACCCTACGCAATGTTTCTAAAAGTGCAAAAGTAGTGAAGGGCGATACCGTTGTTACCAGCAATTATTCTGCGAACTTCCCCTCTAATTTGATGGTGGGAACAGTAGCCTCCATTGTAGCAGACCCGTCCAGCAATTTTTATACGCTGAAAATCAAAACAGCCACCAATTTCTTTAGTATTCAATATGTTTACTTGGTAGAAAATGTTCGTTTTGCTGAACAGGTACAAATTGAAAATACCCCATTGACCAACCAATGAGTAGTCTTGTAAAAAATATTGTTCGATTTATCCTGTTCATCTTTTTACAGGTATTCATCCTCAATGAGGTTCCACCCCTGCATCGGTTCATTGTTCCTTATGTTTACTTCCTGTATATACTCTGGTTGCCTTTTAACATGAACCGCGTGTTACTAATGGTCATTGCATTTATTTTTGGTATCACGCTCGATTCTTTTACCGGAACATTGGGGCTGCATGCCGCACCTTGTGTACTGATTGCATTTATTCGCCCATTTATTCTGAGCATATTACTGCCCCAAGAAACCATTGAACAGAGCTACAGCGAGCCGGGCAGTAAGAGTATGGGTTGGGCTCCGTATAGCCTCTATGTAGGTTTACTTACTTTTATCCATCATTTCTATCTTGTACTGATAGAATGGCTCCAATTTGGAGACTTCCTCTATTTTTTAGGAAAAGTATTGGGCACCACAGCCATCAGCTTACTCATGATCTTCCTCGCCGAACTGCTGTTCCTGCGAAAAGGCAAGTATAGAACGAATGCCGCTTAGAAATCAAAAGTAAAAAGTCAAAATTCAAAACTTTCCCTTTTGAATTTTGACTTTTTATTTTTGATTTTGACTTCTTCACACTTTTGCAAAATTTTTTTCGTTTGATCCATTACAAAGCATCAAATTTGTAATACACTTCACTTTTAAGTTTAGTCCCAAGATCTATGCCTGTCTTCAACCAGAGTCGCAGCCGTGTGATACAGTTTATTTTTGCAGGTGTTTTCATTGCTATCACGGGGCAATTGATCAACCTGCAGTTGTTTTCCGGTCAGTATAAACTGGCTGCAGACAACAATGCCTTTTATCGGAAAGTCATCTATCCCGATCGCGGTATTATTTTCGACCGAAAGAAAAGAGGGATTCTGGAAAATACCATCAGTTATGATTTGGTTGTCATTCCATCTGAAGCTCGTGGTACCGATACAATGACGCTTTGTAGATTATTGAATATAGATACTGCTGCTTACAAAAAGAGAATGCGTGACCTCATCTTCAAAAACACGAGTGTAAAACCCAGTGTTTTTGAAGCTTTATTAACTCCTGAGATGTTCGCGAAGCTGAATGAAAACATGTATCGTTTCCCCGGCTTTTCTTTAAATGAACGTTCTGTTCGCACTTATCCTTATAATGTAGGAGCTGCGGTATTGGGTTATATGGCGGAAGTGGATACCGGATTTTTACGTCGGCATAAAGGAGAAGGATACGAAATGGGCGACTACTTTGGTAGTACGGGATTGGAAAACATTTATGAGAAAGTGTTGATGGGACAAAGAGGTATCAAACGATACATCCGCGATAACAAAGGTCGTTTACAAGGCTCCTGGGAGAACGGGGCTTATGATACAGCCGCAGTTGCCGGAAACAATTTATACTCGAGTATTGATGTGGAGCTACAAGAACTGGGTGAGAAACTGATGCAGAATAAAGTAGGCAGTATTGTTGCGATTGATCCCAAGACTGGTGGTATCTTATGTATGGTGAGTGCACCAACTTACAATCCCAACTACCTCACCGGCAATCAACGAAAAAAACACTTGGTCGATATGTTATACTTCGACCCCCGACTCCCTTTGTTGAACAGAACAGTAGGCACATTCTATTCTCCAGGCTCCACCTTTAAAACCATGGTGGGTATTATTGGTATGAATGAAGGTGTTATTGATGATAATTTTACCGTAAGCTGCGGTGGTGCATACCATGGATGTGGCAGACCTATGGGTTGCCATGCTAAGGGCACTTTTACTTTGAAGCCGGCTATTTCAAAATCATGTAACAGTTATTTTGCTGCTACGTACAGACGTATTCTTGAAAATGGTAAATATCCTAACCGCGATAGTGCATTGAGTTCATTCAATCAATATGCTTATTCTTTTGGTTTGGGTAGAAGATTGGGGGTTGACTTACCATCAGAGAAAATGGGTAATATGCCCACTCCTAAATATTATCATGGCATATTTGGTAAAAACTGGCAATCCTGCAATATCATATCCAATAGTATTGGTCAGGGTGAAATCACCACTACCCTTACCCAACTTGCGAATGTAATGGCCATCATTGCTAATAAAGGATGGTACTACACACCTCACCTGATAGATTCTATTGAAGGGGGAGATCAGTTTGGTATGTTAGATAAATTCAAGATTAGACATAAGACCAAAGAAATTCCTGAATATGTATGGGAGGAAGTACATGAAGGCATGCAGGGCACAATGGAATTTGGTACCGGTTTTTATGCAAAAGTGCCGGGTATCAGTGTGTGTGGTAAGACAGGTACGGTGGAGAATGCGTACCGTGGTGAAAAATTAAAAGACCACGCTTTCTTTGGTGCATTTGCACCGAGAGAAAATCCGCGCATCGCTATTGCGGTGATGTGTGAGAACGCGGGTTATGGTGCTACTTCCGCTGCGCCTATTGCCAGCTTATTGATCGAAAAATATTTGAAAGATTCCATCAGTGGCAATGATCGAAAAGCTAAAGTTGAACAGTTGGCTAAAATGGACCTCATTCCACCTCAAATGAAAAGGCAAATGGCGAAAAGAGATTCTTTGAGGCAAGCACAACAAATGGCGGCTGCAAAAAAAGCAGCAAGGGATACGTCAGGTGTACAAGAAGCTCCTGAAGAAATGGAAACAGAAAGCGCACCTACGAAACCGAATCCTGCTAAGACTCCTAAAAAAGACAGTGGCAGAACGGCAGCTGTTCTTCCTGAAGAATTACGTAAGTCAACCTCTGTAAAAAGAAAAACTGCCGCTTAACATGAACAGAAGAAATCAAAATATCGTCACGCAGGGAGTTGATTATGTTGTTATTTGGTTATATGCCATTTTAGTAGCCATTGGTATTCTTTGCATCTTCATGGTTGAATACCGTCCTGAAACAGACTGGCTGGCTTCGTTTTTAGATGGCAAGACCAGCTATAGCAAGCAATTGATCTTTGCAGGTGTATGCGCTATTGCAGCCACTTTTATCTTATTGACTGATAGTAAATTGTTCACAGCATTTGCAAATCTGTTTTATCTGCTCGGGATCCTTTTGATGATCGCCACTTTTGCCATTGGTAAAAATATCAATGGATCAAAAAGCTGGATACCATTGGCAGGTGGATTTAACCTTCAACCTGCTGAACTGTGTAAGATATTTGTATCATTGGCATTGGCGAAATACTTATCCAGACAAGAAATTGATTTTTCAAAAATTCGTTCGCAATTGGTAGCAGGAGCTATCGCTTTGGCTCCGGCCGTATTGTCAATTCTGCAACATGAATTGGGTCTCGCATTGGTATATACAAGTTTTGTTATTGCCATGTATCGCGAAGGCTTACCTGCACAAATTTTGATCGTAGGTTCTTCTTTCGGTGCATTGGTGGTTGCTACACTTATTTTAGAACCCAATGTTTTGGCAGTGATCCTTACCATAATTGCCGCTGCAGTCATTTTTGTTTTACGTAAGCAAATCAAAAAGAAAAAAGGATTATTGACTGTTATCATTACCATCTGGCTGGTTTGTGTGGGTGTTCAGCGATTTGTGGTTCCTTATATCTTTAATAATGTATTAGAGTGCTATCAGAGTACACGTATTTATAGCATGGTAGGTAAAGAATACAACTGCGATGATAATAAGCATGCACAGGATAAATCGAGCACTAATAAAACTGTTCGTAAACCGGATGACTATAATGTGCGACAAAGTAAAATTGCCATTGGATCAGGCGGTTTCTTTGGACGAGGATTCTTGAAAGGCACGCAAACCCGTGGTAAATATGTGCCTGAACAACGTACGGATTTCATTTTCACATCACTAGGAGAAGCATTTGGATTTGTAGGTTGCTTTATATTTCTTTTGTTATATCTCTTCCTATTATTCCGCATTGTCATGATTGCTGAGCGTCAGCGTAGTACATTCAGCAGGGTGTATGCGTATAGTGTGGTGAGTATATTTTTCTTCCACATTGCCGTAAATGTTGGTATGACCATTGGTTTATTTCCAATCGTTGGTATTCCATTACCCTTAATTAGTTATGGAGGATCTTCTTTGCTTACTTTTACAGTACTGGTTTTTATTCTGCTGCGTTTGGATGCAGATAGACAAATGGTTTTACGTTAAATAGTGTAGTGTGTATGAAGATTATTCCACTTTCAGAAGGAAGTTTTACCATTGATAAAACAAAGGTTTTTGTTCCATTTGATACTGAGAAAGAAGAACTGAATAATAGACCCATTGGCAGTTTACTGGTGGAAATCCAACCGTTTGTGGTGATTACTGAAAAAGATGTGATACTGTTGGATTGTGGTCTTGGTTATAATGAAGCAGACGGCACCCCACAACTATATAATAACCTGCAACGTGCAGGCATCAATCCTTCGCAGGTTACAAAAGTATTGATGAGTCATTTACACAAAGACCATGCAGGCGGTGTAACGATTGATGGTAACAGTGGTCAAGATAGATTCATTGCTTTCCCTTACGCTACATATTATGTGCAACAAAGAGAAATGGAATTTGCATTAGGCATTGGCTCGGCATCGTATATACCGGAAGATTTCAGATTATTAGAAGAGTTTAGTCGCGTTGAATGGTTAACAGAAGATGAAGGATTTATAGATGGATACATCCGTTACCAATTAACCGGGGCACATAGTAAATACCATCAGGTATTTTGGATTGAGGAAAACGGACAAACGATTTTCTTTGGTGGTGATGATGCACCACAGTTACAACAAATGAAAAGTAGGTTCGTTGCTAAATATGATTACGACGGGAAAAAATGTATGGAACTCAGAAAACAATGGTGGGAAGAAGGGCAGAGTAAAGGATGGACTTTCCTCTTCTATCATGATATTCAATCGCCGGTTTGGGGACCGCTAAAATAGTCGTCCTATTCACCGTCTTTCTTTTCCCGCATTTTACGACGTAACTCCATACGATCCTGTAACTCTTTGCGAACTACGTTCATGAATTCCCGTTCTGCAACCAATGCTTTGTTTACTCTTTCATCTGAAACCAGTACTTTCTTGAGCTCAACGCGATAACGCTTACGAATATTCAATACTGCTTCTTCAAAAGCAATAATATCTTCTTTATTGTCTTGTTTTGCTTTTCGCACTTCCGCGCTGTGGCTATTGTACAATGGCCAGAACTTTTCAGCTTCTTCAGTCGTTAATGCAAGATGTTTGGTGAAGTAAGCCACTTTTAATACCTCAATATTTTCGCGTGGACCCCGCATTCTTTCACCTGGTGGCTGTGCTTGAACATAGCTATAGGCTATAAGCAACAATAAAAAGGAAATTGTAAAGCGTATTCTTGTTTTCATGATCAGTTATTTAATATCTACTGTTTCCGTTGATTCAGTAGATTCTTGTAAGTATTCTTTCAGTTCATCATCCGACATATCACCCAAATGATCGTTTACATCAAGTAGTTCATCTATTTGTAAAGATTCACGATCAGCCGTAGCAATCACTAACTTCTCAGCGCTACTTAGATAATTCGTTAATTCATCTTCACTCAGTTTAGATATTTCATTGGAAACATCCATTTGTGCATATTGATCAGTATTCACTGATTCAATGGTTTGATTACTGTTGTAAATAAAAGCTGCTGTTACCAACACGCCTATCATTACCGCCGCTGCGGCTAAACGAATCCAAGCGCTTTTTCTGATAGCAGGCATCGTAATAACCTTTCCTGTATCAGTTGCAGCCTTCTCTGCAATCATTGCTTGAATATCTAATACAGGAACAGTATTTGTTTGATAAGGATTGGTTTTAGGTATCGACTGTAAGAACGGTGCTACTTCCCGTAGTTCATCACTCACTTCAGTATGTCTTACTGCTTGTAAAATAGTATCAGGAAGCTGTTCAAAATAGTTATCCGGCACTACAAATACATTGGCTTTATTGGGTAATCCTATACTGATTCGCTCCAGGATTATTTCAGACAATGCATCAAAATAACCAACAGGTACCATGTAGGGTACTGCAACCGGCCAAGCAATAGCAGAACCTAATATGCCTGTCAGTTCTATCGTTATTTCATCCCTATTTTGCATATTCATTAGATAACTGTGGTGTTCGTAGGTTTAATGTTCCAGTATAAATGCCTCAATTTTTTTCGCTGCATGGTGATAGCTTGCTTTTAATGCCCCTTCACTTGTATCCAGTATCCGACTCATTTCTTCATAGGGCATTTCATCGTAATATCGAAGATTAAAGACCACCCGTTGCTTTTCCGGTAACTGTTGGATGGCCAATTGTAGTTTCCACTCAAGTTTATTGGCATCAAAATTACTGTCAGCCTTTACTTTATTACTCAATACTTCCACAACCTCGTCCATGCTAATAGATGCTTTTCGCTTTTGCTGCTCAATAAAACTTAGACATTCATTGGTAGCAATTCGATACAACCAAGTATACAAACGACTGTCTTCCCGGAAGTTTTCCAACCCCTTCCAAACCTTAATGAATATATTCTGCAATACATCATTCGCATCTTCATGATCTACTACCATCCTGCGAATATGCCAGTATAGTTTTTCCTGGTACTTTTTAATGATACCTGTAAACCCCTGCTCTTTTGTAGCCGGCTCCCGAAACTGTTGCAGTAATACCAAATCGTCTGATTGCATGCAGGGCTATTTTACGCTAATATAAATGCTCCTGCACGTTAGACCCCTGTTTTACACAAAAGTTTAATCTGTCATTAACTAACATTTGTTTTATAAAACATTATAAATCATTAGTTTATTAATCAGAATCTGTTAGTTTTTAGGATAAAAATGTATATTAGGGTATGTCAGCGCGTCAATATATCCAACAATTCAGGCGTAACGTAACGGATAAATATACCATTTACAACAGCCTTTTTGCTGCCTTGCCTTTTTCAGGCATTGCCAATGTAGGAGCTTTATTACCCATCCTTTCGCAAACCTGTGAGGATGATTATAAATCAGGGAAAAATCCGGTTGAGATCATCAACGACTTTTTTTTACAGCATACACCGGTTCGTGATGAAAAACAAAAAGTAGATCGCTTATTTAAGTTTGTTCAATACATCGAGCGACAAGTGGTGTTGTTTGATGCCATAGAAGATGCCGCATTCAATACCGTTAACAATATCGAAGGTCCGGGCAGTTTAAAAGCTTTGTACAATGAAGCAGTATTTGCCGGCAAAACACAAGCATTAAAAAATAAATTGAAGAAATTCAGGGTAAGGGTGGTATTGACTGCCCACCCCACACAGTTTTATCCGGGTAGTGTATTGGGTATCATTCATGACATGAGCGAAGCCATTGCTAAAAATGACTTCCATACCATCAATGAATATATTCAACAATTAGGCATCACTCCTTTCTTTAATAAAAAGCAACCCACTCCCTATGATGAGGCGTTGAACCTGATGTGGTACCTAGAAAATATCTTATACCATTCTATCGGTAATATTTACAATGTTATTGAACGAGATATTTTTGATCACACTTATGATGGCGACAATCCTTTTATTGAACTAGGCTTCTGGCCGGGCGGTGATAGAGATGGTAATCCATTTGTAAACGCAGCAACCACACTCAAAGTGGCGGAAGCCTTACGCAGTTCTATCACCCTATGTTATTACCGAGATATCCGCAAGCTCAAGAGAAGACTCACTTTCTCCAATGTAGATGTATTACTGCAAGAACTGGAAGCCATATTATATGAAAATGTTTTTCGTCCAACAGAATCGGAGCCTATACACGCTAACACATTACTGGAAAAACTCTTCATCATCCAGCAGTTAGTAAAAGAAAAACACCATGCGCTCTTTTTACAAAGACTCAATAGCCTCATCCATAAGGTAAAAATATTTGGGACCCATTTTGCTACGATTGATATCAGACAAGATAGTCGTATTCATACCCAGGTCATTCAAAACATTCATGAAACACTGATCAACATTCGTGGCAAGGGATTATTGACCGATGATTACAACCACCTTCCTGCTGCTAAAAAAATTGCCGTACTCAGTTCACTGGAAGATCAGCTCGACCCGACCCTATTTGAATCCATTACCCGAGATACCCTTGAAAGCATCTATGCCATTCAAACCATTCAACAACGAAATGGTGAGGCAGGCTGCAATCGCTATATAATCAGCAATTGTCAGAGTAGTTTGAATGTAATGGAAGTGTATGCGCTTTTCAAACTATGTGGCTGGAAAGAAGAATCACTAACGGTAGATATTGTGCCTCTTTTTGAAACCATTGATGATTTGGCCCAAGCCGAACAAACCATGAATGTATTGTATCAATTACCACAGTACGCACATCATTTGATGAAAAGAAAAATGCAACAAACCATTATGCTGGGCTTTAGTGATGGTACAAAAGATGGCGGATACCTTCAAGCCAACTGGAGTATTTATACGGCGAAAGAAAACCTAACCGCTATTTCCAGAAAGTACAATATCAAAGCAAAATTTTTTGATGGTCGTGGTGGACCTCCGTCAAGAGGTGGCGGAAAAACACATAAGTTTTATGCATCCATGGGTTCTAATATTGAGAATGAAGAAATACAACTGACCATACAAGGACAAACGATTACATCAAATTTCGGCACCATTCAATCTTCTCAATACAATCTGGAACAATTGATGAGTGCGGGTATCAGTAATGAGTTGTTCGCCGACTCAAGAATACAATTATCACAACATGATCGTTTTCTGATGGAAGAGTTGGGTAGCATCAGTCATATCACTTATCAAAAATTTAAAACACATCCGTTATTCCTTTCATACCTGCAACAATTCAGTCCATTAAACTATTACAGTAAAAGTAATATCGCCAGTAGACCTGCCAAAAGAGGTAGTGGCGGAGCTTTACGTTTTGAAGATTTACGTGCGATTCCTTTTGTAGGCAGTTGGAGTCAGCTGAAACAAAATGTACCGGGATTTTTTGGTGTAGGCACTGCATTAAAGACCATGAAAGAAAAAGGTTTGTGGGATGATGTAAAAGCCATGTTCAGAAATGTCTTATTCTTCCGCACGTTGATTGATAACAGTATGATGAGTATGCTCAAATCATTTTTTCCATTAACGGAATACATCAAAGAAGATCCCGAGTTTGGTGCGGTATGGCAAATGGTGAAAGACGAGTTTGATCTCACCTGCAATATGGTGCTGGAATTAGCGGAAGCAACTCAACTCATGGATGATGATCAACCCGGACGAGCATCGATTCAAATGCGTGATAAAATTGTGTTACCACTGCTCACCATACAACAATATGCACTCTATCAAATCAGAAACCATACCGGTGATGGACCGGAGAAAGAAGTCTATGAAAAACTGATTACCCGAAGCATGTTCGGCATCATCAATGCCGGCAGAAACTCAGCCTAGAGAAATCATGAATAATGAATGTCGAACATCCAATGTCGAACTTCAATGTTGGATATTCGACATTCATTATTGATCATTCTCCTCCGTCTTTCCAGTTCCAGAGATGTAAGCAAGCATAGGTTCTGTATGGACTCCAGATCGCTGATATCTTGAGCATTCTTGTTTTCATTTTCTTTTTATCGGCTGCATTGATCTTGTACAGCTTACACATCGCCTGTTGAATACCCAGATCATCTACTGCAAATACATCTTCCCTACCCAAGGTGAACATCAAAAGCATCTCAACTGTCCATTTACCTACTCCTTTAATACTGGTAAGTAGTTCAATGATAGATTCATTATCCATCTGTAAAAGCTTTTTATCCGTGATCTTGTGTTCAATACAAAATCGCGCTACATTCTGTACATAACTCACTTTGGCATTGCTTAAACCAATGGCACGTAGCTTTTCAAAAGGAGTATCCAATACCTGCTGGGGTTTGGGTTCTTTACCATTGTATAATGCTAAAAAGCGATGAAAGATTACTTTGGCAACTTTGGTACTCAATTGTTGACTCATGATACTTGCCATCAATCGAAGTGGGATATTTTTATGGAGTTTGAGTGTATGAGTATCCTCTTTTAAAATAGTCGCCAGTTTTGGATCTTTTTGGAGATGTTTGATGTATTCCATATCACCAAGTTAGAGAAACGGTTTCAACTTGAAAACTTACCTTGCAAAGAATTATGAAAAGGCATCTTCAATTGACTGCAGATGGTTCTCATACCATTCAAATAGATGAGCTCAATGTTACTTATCATAGTAAACATGGAGCCATACAAGAAAGTCAGCATGTTTTCATAGATGCAGGTATCAGTTACCTACATCAGACTAAAGGGCTCAAAGAATATCAAATTCTGGAGATGGGTTTTGGTACCGGACTCAATGCATTACTCACTTCTATTTTCGCTGATCGAATGGGTATACATGTCAGCTATCACAGCATTGAAGCTTTCCCTTTAACTGCTGATGAGATAAGTGTACTCAACTATGGAACCCAGTTGCAACAAAAATCCATTTTTTCACAAATGCATGCAGCAACATGGAATACGGTCATGCCCATTCATTCAAAATTTGAATTGTACAAACATCATTGTAAGTTGAACACTTTTGTAACACAAGAGCGATTTAATATCATTTATTACGATGCATTTGCCCCTACTGCACAACCTGAATTATGGACGGTTGAAGTTTTTGAAAAATTATACGACTTGCTAAAACCGGAGGGAATACTGGTCACCTATTGCAGTAAAGGAGTAGTAAGAAGAGCCATGGAAGCTGCAGGCTTCAGGGTCACCAAACTACAAGGTCCGCCCGGAAAAAGAGAAATGGTAAGGGCTTTCAGAGACCATTAATTTTCAGTAGCTTTCTGAAAATTATCCGCATGAGAAAGCTTCTTTTTTCTCTTTTATTTTTTCAGCTCACATTTTCATTTGCTCAGAACAAAGACGAGCAAATCATCCGAAATATGCTTGATCGCCAAACCAAAGATTGGAATCGTGGAGATATTCCCGCATTCATGAAAGGTTATTGGGAAAGTGATAGCCTTATGTTCATCGGGAAAAATGGTGTTACCTATGGTTATCAAACCACGTTGAACAATTACAAAAAGAATTATCCGGATACCACTGCCATGGGACAGTTACAATTTCAAATTCTACAAGTAAAGCCTTTGGAAAATGATCACTACTTTGTACTCGGGAAATGGATGTTAAAGAGAACCATTGGAGACTTGAGCGGACATTACACATTATTATTCAAAAAGATCAAAGGTGAATGGGTGATTGTAGCTGATCACAGTAGTTGAGTGTAATATTTCATGCAGATTTTCTACTAACAATAAAAATCAAAGAAATGGTAGCAATTATTTTAGGGGTGATTATTCTGATTGTAGGTATCGTCCTCAAAAGTCAGGAAAGAGAAGAGTTACGTAAACTCGCAGCGGGTATTCGAATATTAGCTTTGATCATCATCATCGTTGGTTTCCTCACTGCTTGTATCAAACAAATAGATGCAGGTCAGATTGGTGTGAAAAGCTTATTCGGTAAAGTATCTGATGATGTACTCACCAGTGGTTTGAATATGGTGAATCCATTAGTAGATGTAAAAACAGTGGATATTAAAACACAGAACTATACCATGAGTGGTGTTCATGATGAAAGTACTAACAGCACTTCTGGAGATGATGCCATTAAAGTATTAACGGCTGATGGATTGGAAGTAGTCATAGATCTTACAGTCTTATATCGGGTAATTGGTACAGAAGCTCCACGTATTGTAAGAGAAACCGGACTTGATTATAAAGATAAAATTGTGCGTCCGCTTACCCGTACTAAAATTCGAGACAATGCAGTTTATTTTACAGCTATTGAATTATACTCTAACAGAAGAGATGATTTTCAAAACCGTATTTTCAAAAGCATTGAAACCGATTTCAAGAAAAGGGGATTGATACTGGAACAATTGTTAGTAAGAAATATCACTTTACCTACCAATGTAAAAACCTCTATTGAAGAAAAAATAAAAGCAGAACAGGAAGCGCAGAAAATGGAGTTCGTGTTGCAAAAGGAAAAACAAGAAGCAGAAAGAAAGCGCGTAGAAGCCCAGGGTATTGCTGATTATCAGCGCATCATGAGTAGTGGATTAACCGACAAACAATTGCAGTACGAGCAAATTCAGGTACTCAAAGGATTGGTTACCTCCCCTAACTCAAAAGTGATTGTAATGGGTAAGGGAAATACCCCTGTGATTCTGGATACAAAAGATCAGAAAAATTAAGCGGCTGTTTTTTGAGCGATGACTGCATAACGCACCATCAATCTGCGAAATAAAAGATGTCCAAAGAAAACGCCAATGACTGATGATAGGATATCTAGGTAATCAAAGGTTCTTCCGAAAACAGGAATCAGTTGCAGGTATTCATTGATGACTACCAGTAACAAACCAAAGCAGCAGGTAATATTCAGGTCTCGATCATTCTCAAGCCTGAAAAAGCGTTGAAAGAACCAACATGCCCCGAATGGCAGCAGAAAAGAGCCGATCAAATTAGGAGCCAGTCCAATCAACGGTTTGAAAGCCGGATCAATATGTATGAAGGGACGGACCACAAATTTGATCGTCCAGATCACCAGTGTACCGATGATCATGATCTGTTTGGATATTCTTTTTAAGGGCATTCCGTTCGGTTTCTATGATGAAAATAAGAAAATAGCGATGTAATTCACTACATCGCTATTTTTTATGTAACGGATGAACCCAATAAAAGTTACTCTTCGAAATTCAATGGCTTACTCCAAAGACGAATAATATACCACAAATAAGCAGTGAGACTAGCAACAAAAAAGCAGTAAAAAAGAACATTGCCTAACTTGATTTTCTCATGTATAAATGCATAATCATACATGATTCCAAAAGTAGAATTGAGGGCCAACCATAAAAGACCCAGTGAAAGGGTATTCACGATTCTCAGTAGATATTTTCTTACGGCAGGTTCCAAAATGTATCTTTTGTAAACTAACTACAACTGCAGTACCCGATTGTTCTACGTAATCTAAATTTTTTCGCGAAAGCATCCCATTAATCCATACTCTGGTTGCTGGCAGCAGCAATCTTCAATAACCGATCGAATTGTGCCGGTGTAAGGTCATTATAAAAATAGTAAATAGGGTTCACCGGATTTCCATAACGATGTACTTCATAATGACAATGTGGACCGGAGCTTTTTCCCGTATTCCCAACATACCCAATTACTTCTCCTCGTTTTACTCTTTGTCCAACCCTTGCTTTGATGCGGTACATATGTCCATATAAAGTTTCATAACTATTCCCATGATTGATCACCACCCGGTTACCAAATCCACCTGTATTAAAGCCTGCATCGCTTACTACCCCATCTGCTGTGGCATAAATAGGTGTACCATGTGGGGCTGTAAAATCCATTCCTAAATGTGCTCTTCTATCTTTATAAATGGGATCTATACGATACCCATAACCGGATGCAATACGCGTAAGGTTTTTATTACTGATGGGTTGAATAGCCGGAATCGATGCCAGGAATTTCTCCTTATTCTTAACCATCTGCGTGATCTCATCAAATGATTGCTGCTGATAAGCCATTCGAAGCGATAGGTTATTCAGTTGTACTGTCATGTTTTTGATCAGCTCAGTAGAGCCCATAGCTTGTAACAATTGAATTTCTTTGCGCTTCTCCATTTCACGAATACGGGCACTATCCGGAATAGGCTTGGATTCAAAAATGGAGCGATACACTTCATTATCCCGATTGGCCAATTCATCCATTTGAAGGGTCAATTGCTTCAGCCTTTCTTCCAATACACCATAATTCTGCTTTAGGTCTTCATTCTGCTGGCGCAGGAGTTTTTCTTTCGGAGAATCAATATAACGGAAGGCGATGGCAAAAATGATCATCCCGGTTACAATAGAAGCGGCAATAAAACCAAATAATTGCAATAACCTAACCCTGAGCGGGGTTTCCAGCTTCTCATACCGGAGTGTATGGGTATTGTAATAATATTTGATCTTCTTCATATCCTGGGGGGTGCCGCTATGAACGGCATCAAAAACGCTTGTTTTGGGTATTTTTTGCTCTGGTTGAAGGTAAAGCCTTGAAATCTTACCGCTTTCCAAGAAAGGTCAATTCCTTACCTTTGATGCCCTTTAAAAGCGCTCAAAGATAGCTTCTGAGCAACTAAAATACAGTTTTTAAAATATATACCCAGATGATGACCAGCGCCGAGATCAGAAAGAAGTTTCTGGATTTTTTTGCCTCCAAGCAACACCAGATCGTGCCTTCAGCGCCGATTGTGGTAAAAAATGACCCTACCCTCTTATTTACCAATGCAGGGATGAACCAGTTCAAAGATTATTTTCTGGGCAATAAACAAGCAGCTTCTCCAAGAATTGCAGATACACAAAAATGTTTGCGTGTAAGTGGTAAACACAATGATCTGGAAGAAGTAGGCGTAGATACCTATCACCATACCATGTTCGAAATGCTAGGCAACTGGAGCTTTGGCGATCCTGCCCGTCCGGCAGGCGGGTACTTTAAAGCAGAAGCCATTGCCTGGAGTTGGGAATTATTGACAGAGGTATACAAATTAGATAAAGACCGTTTGTATGTCACCATATTTGAAGGCGATGAGAAAGAAGGCATTCCACGTGATGAAGAAGCTTTTCAAGAATGGAAAAAAGTGATTCCGGAAGACCGAATTCTACTCGGAAATAAAAAAGATAATTTTTGGGAAATGGGTGATACAGGTCCGTGTGGGCCTTGTACTGAAATCCATGTAGATTGCAGAACAGCAGCAGAAAGAAAAGCAGTAGATGGAAAAACATTGGTGAACAATGACCATCCTCAAGTGATTGAAATCTGGAACAATGTATTCATCCAATTCAACCGCTTAAAAGATGGAAGTCTGGAATCATTACCTGCCAAGCATGTGGATACCGGTATGGGTTTTGAAAGATTGGTACGTGTGATTCAAGGAAAGCAGAGTAATTATGATACAGATGTATTTACAGGAACCATTGCTGCAGTAGAGAACATCACCGGAAAAAAATATGATTATAGCGATAGTAAAGAAGCAGTCGCTTTTCGTGTATTGGCGGATCATATACGTGCCATCTCATTTACCATTGCGGATGGACAACTTCCCTCGAATACCGGAGCGGGATATGTGATCAGAAGAATTTTAAGAAGAGCTGTGCGTTATTATTATTCTTATCTGGATTATAAACAACCTTTATTACACCAGCTGGTTCCGGTAATTGCTCAACAGTTTACAACTGTGTTTCCGGAACTGCAGCAGCAACTGGATTTTGTTAGTAAGGTAGTGAAAGAAGAAGAAGATGCATTCCTCCGCACATTGGATAAAGGGTTGAAGCGAATTGACGATATCATTCATTCCGCAAATAATAAAACAATTCAGGGTAAAGCCGCTTTTGAATTGTTTGACACTTACGGTTTCCCATTGGATCTTACGAGATTGATCGCTACAGAAAATGATCTGACTGTTGATGAAAAAGGATTTGAAGCAGAGATGCAACAACAGAAAAATAGAAGTCGTGCCGCAACTGCTGTAGATACAGAAGACTGGATCACTTTAAAAGAAACTACCAACAATAGTTTTGTAGGATACTCCACATTAGAAACGAATACCCTCGTTACACGATACAGAAAAGTAAAAGCCAAAGGAAAAGAAGCCTATCAACTGGTATTGGAAAGCACTCCTTTTTATGCAGAAAGCGGTGGACAAACAGGAGATCAAGGCACACTTGATTTTAATGGTGAATCGATTCCGGTAATAGATACCAAGAAAGAGAATAATTTGATCATTCATTTCTGTGAGCAATTACCTGCTGGTATAGATGCTCCTGTAATTGCGAAAGTGGATGCAAGCAGAAGACAATCTACTGCCATTCATCATAGTGCTACGCATTTATTACATGCGGCACTCAGACAGGTATTGGGAGCCCATGTAGCACAGAAAGGAAGTTTGGTCAATGATACACAACTGCGTTTTGACTTCTCACACTTTGCTAAAGTAACAGACGAGGAAATCAATCAAATTGAAAAAATCGTTAACCAAAAAATCAGACAAAATATTCCTGTGGTCATTAAAGAAATGGCTAAAGATGATGCTGTACAATTAGGAGCTATGGCATTGTTTGGTGAGAAGTATGGCGATGTAGTAAGAGTAGTCATCATTGACCCCACCTATTCTATTGAATTGTGTGGTGGTACACATGTTGGGGCTACGGGAGAATTGGGTATGTTCAAAATCAAATCAGAATCAGCTGTAGCTGCGGGGGTGAGACGTATTGAAGCATTGAGTGGTGCTACTGCAGAAGCTTATATCGATGAACAGCTTAATCAGTTAACAGCGGTGCGTGAAGCACTGAAAAATCCGAAAGAGATCATCAAATCGGTAGAGAATCTATTTGTAGAGAATAATGAATTAAAAAAGAAAGTTGAAAGTCTAGAAGCCAAGCAAATTCAAATTCTCAAGCAAGAATTATTGAGCAAAGCAGAAACCATCAATGGTGTAGCCTTTATTGGTTCAGTAACAGAGCTGAGTAGTGCCGATGCACTCAAGAAACTCTGTTTTGAGCTAAAAAATAACCTTACCACCTATCTGGTGGTATTGGCAGCAAATACAGATGGAAAAGCCAATGTAGCAGTGATGGTATCAGAAGATCTGGTTAACCAAAAAGGACTCGAAGCCCCCAAAATCATCAAAGAACATATTGCAGGTCTGATCAAAGGCGGCGGCGGCGGACAAAAAACCCTGGCCACTGCCGGCGGACAAGATGCCAGTAATCTGGTACAGGTGGTGGAGAAGGTGAAGTCGCTGCTTTAGGGTAGCTTATGGCTAATAGTTCATAGCCTATAGAAAGACCTTTTGCTATGAACCATTAGCCATAGGCCATCAGCCATGAACCATACGCCAATCCATTAACCTTATTTAACATTTCCGAAGCCCTTCGTAAATAAAATTTTACTGTACATTTGACTACCAAACATTTCGTACACTAAAATTTTATGATTATGTATTGCAAATGGATCGCCGCATTATTACTCACTGCAGGAATGACTGCATCGGCACAAACCACAGATAAAAAGCAGCGTGAAGAAGAGGTAAAAGAAAAAAGACAAAAAACAACCATTGTTGTTGATGGTGACAGGGTTATTATCAATGGAAAGGATGTAAAAGATATGTCTCCGGAAGAGCGTGAGCAATTAGGCAAAATAAAAATCAATCCCACCATCCGTGTCAGACCAGAAGGTTTGTACAGAAGACCTTTACAGGTATTTGACGATGCCTTCGTCAGAAAATCAGATGGCACTCCACGTGCTTTTCTCGGTGTGATGAGCGAAAAAAATGAAAAAGGGGCTAAAATCACTTCTGTTACCAAAGAAAGTGCTGCTGCCAAGGCCGGACTTCAGAAAGACGATATCATTACCAAAGTGAATGATGCCACCATCACAGACAGTGAAGATCTGTTTGAAACCATCCGCAAATTCAAGCCTGAAGATAAAGTGACTGTTTCTTACTTACGTGATGGTCAATTGAAAACAACCACAGCAGTGCTTGGTAAGACCATGGAGATGGGTTTCGATTTTAATTTTGATGATCGGATTGGTCGTGGCTTTAACTTCAACATGCCTGAATTAAGAGGTCTGGAAAATTTTAGCTGGAATTACTCGCGTAAACCCAGATTGGGCATTGAAATTCAGGATACCGAGGACAGTAAAGGGGTAAAA
Organism: Sediminibacterium sp. Gen4; assembly: GCA_013391385.1. GTDB lineage: Bacteria > Bacteroidota > Bacteroidia > Chitinophagales > Chitinophagaceae > Sediminibacterium. Next base: position 12,577 of record JACBFI010000017.1, on the reverse strand, counting down.
GTAATAGAGGTTGAAGATGAAACGCCAGCCCAAAAAGCAGGTATTCAGGAAAATGACATTATCACCAATATCAACGGCAAACCAGTAAACTCAGTAGATGAAATCAAAGCTGCACTGAAAGAACTGAAAGAGGGCGATTTGATCAAAGCAAGTATCATTCGTTCCGGAAAAACACAAACACTGGAAATTAAAATTCCGAAAAAGTTAAAAACAGCAGATCTCTGAACCATTGGGGCAAAGCTGATGTTATAAATATTCTCATGTGCATTATAAGGCCGCGTCACCTTGCGTTTGTAAGGATTGGCGCGGTTTTTTTATTTGTATATTTAATAAAAACCAGATTATGAGATTTCTTACATTGATTGCTTTTGTTTGTCTAACCCTCCAAAATTTCGCTCAGGTATATCGAGCTAAAGAGCCCCTGGTTCATACCTATTCCATTGTTGCCAGAGATGAGCAATCCGGAGAAATGGCAGTGGGTGTACAAAGCCATTGGTTTAGTGTAGGTACTTCTGTTCCTTGGGCAGAAGCAGGTGTAGGAGCTGTAGCTACTCAATCGTTTGTAGATAAATCTTATGGCCCTAAAGCATTGGCTTTGTTAAAAACGGGATTATCGGCACAGCAGGTGCTTGACAAATTAGTGGCTGATGATCCGGGCAGAGATGTTAGACAAGTGTCAATTATTGATAGTAAAGGAAATGTGGCCACACATACCGGTAAAAATTGTATACAGGTAGCTAGTCATATCAAAGGAAGCAACTACAGTGTACAAAGTAATATGATGCTAGGTGATCAAGTAGATGAATATATGTCTGAGGCATTTGAAAAAAGCAAAGGCAAACCATTGGCAGAAAGGGTATTATTGGCATTGGAAGCCGCACAAAAAGCGGGAGGTGATATTCGCGGTATGCAAGCTGCTGCGATTATTGTTGTTCCGGGAAAGATCACCGAAGCCTGGAATAATAAAACAGTGGATATCCGTGTAGATGATGCTCCGGAACCATTAAAGGAATTACGCCGCATTTATACTGTACATCTTGCATATCAACACATGAATGACGGAGATCTTGCTGTGGAGAAAAACGATATGGCCAAAGCAATGGCTGAGTACAAAGCTGCCATGCAACTGTTTCCAGATAATCTGGAGATGCAATTCTGGACGGCTATTACATTAGCGAATAACAAAGAGGTAGACAAGGCTCTTCTAATGTTAAAGAAGATTTATGATCAAGATAAAAACTGGAAAGAACTCACCAAAAGATTACCCGCTGTCAATTTATTAACGGTGTCAGAAACAGACCTAAAGCGAATACTTTCCTTATAAATATCTTATAAAACAGTGATAAACCTCCTTTAGCTGAACAATCAGCAGTATTTTTGTAGTTCATGTCATTGCAAGACAAATATGAGGCGGTTATTGGACTAGAAGTTCATGCTCAACTGGCTACACAAAGCAAATTGTTTTGTGGGGATAGTACTGCATTTGGAGCTGAACCCAATACGCAAGTGAGTCCGATCACTTTAGGTCATCCGGGTACACTTCCTAAAACCAATCAGAAAGCAGTTGAATATGCTATCAAAATGGGATTGGCCTGTCACTGTGAGATTGAGCAGCATAATTATTTTGCCAGAAAGAATTACTTCTATCCTGATCTTCCTAAAGGATATCAAATATCGCAACATACCACTCCGATTTGTAAAGGTGGGTATGTAACCATTCATACCTCTACCGGTAGGAAAGATGTACAATTGAATAGAATTCATTTAGAAGAGGATGCCGGTAAAAGCATACATGATCTGGATGAAAGCAATACCTGTATCGATTTGAACAGGGCCGGCACCCCACTGATTGAAATTGTTACTGAACCGGATATGCATAGTGCTGAAGAAGCTTGGCATTATGTTACTGAAATTCGGAAACTGGTGCAATGGTTGGGTATTTGTGATGGCAATATGGAAGAAGGTAGCTTACGTTGTGATGCCAATATCTCTGTTCGACTAAGAGGAACCACAACGCTGGGTACTAAAGTGGAAGTTAAAAACCTAAACTCCATACGCAATGTCAAAAAAGCGATTGAGTTTGAGATAGGAAGAATCATCGAGTTATTGGAGAAAGGAGAAGCAGTAAAACAGCAAACCAGAAGTTTTGATGCATCAAATGATACCACTTTTGCAATCCGAGACAAAGAAGAAGCCAATGATTATCGCTACTTCCCCGATCCCGACCTCGCGCCTTTTCATTTGACTGAATCTTTTATTGCCGATATCAAAGGAAGTCTACCGGAATTACCCGCTGAACTGGAAGCCCGCTTAATAGCCACTTACGGATTGAATATATATGATGCAGGGCAGCTTTGTGATTCCATACCTACTGCTCTGTATTTTGAAGCAGTGGCTAAACATACCACCCATTACAAAGCTATTGCCAACTGGATATTAGGTCCTATCAGACAATACCTGAATGAACAGCAAAAAGATTTTGCAGCACTTACATTAAAGCCTGCCAGTCTTTCCGCTTTGATAGAACTGGTACAAAGCAGTAAGGTTAGCTTCTCTGTTGCGTCTTCAAAACTATTAGCCTTGTTATTAGAGAAAGATGCTGATCCATTGCAACTAGCTACTGATATGAATTTGATCATGGTGAATGACGGTAATATGTTAGAGCAATGGATAGATGAAGCCATTGCTGCCATGCCGGATAAAGTAACGGAGTATAAAAAAGGTAAAAAAGGTTTAATCGGTCTATTTGTAGGTGAAGTAAAGAAAAGAAGTAAGGGACAAGCAGATCCCAAATTAGTAACATCATTATTAGAACAAAAACTCAATCAATAAATATTCATACATGAAACCATTGGTATACATCGCAGCTGTTATTGCATTATTGAGCAGTTGTCAAGAAAAAAAATATGGTGCTTTTACTGTAAGTGGTAAGATCACGAATGCACCCTCCAAAAAAATATTCTTACAGGAGTTACCTTATGGTGGCGAACAACCCGTTATCCTTGATTCTACCACTTTGAAAGACAATGGCAACTTTGAATTGAGAGCAGTGGGTACCGAAGAAACATTATACAGATTGGTGATTGAAAATGGCCCAGATGTTTTACTTGTGAATGATGGCAAAAGTATTCGTGTGAATGTAGACGTCAATAATTTCAGAGCTTATACCATTGAAGGCTCAGAAGCTAGTGAAAATCTGCATAAACTTTTTGAAGACTTTCATGTAAAAGATTCTTCGTTGTATGTAACATTTAAGAAAGTAGACAGCATGCAACAAATGGAGGGTAATGACAGTTTATTAAACATCGAAAGAGATAAACGCGACCGTCAATTAAAAGACCTTAACAAATTCTTGACTGATTTTGTAAACGCATCTGAGAGTCCTGCTGCGAGGTATTATGCCATAGGCATGGGTTCACGTACTATGGAGCCTGAACAACTAAAAGCTTTGGCTGATGCATCATCAGACAAATTCAAAGAGCATAGTGGATTGGCCAAGCTTAAAAGTTTAATGACCGTAAGTACAACAGCACCTCCATCCAACAGCTTATTGAACCAGCCAGCACCGGAAATTAGTTTACCTGACACAGAAGGAAAGATGTTTTCATTGAGCAGTTTAAAAGGCAAATATGTGCTGGTTGATTTCTGGGCGAGTTGGTGTATGCCTTGCAGAAAAGAAAATCCAAACGTGGTAGCTGCTTACAATAAATTCAAGGATAAGAACTTTACAATTTTGGGTGTTTCATTGGATCAAGATAAAGAAGCATGGCTAGAAGCCATCGCAAAAGACAAATTAACTTGGAAGCATATTAGTGATCTGAAATATTGGGAAAGTGTAGTAGTACCTATGTATAAAATTGAAGGTATTCCATTCAATGTGCTGTTAGATCCAACCGGAAAGATCATTGCAACGGATTTGAGAGGAGAAGCCTTAGAGAAAAAGCTAGCTGAGTTAATTCAATAAAAAGTATCTAATAGATTGTATTGCTTAAGAGCGAAAAACTAAAAAGCGAATTAATTTATTGCTAAATCAATTCGCTTTTTAGTTTGTTTAGTATTCTTTATCAAACAGAATTTGCATATCTGTACATCGACAAATAACGACTAGGGAAACAATCCAGAAAAAGAGAAACTCCTTTCTTCCTGAATTTGGGTTGTGCCTGAACTATTGCTAATATTCCCATACAGATAAAGATATAGGATATTATAACTTGGAACATGATGCCAAGTTGTTTCAGTCCATGTTGCTGTTCCATCGGTTGATTGAGATGATCCATGTGTTGCACCTGTAAAGTATCCTCCATCTGCAATTCCATTTACTTTTTTCCCATATACTGTTTCTGTTGAAGAAATATATCCATACGGCAATGAATAAGCGGTCCAAGTTAGTTCTCGGTTTACGGCATACTCATATTGAGCTCCGAGATTCCATTGTGAACCATCAGGACCGCTAAACTTGATTGCACCGCCAGCATGTAATTCTGATTGAGGTACTTGTACCTCTTCTGGACAGCCTGAATATATAAATATCATACCAACGACAACCCATTGACCAGTTGACGCATCATACATTTCAACAATCAGATAACCGTGAATAAAACAACTATTACTCTTTTTTTGTATCGTAGTATTTTGTGAATTTGTTGTTGCAAAAACGCCATTCGTTTTCACTTTACCAATATTCTGCTTCATACTATTGTATTCATTTTCTGATAAAGGAGTTACAACCCCTCTCGACACTAATTTTTTATCATGATAGCTAAGTTGGTATTCTAAACGACCATTTACATCCAAAAAATGAAACTGACCATCTACCGGAACTTTAGAAGTATTGTATAAATGGTAAAAAGTATTGTCAGGAAGTTTTGAAGTTTGGGCTGATGTTTCCGGCTTAAACAATACAATATTCATTCGCCGGATTTCGTCTTTTTTATCAATTAGTACCACTAAATTACCTGAACAACCCTCCTCCGCTTTTCTAAATTCTAAAAAGTTTTCCTTTATTGGGATTATAAGAATTTTTTCACTGTCAAAAGAAGCTTCTTCACGCATTCGAGTATAATCTAACCCAGATTTTAATTGTTCTTCATAAATTTTGCCGCTTTCATTTACCGGAATTTTGGCGTCAATCCACTTATTAATTTTTGTTTCATAGGGTGAAATAGAAAAGTCTTTATCAACCATTTTTTTACAGGAGGCAATAAGAATGATCAGAATGAACATTCCTAGGATTTGGATAGATTTTTTCATAAAAAATTTTTAACCAATATAATTAGATTTTTGAATACATAAAAATTATTATATAATAATTTTGTTTACATAGTTCTTAGCCCCTGCCAGGAAAGAAGAAAAGATCAATATATAAGATGAAGATTTTGAGAACCCTTTAGAAAAAATAATTCTTAATTAGGTATCGAAATAAAAAGGGGCTGTATCAATTTTTGATACAGCCCCTTTAAACGAATAACTTAATAGTGTACTATTTCAAATTATGAATTAGACAAGTACATTGTCTTTTCATCTTATGCATTAGTACCCTGCGTTCTGTTGCATATTAGGATTTGCAAATGTTTCCTGTTGAGGAATCGGCAGAATATATTTAGGATTGGTTGGCAACAATGTTTGAATAGTAGCCTGTCCACCTGCATCCGCTAAATCGCGGTTGATAGGCAGTGATCTTCTCTTCAAATCAAAGTAGCGCTGACCTTCATAGCAAAGCTCTTTGTAACGCTCTTGTAAGATATCAGTAATTAACTGATTTCTATCTAACACCGGAATATGAATATAACCGGTGATACGATTGCTTCTGAGTGTGTTCAAATCAGCATTTGCTGCAGTAAGGTTATTCAGTTCAGCATAAGCTTCTGCACGAGCCAATAAAATTTCAGAGCTACGAATCATCTTGATATCGTATTGGAAGTTTTCTCCGTTACCGGTTACAACGAAACCATATTTAGCAATCAGGTTTCTTGGAGTGGTTCTGAAGAAAGTGCTGAAACGGATATCATTGGCCTGATCAAAAGTGTTCATCAGTTTTACAGCAGGAGAAGCCTGAACAGCGCCTGTACCTACATCTTGCCACAGTGAACCAACAGCAGCACCCAAATTCAGGGCTTGTACATTGAGTCTCCAGATAATTTCAGTACTCTGGTTAGCAGGAGCAATAGAACGCGTAGTCCACAAAGTAGCATAGTTCGCTCTTGTAGCAATCGGCTGTAATGCCAACAACTCATTCGCTCTATCCACTACAGTCTGCCATGAACGTGTATGTACTGCAGCTCTTACTTGAGAAGCAATTACCGCGTTTCTGGTAATACGGCTGATATCTGTGAAAGTGGTAGGGATCAAGTTTCTAGCTTCAGCCAGATCTGCAATGATCTGATTCATTACTTCACCCTGTGTATTACGAGAAGGACGGTAAGAGCCTGGGGCTTTCACGTATTCCTTTTGTAATACTACGCCTAACTGATCAGCAGTATACTGCGGTGTAGGAGCATACCAACGTAACAATTCCAGGTGAGCCATTGCTCTTAAAGCCAGCATTTCACCACGGTATTGATTTTTCAACGCTTCTTCAGTAGCATTGGCTGTTGGCACTGGAACCATCAGTTCCAATACACGGTTAGCACGGTCAATCACTTGGTACAGGTTAGTCCATGCACCACCATTTTCACCATCTCTCCAATCCTGGCTATCAGATACATGCTGCCAGTTGAAAAGAATATTACCTACGTTGCGGTATTCAGAACCAGTACCCAAACGTACTTCATCTGTCATAAAAGAACTCAGATAATGTGGTCTTCTACCAGAGTAGGTGCCATAAACACCGTTTACAGCCGATCCCACATCAACCAAGGTAGAAATGGCGTTTTGTGCGGGTATCTGATCGATCGGTTGTATATCCGTTAGTTGCTTTTCACAAGAGGTAGCACCTACTAGGAAAAGTATACCAAGGAAATAATTTATTACTTTTTTCATATACTAATCTGTTGTAATTGTTTAGAAATTGATGTCCAAACCAATTGTGAATGTTTTTGGATTCGGGAACTCATAGGTAGCAATGTTGTTGCTCTCTTCAGGATCGAAACCAGTCCATTTTGTCCAGGTAAACAGATTCTGTCCCTGACCCCACAAACGGAAACTTTTGATAGATTTTGAAGGATTCTTTGGTTCGAAAGTATATCCCACTTGCAGGTTACGGAAACGGATAAAGCTAGCATCTCTGATATCCTTGCTACTGAACTGACGTTGAGTACCAATACGCTGATAACTAGTGATATCACCAGGCTTCTGCCAAGTCTGGGTCAACATTTCAATACGCTTATTAAAGGCAATATTTGAATTGGTGGTTTCGTAGAAGAATGATTCGTTGTTGAAACGAGACACATCCTGTGCAGTGGTAAACAATGCAGACAGGCTGATATTCTTCCAGGTTACATCCAAAGTAGCACCACCGGTGAAGCTTGGAATAAAGGTTCCAAACACCGCACGGTTATTGGCTGCAGAATAAGCAAATGTTGGGTTACCATTGATATCTTCATAAATTGGGTTTCCTGTTGCAGGATCAACACCTCTGAAACCTACCGCAAAATAGCTACCCAGTGGCAAACCTACACGGATGATACCGGTACCTTGAGGAATTTCTGTTAACAGACCTAAGCTGCGAACTTCATTCTTCAAGAAGCCACCATTCACACCCAAGGTAATGGTCAAATCTTTCTTAGACAGTACATCTACGCTCAGTGCCAGATCAACACCGGAGTTTCTAACTTGTGCGGCATTGGTAGATAAAGCTGTAAAACCTGTTGTACGAGATAAGTTTTGGTTCACAAAAAGATCTCTAGAGTCTTTGATGAAATAATCAGCAGTGAAACGTGCTCTGTTGTTCCAGAAAGCAAGATCAACTCCAATATTGGTAATAACCTGGCTTTCCAGTTTATAATCATCATTACCCGGAGAAGTAGGTACGATACCGGCAACACCGGCGTAGCTACCCGCTCCGTAAGAAGAAATATAACCGAAGTTAGAAGTAAAACCATTTACATTACCGGTTTCACCATAGCTTGCACGCACACGCACATCCTGGAAGAAGTTCTGTTTTTCCATGAATTTCTCCATCATCACATTCCAGTTCGCACCTACAGTCCAGAAAATATTTTCTCTGTTCTTAGGAGGAACCTGAGAAGGAACATCTCTTCTTAAGCTAGCTGAAACACTATACTTTCTATTGTAGGTATAGTCAGCAGTCAGGAAGCTAGAAGACAAACCATTCAGTGTTCTTCCACCACCAATGGTAGGGATTAAATTATTAGTAGCTGATCCTTGCGTAATCGCTGCTGGTGTATTGGGTAGTTTATTGTTCAAACCAAAACCTGTTGCTCCAAAGTTTCTTTCTCTGTTACGAATACCCTCATACATCAATGCAGCATTGACAGCGTGTACACCATTGAATGTTCTATTAAATACTAATCCGGTGGTAGTCAGGTATTGTAAGTTTTCAGAGTTACCTTCTGAGTACAAACCTTGCTGACCTTGGGCAATATTGCGACCTGCAAAGGAGTTAGGATCAATGAAACGGCTGGTATTGTTATTACGCCAGTCGATACCATTGGTAGATTTGAATGAAATTCCACCCCAGATATTATAGGTAATGGTTACACCCAAATTTCCTTTGAACTGATTGGTATTGGATGTAGTAGTAAATAAACGATCATAAGCATTAGCTGCTGTTCTTCCGGCACCTGTTAAAACTAAACCATCATTACCTCTGAAACGGCGGTAAGGCAGTTCCAAATAAGCAGCAGCAATGGGGTTCGCCAATGCAACACCTGCTTCAGATTCGATATTTGCTAGTGTACTCCAACCTGCAGCAGAACGTACCGCTACGGTTAATCGTTCTGTCTTAAAATCAAGATTGGCACGGAAAGTATAACGATCGAGATTTGATCTGTGGATAATACCCTGCTGATTGTATACTGATAAAGAAGTATAGAAATTCAGGTTAGAAGTACCCCCTGATGCGTTGATCTCATGTGAACGGAAAGTACCGTTTCTAAACATGATATCAGCCCAGTCAGTATTAATGTTACGTACTGAATCTAAAAGAGCAGCACGAGCAGCACGCTGTGCGGGAGTTAAAGTTGCATAAAAAGGGTTGCTCGGACTATAATCCCATCCAGGAAATCCTGAGTTTCCGTTGGTTGGCAATAATCCGCCTGGACCTAAAATTTTCTCTTCATACTCAAGACGCTGTGCAGTATTCATCAACTGCAGGTTATTTTGAGTAGGTGCAATAGATACGCCGGCCTGACCACGATACTGTAAACGTGTTTTACCGGATATACCTTTCTTAGAAGTGATTACGATTACACCACTTGCACCTCTGGAACCATATAAACCGGCACCAGCCGCATCTTTCAGTACGTCTACGCTTTCAAAGTCGTTAGGGTTCAAAGTTCTGAATACAGAAGTTTCAATTGGAATACCATCCAATACATACAATGGATCGTTACCGCCGGAGATAGATCCTACACCACGAATATTCACACGTGCAGATGCACCCGGCTGACCTGAACCTGAAGCGATGTACAAGCCCGGAGCACGACCTTGTAAGATTTGCTCAAAAGAAGCGATAGGCACTTGCTCAATTTGTTTAGCAGCAACTTTTGCCGCAGCACCGGTAAAATCTTGTCTTTTACGATTAGAATAACCGGTTACCACCACTTCTTCTAATGATTTTGTTTCAGGAAGTAATGAGATGTTGATCACATTTCCTGATCCAATCGTGATTTCGCGATTGCCAAAACCCACAAAAGAAAAAACAATGGATTTTACACCAGTACCTACAGATATTCTGTACTCTCCACTGGCACTTGATAAAGTATTGGCAGCACCCGCACTCACGGTAACTCCGGAGAGTGGTTGCCCATTTCTTTGGTCAGTTACTTTACCAGTAATGACCCTGGATTGAGCCCAAACTTGTGGTAATGCAAGCATTACGCACAATAACATCGTGACTAGTTTTCTCATATTTCAGTTTTTAAAGTAAAAATGCGTGTCGCAATTTAGGTTAAAGAAAACATAAATGCGCATGAATAGACATTTGATTATTTGAAAAAGCTGCTCATTTCACCGATTTAGCTATTTCGTTTTCAGGAAAATAAAAATAAAACATTGATTATCAATATAATTAAAATGCTTTTCTAATCTTACTCTAATCCTAAAAATGAAAATGGTCAGCATTTTTTGTGCTGACCATTTTTTACTGTTAAAGAAAATTTCGCTTTTTTAGAGCGGATTTTGAACAATCGCTTTATTGGCATTCATTTCATCTTGCGGGAACAAGAACTCCCATTGTATATCACCAGTAGGTACTGTTGTAACCTGTGTTAAAGCAACCAAGTGATTAGGAATTCCGGCTCTAGACATAGGCAGGTTTAAACGCTTCAGGTCTGTAAAACGGAAACCTTCACCCCACAATTCAATACGTCTGTTAAAAAGAATCTCGTCAATTAATGTCTGACCAGTAGACGTAGACTGTGTATAAGAAGCATTTCGGTTGCGCACCAGTGTAAATAATGCTGTTTGTGCAGCAAGGTTTTGTCCTTGTCTGGCTCTTGCTTCTGCTTCTATCAGGAACATTTCTGCAGCACGCATATAAGGCACATCTCCTACACTGAGTGAGCTGCTCTTAGCTAGGAATTTTTTATTCTGGTAAGGCACTCTTGCCCCACCCGGTGGTATTGGAACGGTAGCACCTGTGCGATCCCAGCACTGTTTACGAATATCGGTTGCCGGTATTGCATCCCATAAATTAGCGTTGATGGCTCTGGGCTGGGTACGCAATACAGTTGAGTTAAAATTGGCGGAGATATAAGCAAAATAGGAAAAGAAGAATGTGTTGTGGTCATCAATTTGACGACTACCCCATATCCATTCCGGATTGGAAATATCATTGAAACCGCTCAAATACTGTGCATTGCTCATGAGTGTGAAACCGTTTCTGGCAGCAATGGCACTGGTAGCAGCCAATTCCCAGTTTTGCTGTGTCAAAGCCACGCGTGCTTTGATACCATGTACAACATTGACATTAAAATTTGACTTAGCAGCTGTTCCAGCACGTGTATAACCCGCTAACAATGTCAATGCCTCATCAAGGTCTTTATTGATTTGTGTATACACTTCTTCCACAGTGGCTCTTGGTTGACCTTCCAGTGTATTGGTTAACAATAAAGGAACACCTGGCTGAGTATTAGGCGCACCTGCAACATATCGTTTACCCCACAATTGTACCAACTGAAAATGAGCCCAACCACGATAAGCCAATGCTTGTCCTTTTACCATTTTTTTATCGGTATCGGGTCCGGGTACCCCATCAATATTATTGATCAGGACATTCGCATTTGAAATGAGTCGGTAATAGAAACGGTACAAATAACGTAAATCACCTGCATTCACGTTTCTATGTGTTTGCCAACGCATCCAACCAATTAAACCTGTACTTCCATTGGCAAGTGGATACACAATATCCTCTCCCATTAAATCTCTGAAAATATTATTAGAACCCTCACCGGCTTGTCCCTGTGCATCATATTGCACATACATGATTCGGTGAATTCCATTGAGTGCAGCAATAGCGTTACCGGTACTGGCTAATGCATCAGCAGCTGCTACTGATGTAGTGGGGAACGTATCTAAAAATTCTTTTTTACAAGAACTGAAAGCAATTGTTACCAGTGCCAGAGATGATAAGATATATTTTTTCATAACTGTCTGTTTATAAGTTAAAGGTAAATCCAAGTGTGAATACTCTTGAAGGCGGATAAGCATTGGATGTAACACCACTGAATGCCTGCTGATTATTCATCCCCTTTCTCTTTGAGAAAAATGCAACGTTTTCTACTGTCGCAAAAACCTGAGCATTGTTTGCTTTGATTTTTGAGATAAGAGACTTAGGCAATGTATAAGTCAGATTAATATTTCTGATATTCAGATAAGAGGCATCAATCAACCATCTGGAAGAAGCGGCATTGAAATCAGCTGTTCTACCCGCATCTAAACGAGGAATATTCGTAACATCACCAGGCTTTTGCCATCTTTTCAGCATATCGGTATGAATGGCTCCACCGTAGTTACCTGAAGACATCAGCGCTGCATATAAACCATCATAGGTTTTACCACCAATCTGGAAAGTAAATAATGCACTCAGTGTAAAGTTCTTATAAGTAATAGATTGCGTGAAACTACCATAAAGATCAGGAATGGTAGTTCCCATATTTTCAAACTTACCATTCGCTATGGCAGTGGTTACCGTATCAACACCACCTGCTTTGTTGTTAATAAGTCTCACTGTTGGTCCAGGAGCTGTATTCTGTGCAACATACAATGCAGCACCATCGGTTGGATCTACACCATAATAACTACGTAACCAGTAATCAAAAATAGAATTACCTACTGCATATTTCTTGGTTCCGGTAATAAACTCAGGAACACTCTCCGGCATCTTGGTAATTTTATTGGTAATGTAAGCTCCCCATAATTTAGTGCCACGTTTAGTTAGAGTTTTCTAAGGTAATAT